>NZ_DLAV01000030.1:0-89070 GCF_002494055.1 Sphingobacterium sp. UBA7038
AAATTTGAGACAGCTTCTTTTCCACATCGTGTTAATAACTTTGTTGAAAACTAAAAAAAGCTACTGTTATTGCTTGATGACCTTTTCTCCGCGAAGCAACCGATCGTATCGCACCAATGCCTCCACATAATAGTAATCGGCATAGGTCAAGGGCACATCTACTTCTGTCTTATGTGGAATTGATCCGACACTATGTTTCAAAATATAGCCACCGGCTTCTTTATAATCTGCCTTGTAGGGTTTAGAAGAAAGCGACCGCAGCATTTGCTTAGCCCTCAATATGTAGCGAATCAAAAATTCTTTCGGCTTCTACCATCGTATTCGACCGAAATAGTAAATAGCTGCCCCAATGAAGACATTGAGACAGCAACATTAATTATTTTGGGCAACTTAATTGCTTCCGACATCTAACGATGTACAGCCAGTATCGCTTAAATAAACATTTTCGAAAGTGTAAGATTGTCCGGAGCCCGAATGACCGCAGCTCATCGCATACCACATTGTTAACCAACTAGGACAACTTGCATAAATATCATAATTTCCACTTTGAATATTGACTGGATAAGATAACGTATTCGCAGGGACAACAACATGCTGTGTGGTTCCTCCTGGAAAATTCCCACTAAAGGTCAAATAAATGGGTGAATTACTAAAGTTATACACATAAAAGTCGAATGTGCTACTTAGTGTTTTAATATTCGTTTTGGTATTTTTTTTTGCCCCAACATTCTCCGTAGAAATTATATTTCGTTTATTAGATAATTTTACTGCTGCTGGTACACTCAAATCTCTAGCTTGAACGAACAAACCAGTGACAATAAATAACACAAAGGCTATTACAAATGATTTTTTTAACATAATTCAAAAGTGTTTATAAATAATTGACTATTTCAATAAGCTTTTTTGAGATATAGCTTATCAACAATTGGCTTTTATCTTGCCTAAATCATAAGGGCCTCCTTTCTTTTAGATAAATTGACTAAAGTTTCTCGATCATTAGCGAATGATGCCTCGCCATTAATAATTATGGTTGAAAGATCAACGGCACATCGCTTTAAAAAATTCTCCGTAAAAAAATAGGTGCATTACCTACTAATACGTCCAAATGATTACTTGATCAGAATATACAATTTTGAAATACAAGAACTTACCGACCCCTAAAAAACATAATAAGTGTAATTTCAATAAATCTGACTTTACTATTTGTTGTTTTCATCCTTTGTTAGATTTATGATATTGGTAACGTATAAACGGAGCGGTATAGATCTGACACATCCGGGTGACAGATCTCGCCAAATATTATGGGTCTATCGCGACTATTATAACAGGAGATGCTCCAATGAAAATTTAGGATTGGTTGGAACTGCATTTTTTCCAAGAGCACAAACGGCTAAAACTGTTCCTAAAACAACACTTATTTTAAGAACAGTTTAAACGTGCCTTATCGTCTATTGTTTAATCACCTTTTCTCCTCGGAGCAATCGGTCATACCGCACTAATGCCTCTACATAATAGTAATCGGCATAGGTCAAAGGCACATCCACCTCTGTTTTATGTGGGATTGAGCCGACGCTATGTTTCAAGACGTAGCCACCGGCTTCCTTGTAATCTGCTTTGTAGGGTTTAGAAGAAAGCGAGCGCAACATCTGCTCAGCCTTCGAGATATAAAACTGGCTTTCACTGCCTGTTGTGTATTGTGCCAGTTCCAGCAAAGCCGAAGCAGTTACTGAAGCTGTCGACACATCACGAAGATCTTTCTGGCTATAATATTTACTATCCGGAGTAAGCTTGTTCTGGTCCATATCCCAATAAGGAATCAGGTCTTTTGGAAGATTAGGATGATTCAGATAAAACTGTGCAATATGCCTAGCCTGCTCCAAATATTTCTTGTCGCCAGTCTCACGATACATCATCGTATACCCATAAAGTCCCCAAGACTGTCCCCTAGCCCATACAGACTCATCAAAAGCTCCTTGGGCAGTTTTTCTCGAAATAATACTTCCATCCTTCGGATTGTAATCCACCACATGGTAGGAACTATAATCTTTTCGGTAATGATTGATCATCGTTGTATTGGCATGTTGTACCGCAATATCACGATAACGCTTATCACCTGTCATTTTGGAAACTTCCGTCAAAAACTCCAAGTTCATCATATTATCGATGATTACTGGATAGGTCCAAGGCTGACCATCCCAGTTTCTTCCACCGTCCCATGAACGAATTGTTTTCGGTGCTTCATGGAAACGTGTTGCCAGCGATGCTGCTCCAATACTTAAAATTTCCTTATAAGCAGCCGAATCTCCCGTCAAACGTAATGCATTCCCAAAGCTGCAGTATAACATAAAGCCCAAATCATGTGTTCCTTTGTTATTTTTTTCTTTTTCCAGCTGCTTCAATTTACGTTTAGCCTCCGTCAAAAGTTTTTCATCCTTGGTATACTCATATAGATAAAGCACTGTACCGGGATAAAATCCAGAGCACCACCAGCTTGAACCCCAACTCACATATTTACCATCTTTATAAGTCGTGGGCATATCGGATTCATTGATCGATGCTGCGAGGTAAGCGATTTGTTTATGTGCATCTTCTAAATTGGTACGGACAAATTCTTTGTCAAGGCCCAATTTTGCTGTCCCTAAGTTTCGCTGACTGGAACAGGAAATTCCCTGCATTCCTAGTCCAATCATTAAAGCCCCCGTAATATAGTGTTGTATCTTCATTTTATCCAGTCCTTAATCTTTTGCTTTTTTATTCTTTTTTGTTTAATAACTTACATAATAGTCTTTGGGAAATTGCTCTGCATTCCAGCATTTTTGGGAAGTCCAGGGTTGTGGAGCACAGGTCCAGAACTCATCGTCTGCCGGTAACCCCAATGGCAAGAATGATAGGGAGGCCACATACATAGACCCTGCATTTGTATAGTAATCTGCGAGATTGGATTGTTTGTCACCTACCACTCCCATACGCAGCCATCCTGAGGGTGCAAAGGTTTTGTCTATATAAATATGCCTTAATATCGCTGTAAGAGCTGCCCGGACTTGTCCTTTTGAGATATCCTCGGGGAGCTTGTTTTCTAAAGCAACTGTCGCCAAAGGCTGGAACGCTGCATTCTTATAAGTTGAGGAACGGCCAACAACAACATAATGACCTTCTGGAGAGATCATACGTTCCAAATGATGTGCATAGCGCTGCATTCGTTTATACGCTCTATCATACATTTCTTTGTATTTTCCGCCGGCGGTAATATTATGGCGTAGCGACTCCACCTGCATACAGTGAATCACATACCCATTGTAATGATCAAAACTAAAACGGGCTCCGTCGCTGTACCAACCGTCTCCGACATACCATTCTTGATCAAATTTATTGACCGCATAATCGATCTTCTCACGAGCACACTCCTCCCCGATGCTATAGAGAAATGTCTCTGTCATCGCGGCAAACAGCAACCAATTACTCTCATTCGGCTTGATCTTCCGCAGCAATTTGAATTCTTCAACTACTCTTTTTTTAGTCACTTGGTCCAAAGGCTGCCATAAAGCTTGAGGAGCTCTCAAAAAGGCTAATGCAAGATGCGCCGCATCGACGAGTGTTTGGGATGAAGGGCCTCGCCAGGTAAAATAATCCGGCGATTTAGGATCTACACCATATTGTATACCCAGTAATGCTTGGTCACGTAATTTTTTACGCAATTGACCTTCTTCAGTTGCGTCATCCGGTAAGGCCAACCAAGGAGCCATACCTGCCAACAAACGACCGAAAGCTTCTAGGTATCCGACTCCAGGGTCTCTACTATCGAAAGTAGGACTCACTTCCATCGGCATATTTTTACGCCATTGTTGCTTACTGATATTGCCTAAAATTGGAGCAGCCATCTTATGTAAAATAGATACCCAATAGGCACGATCGTTCTCGCTGTTATTATTTTTTTCCGACGCGGCAACATTGGCTTTCACTTCACTAGCAAAAGATGTCGCCAGTGCGCCCATTCCAGCACCGCCCAATAGTTTTAATAAGAGTCTTCTTTTCATTGACATTGGTTTATAACGAACACAATCGAAGTGTTACACAAAACATTAAAAATCTTTATTTTAAACTAAAAAAACAAATCAAAAAAAATCAATCGCTCTAGCAAACGATTGCGTGAGCGATTGATAACAACTTCTTTACTTAATAAACCCAGCCTGGTGTTGGCTTCAAATTTTTATTTAACTCTATTTCAGATTTAGGGACTGGCCACGTGTACCATTGGTCACCTATCCATTCATAAGTGGTACCACCTGTATTTTCTGTGCCACCCCAAGCATGCTGCGCGAATTTTTCGTTGAACTTTGTTTCTTTCAGTGTCTTCCAACGCATTTCATCAAAAAAGTTAACTCCCTCACCAATTAATTCCCGGCGCCGTTCATCTCGTACATAATTCCGTGCTTTGTTTTGATCTGAAAAAGAAGAGGCCATTGTTGGAATTCCAACCCGATCTCTAACCTGTTTTACCTTTGCCATAGCACCAGGTAAATCATTCATTTCGACTAATGCTTCTGCCCACATCAACAAAACATCAGCATAACGAATAATAGGTTCGTCGATCGGATTTTGTTCACGACGAGCATATTCTAACCCTTCGCCCACAAACTTACGATGGATATACTTAAATTCTGCCTGCGCATTTGCACTTCCAGAAGTATAATAACTACCAGGTAAACTACTATTTAAATTGGGCTCAGCTCCAGATTGGTCTACATAGTACTTACCAGTAACTGGGAATCTGTATGTATACATACCTGCAGCCGTGGAATTGCTATTTACTCCTTGGAATGATGCATAAGGAGTCACTACATTATAAGCTAACCGTGGATCCCTATTCGCATAAGCTGCTTTAAGCCGCGCTTCGTTACCCTCAGGCAGATACAACGCTCGCGCAGTACTATTCAATTTATTTAATTCTGTATTGATTACTGTGGTTACCGTAGGGTGAACATCATTTCCGTTAACTTTTTGGTCTCGTATAAAAAAGACTTTTCTATTGGGCGCACCTAAAGCATTTACGGTATTCCATTCAGGAATATAATCCGACCAACTAAAAGGACGCACAGTAGTACCATCAATTATTTCTTCATACAAATTGACCAAGGCCGGGGTTACTTGCAAATCTGTCCAACACCCTCTACTATCTTTTGCTCCCTGTTGAAATGCGGCGGTATACTTCTGTACGGCAGAACCGTATCCTGAAGGTTCCTCAATATATTGAACGCTCAAAATCATCTCTTCACAACGTTCATTGGCAACTTTAAATAATTGCTTATAATTTGAAAAGAGTTTATAGCCGCTCTCTCCAACTTTCGCAAAATCAGCTACTGCCTGATCGTATTTTTTGGTCATAAGATAAGCACGGCCACGTAGTGCATAAGCGGCACCTTTACTCACACGTCCTTCTCCTTGGATTTGATTGTTCGGCAAAGCACTCTCATTGATTGCATCTGTCAAATCTTTAATAATAAGTGCCCAAACCTCCTCTTCTGAACTCTGCCCTTTGTTACCTTCTGCAGGACTGATAGGCTCGGTGTAAATAGGAACACCTAAACCATTCCGACCGTACAGTTCATTGAGCCGCATGTAAAAAAAGGCGCGTAACACTTTACATTCGGCTACTAATTTATTCTTTTTTTCCTGAGCCATCGTCGCACCGGGAATATGAACAATTGCATCGTTAGCGCGATGTACACCATCGTACAACCATTTCCATTGGAATGAAAAATAGGAATTACTTGGATTCACAGCGCTGGAGAATAGGTTATTTAAGTTATATTCACCTTGACCAGTCATACCAAATGCCTCATAAGCATAATACCCAATATTTGCAGATGTCCCTACGATTCCGTCACTTCTTACCGGACGTTGTAATGAATAGTAAACACCTATTACCCCTTGATCAACCAGCGTTTCCGTTGACCACATTGTTCCCGAAGATATTTTGTCATTAGGTGCAAGGTCCAATATTTTCGTACAAGACGATAAAGAACTTGCTATACCAATTGCTATGACAGATTTTAATATTTTTTTCATCTCTATTTCTATTTTATTTGACTAAACAGAGTTAAGATTAAGATGCTAGTCTAAGTCTTACTCTATTGAAAACTCAAATTAACTTATCCTTCTGTTCTGAGATTAAGTTAAAAAGTTACTGATACCCCGGCGGAATATAGCTTCGCGATCGGATAAACAATCAATGAACCACCTAATTCCGGGTCCACTCCTGGAAAGTCTTTATGTTTAAAAGTCAATAGGTTTTCTCCTGTTACAAATACCCTTAAGTCTTTAATTTTAGCTTGATTAATCCATTTTTTAGGAAATGTGTACCCCAACTGCAAAGACTTTAATTTTAAATACGAGGTATTATACAGGTAGAATGTATTAGCCTGCATGATTGAACTTGAAGAAAGTAAACGTGGATATTTACCATTTATATTTGCATTTGGATCTGTAGCAGGATCATAATTATCATAATCGCTATTTGCTCTTACTGCATCATAAGAATAATATTTGGTCCAGGCATCTGCTGGCAATTGATCACCTGTATTTGCCAATATTGATCCATTAGATCCACGCTCATTAATATAATGATAAGATCCGACACGTCCCGCCAAAAGCATGTTTAGATCAAAGCCCCTGTAGGCTGCTGTCAGATTTAAGCCAAACACAAATTTGGCAACAGAAGACTTCCCAGTGAATTCACGGTCATCATCATTACCGTACTTACCATCACCGTTCGCATCTGCCATAAGCATTTGGCCATACCAAATATTTGCTGCTCCTGGCCCCACTGTATTGTTATTGAAAGAATAATTTGCAGCTATCATGGATTTCACCCACTCCAGATCGGCTTTAGTACGAATCATTCCATCTGTTGGACCACCATTAGGATCTACACTTCCATCAGATTTCATATAAGTTCCAGTACCTGCGTAAGGCCTTCTTAAAAACCATTCGTCAAGCATATGTTGTTCAACACGACGTTCGTTTCCTCCTGTAGATACATCTGCTAAATTCGTATAGCGCCAAGTTGGATTACCCCAAATATCGAGAGTCGATGGATCTTGTTCATACTTTAACGTTCCTTTAAATCCGGAAACTCTGTTCATGTTGTAAGAGATATTACCACTAACTCCATACCTAAAATCTCCGATTTTGTCGTTCCACCCCAAATTTAGTTCTATCCCTTTATTATTCATTGAAGCGGTATTGGACATCGGTGCATTGATATTACCCATTGTCAAATAAATAATAGCTGCTGTTAAGATATCAGAAGTCTTTCGGGAGTACATATCGGCTTCGACACTCAAACGACGATTTAAGAAACTGGCTTCCAACCCAACATTATATGTCGTTAGTTTCTCCCATGATAAACTAAGATTTTGGATAGTTTGCTGAATAACCCCATTCGCAACCGACTCGTTAAATACATTATTCACTTTTTGATAAAGAGTCTGCCAATCGTAATTCCCACTTATTGTATTCCCTAAGGTTCCATAGGACCCTCTAAGCTTTAAGTAATTAACCGTTGTTTTGGCTGGGTCAAAAAAACGTTCGTTACTGATTACCCAACCTGCTGAGAAAGAAGGGAAAAATCCTGTGCGATGTCCGGGAGCAAACTTAGATGACGCGTCCGAACGAAAGTTTCCTTCGAACAAATATTTACCATCATAGGCATAGTTTACACGGCCAAAATAAGAAATCATTGCGTTCTCCGCTTTAGCGTCACCTCCAATTGATTCCATTGTCGCACCTGAAGTTATATCCGTTACGTCCCAGTCTAATAAGCCCCTTTTTGTAGCGTTAAACCCACTTGTCTTTGAATAATATTGCTCGTATCCTACTAATCCGCCAACATCATGTTTCCCAAAAGTATGCGCGTAACGCAATAATGCATTCGCTGTATAACTGGAAGATTTATAAGAGTATCTATATGTCGTTGCCTGGTCTAAATTCCCTATCCCCTCTTTAGGCTTCTCAAAGCTTTCTCTAAAACTATATCTCGGCAAGTTTTGGGAATAATTTTCATCCTCACGCATATAATCACTATAGTTAAAGCGAGCTTCTGCAATAATTCCTTTCCAAAGATCCGCGTTAACATACCACGTGCTATTGATACGTGTGTAGTTGTTTTCTCCACCATTCGAAGCCACCTGTTGGAGAATATTATCCTTATTTGTTGTGTTGGGATCTTCACTGGATCCATATTTTCCCTCATAAATTGGTGTCATTCCCGGAAAAGCTTGAAGCAAATAAGTCATTGAAGTGCTACCTGGCTGCTTATACTCCTTTGTTGCATAGGTTTGTGTTCCAAAAGTAATTCTATCCGCAATTTTTGTTTCCAAATTGGTCCGAATGTTGAATCTCTTCATTCCAGTATTTGCCAACGTTCCAGGATTATTCTGGTATCCGGCGGACATGAGATAAGAAGATTTATCACTACCCCCAGTTACTGAAACACCATATCTCTGATAATATTGGGGCTGGAAGAGAACCTGCGCCCAATCTGTGTTTGGATATGCCAACCAATTAGGGATGCTATTCCCGGTAATCTGATTAGTATAAATACCATTAGGATCAGCATTTGCTTTGCGCCAGTCTTCAATCGTTGAAAGTGTATAATCAGGAGATGTAGAAGTTGGGTTAGCATTCACCTTAGCGATGTTGTGTAGTTCCATCCAATCTGCGGTACTTGACATAAACTTCAAATCAGTTTGTGCTTTCTCACGTGCATACAATGCATTGAATGTTATTTTAGGCGCCTCACCTTTCCTCCCTTTTTTAGTAGTCACAAGAATGACACCATTAGCAGCACGAGATCCATAAATTGCTGCCGAAGCCGCGTCTTTCAAAATAGAAATATTCTCGATATCATCGGTATTTAATGGAACCATATCGGCGACAGCACCATCAACAAGAATCAGTGGGTTATTATTATTGAAAGATCCTGTACCACGAACACGAATGGAGACATCCTCGCTTCCAGGATTTCCGTTGCCCTGCGTAACACGTATACCGGGTGCAGTTCCACCTAGAGCCGCAGCAAGGTTCATTATCGGTCTATTTGTAAGTTTATCTGCACCGACAGTAGCGACAGATCCAGTCAAATTGACTTTTTTCTGCGTGCCATAACCCACAACAACAACTTCATCAAGGGCTGAGGTGTTTTTTTCCAGACTGATATTAATTATCGAACGCCCTTTAGGATTGATTTCTTGATCCTGATATCCTATATATGAAATCAGTAATGTAGCATTTTCTAAAACAGAAATGGCATATTGACCTGCCTCATTTGTTGAAGTGGCGTTCTTTCCACCCTTTTCTCGAATCGTTACACCCGATAAAGGTGCTCCTTGACTGTCTGTAATCCGCCCCGTAATTGAAATTTTCTGTTGTGCCATACTCGCACCCACAGTAAACATAATCATAGCAGACAGTCCAACTTTGTAAAACTTTGCCATACTTTAGGAAATTAGTTTTAAAATAAAAATTGGTTGTTTAATAGGTCAAAGATGAGTCTATCAGCAAATTAAGAGGGGTGAAATTCATAAATATTTGGGGGTAAAATCTTAAATTTGACACAAATACCCCATAACCATGAGCATACTACCTATTTTATCGCGACAATTTCTGCTGTTGATATCCATCGTTTCCATTTGTCATGCCCAGAATCTGAAATTTGAGACACTAAGCCAGGAGAACGTATTGGATAAACAGGCGGTATTAACAATTGCTCAAGATAAACAAGGTAAACTTTGGTTCGGTGGCGGAGCCAACCTTTTTGTATACGACTCCCAAAATATCACCAATATTCTCATACAGGATACAGTATTTAAAAAGGTAGATTACATTAACAAGATTGCCATCAACGCAAATAATGACCTTTTCATTGCTACAGCAACGCAGTTATTTATTTTCGATATCGACAAACGCAAAGCGGTATTTAAACAGGGAAAACCTTTTCAAGAAAAAATTACTGTCGCCGACATACAGTTCCTTTCAGACAAAATATTTCTGTGCACCGACAAAGGGCTCTATCAGGCTATCCCCACCGCAGGTACCTACAATCTCAAAAAACTCATTAACCAATCCCGAGTACAATCGATTATTCAGACAGGACCGGAAACCTATATCATGGCGAGCATGGATGGCATAACGTCTTTTTCATTGAAAAATAATCAAATTTCTACGAACCAGAATCTTATAGCATCTCCCCTGCCTTTAAAAGAGCAGATTTTCAGCACAATGTATCTTCATAAAAACATCCTGTGGGTTGGCACAAAATTGCACGGAATATTCCAATACAACTTCATTGATAAAAAATGGAATAACTTAACAGAATCAAACAGCAACCTACTGAGCAATAACATCAGAAAAATAGTCCCAACCAAACAAGGAGATCTCTTGATCGGTACACTAAAAGGACTCTCCATCTTTAACGGCTCGCCACATTTCCTAAACTATAAACACAATACCTCCGTCAAAAACTCATTGAGTCAAAATTCCATCTATGATATCTTCATAGATCGCCAACAGATCACTTGGATAGGAACTTATTTTGGAGGAATCAATGCCATCTACCCCGATCTCATCCCCATACAGCATTACTCAACACGTTCGCGCACTGCTCTCAGCCTCAGTAGCGATATCACCGGCAGTTTTGCTGAGTCAGAAAATGCGTTTTGGATCGGAACAGAAGAAGAAGGAATCAACAAAATTGACAAAATAACTGGAGTAACTTCACCTTTATCAAAATTAACCCAGTCAAACCTGATCAAGGACCTCTATGTTCGCGATAATAAAATCTACGCGGCACAATATGGCGGCGGCTATTCCATTATCGATGCACAATCTGGAAATGCACAGCATTTTTACCTCGAAAAAGAACTCCTAAATCTCAAAAATAACATCTACAGCATTTACGTCGATCCGACACACCGTATTTACCTTGGAACCAACAAAGGGCTCTATATCGTGGAGCCAGGAAAACCTGCAACGTATCATGCTGCATTAAAAACAGGTACAATTGATGATATCCAAGCTGATCATAAACAGCAGACCTATTTTCTTAGAGGCGGGACACTTTTTCGCAAAAAACCGAATGAATCAAACATACGACCAATAAAACAGCTTGATACATTAGCCCTGGGTGGATTTTATGTGCATCCGAATGGTGACATCTGGCTGACGTCAAAAGAAGATCTTTATCATCTTGATCAGCACGATAAGCTTACCAAAGTATCACGTTTTCCAAACAATTCCTTAGGCTGGCCCATCATTGTGAACAATCAAGTGTGGCTTACAAGTAAAAATGGATTAATATGCTACAATCCCAAAACAAAACAGCGTTATCTCCTGAATCAATATGACGGTTTACCGGTCAAAAATCTACTTGGTGCCAAAGTCTTTGCCAGCAAAGCAGGAACACTATTCGTCACGACACTAAATGGTGTAGTTTCTCTAGATACCCGAAAAATTATCTTTAATCAGAACATCCCCGAAGTACTCTTTCGAAATATCTTTCTCGAAGACACGCCATTGAACTACGGACGTTTACAGAAAACGTCAGACCCCAACAGCTACCAGCTCAAACTCCGACACGATGAAAACTTTGTAACGATTAATTTCTCAGGTTCCAATTTCATCAAACCGCAGAAGAACAGATACCGCTATAAGCTCGAAGGTTTCGACAAGGATTGGGTTGAAACAAATACCCCCTCTATACGATATACCAATATTCCTACAGGTATGCACACCTTGACCATTTTCGCCAGTAACAACGATGGTATCTGGAGCAGCATACCCCTGCGGATCAATATCGATATTAAACCTCCCTTTTGGAGGACCTGGTGGGCCTATCTTTTGTATGCCGGCTTGTTTACTCTCGGTGTACATTTTGTTATCAAGTTTGTTGTCGAACGTGAGATGTTGATCAACTCAGAACGGGAACAGGAAAAGAAAATAAAGTTCTTCACACAGATATCCCACGAAATCCGTACACCACTGACTTTGATAACGGCTCCTTTGGATGAAATTATTTCCGAAACAGCCAATCTTACTTCTACCCAGAACAAGGTAAAACGGATAAAAAAGAATGCCAGTAAACTCCTGGGTGTTATCAACGAGCTACTGGATTTTAAAAAATTCGATGACAAACACTTTGTACTGAAGAAAACAGACATCTCTTTTCGGGAATATATAGAAGATACATTCTACCTATTAAATGACCTTGCAAAAGCAAAACACCTCAACTACTATATCCGGCAGCTGGATGCTGTGGGGCTACAATCCATAGATACTGTACAATTTGATAAAGTCATGTTTAACCTCTTATCAAATGCGATCAAGTACACACCAGAACATGGCACAGTTTATCTGGATCTTATCGAAAATGATCACACAATAGCGATCAGTATTATCGATAATGGTATCGGTATCGCTACCGACAACCAATTTAAAATATTTGAAGAGTACTATCGTGAAGAACAGGCTAATGACGTGATCGGAACAGGTATTGGTCTAGCACTTACCAAACAAATTGTGCAGCAGCACGAAGGAGATATTCGCTGCTCAACGATGAATGATGAAAAAGGCCAATGGACTGTATTTACTGTTAGTCTCCCCAAGCAAATAAACCAAAAAACCGGAGTTATACCGCTAGAAATATTAACAAAAGAGACAGAGGAAGCAAACACAACGAATTTAGGCACGCTGGATATTTCCTTAAAGCAGACCATCTTGATTGTAGAGGACAATAGCGAATTATTAGCAGCCGTTGTCAGTCTATTTGAGGAAAACTTCAGCATTATTACTGCTGTCAATGGTGAGGAAGCCCTTTCTAAAGCATTGGAATATATCCCTGATCTGATTATTTCGGATCTGATGATGCCTTACATGGACGGTGCTCAGCTATGCCAGGCCATTAAAACAAATATGACGACCTGCCATATACCATTCATCTTGCTGACTGCGGTAACCGACAACGATTCCCAAACGTTGGCCTTAGAGCATGGCGCAAACATCTATTTGACAAAACCTTTCGACAATAAACAGCTTTTTCTTTCTGCACACAATCTCATAGCGGTCAGTCAGAAAAGAAGCAAGGAATTTGAAGTCAAAACGGCTATATTCGACAATGAACTCGATGCACAATTTATCTCATCCCTAAATCAGTTGATTGAAGAAAATATCCAATCAGATGGCTTTGATGTCAATTTTATAGCGCGAACAATGGGAATGAGCGCACCAATCCTCTATCGCAAGCTAAAAGCCATATCCAATTTGTCACTCAACAATTATGTAAAAACGTATAGGCTAAACAAAGCGAAAGAGTTACTAACATCCGCAATGAATATCAGTGAAATCGCTTATGCCGTAGGCTTTTCCGACAGGAAATACTTCAGTAAGGAATTTAAAAAACAGTTCGGATACAATCCGTCAGAGCAAACAACAAATTCTAGCCAGACCACTGAAACTTAGTGATATTTCAAAGTAGTCTAGATCCTATCCCATAAAAAAAGAGATGTCTCTAACATCTCTTTTTTTATCTATACCTGTGTACTTAAAACGAGTTAATTTATCAACGACAAGCTTTCTTTGATGGTCCTATTTAGCGATCTCTTTGATCATTGGCTCTCCTGACAATAGGCGTTGATAACGCACCAAGGCTTCAACATAGTAATAATCTGCATAAGTCAAAGGCACATCGATTTCGGAATTCAATGGCAACGCTCCAACACTATGTTGTAAAATGTAACCGCCATTTTGACCATAAGGAGCAAGATAAGGCGCCTTCGACAGGTTTTTAAGAATAATTTCTGCTTTGTTAAAATAGTTCACGGCCTCACTTCCCTTTGTGTATTGCGAAAGTTCTAATAAAGCCGATGCATACAATGCCGCTGCCGACACATCCCGAAGGTCCTTATTTGGATACATTTTGTCCGACTGCGCAATTTTATCTTTATCAAAATCCCAGTAAGGAACCAGATCAGCAGGCATATTTGGGTTACTTAAGATATATTTTGCGATTTGCTGTGCCTGCTTCAAAAATTCTTTCTTCTTGGTTTCGCGATACATCATCGTATAACCATAGAGTGCCCATCCCTGCCCTCTTGACCATGCCGATTCATCAAATGCACCCTGAAGTGTTTTTTTTCCAATAGCCTTACCAGTCTTCTTATCATAATCGATCACATGGTAGGAACTATAATCTTTTCTGAAGTGATTTTTCAAGGTTGTTTCGGCATGAGCTACCGCAATGTCATAGAATTTTTTATCTCCAGTCATTTTAGATACCTGTGTCAAAAATTCCAAATTCATCATGTTATCAATGATTACAGGATATTGCCATGATCCGTGATCCCAAGAACGAATTGTTTTGGTAACGGGACTATAGCGAGATGCTAGGGAATTCGCACCAGTACTGAGTATCGGCTCATACTTTTGCGTATCTCCCGTGAGACGAAGTGCATTTCCAAAACTACAGAATAACATAAATCCTAAGTCATGCGTACCCTTGTTGTTCTTTTCTTTCTCCAGATACGTCAATTTCTCAGTTGCTTTCTTTAATAATCCCTCATCTTTGGTGCCTTCATATAAATACAGCAATGTCCCCGGATAGAAGCCCGAACACCACCAACTGGATGAAGAAAATACCTCTTTCCCATTTTCGAAAGTTTTTGGAAACTTTTCTGCCGGCGTTTCATTCACCAGGACTTTTATTTGCTTTGCTGCAGCATCTAACTGTTGCTGAATGAACTCTTTGGATAGATTCGGTTTTGCTGTTTGGGCCTGAACGACAGTCGAAGTGCCCAAAACGGCCAATAATAACACAGAAAGTTGTTTTAATTTCATTATTTTTTATTCGTTTATTTTTATTTGGTCAGCGCATGAGCGCGTCAATTCTATAGTTAAATAATCAGCTCTTTTCTCCATTTTAATATGGAGCGTGGGTTCAAAGCATCTGCCTATCCAGCTTTTCCTGTCTTCCTTTCTCTAAGCTCGATTATCCATGTGCGTTGATCAAAGCGACTGCTCCCTTATCGAGCTGCAGATCAATTATTCCGTCTTGCGCTACAGTAAAGGTACCTTTTCCCTGTATTTTTACCTCTGGTGTTCCGATATCGGATTTTAAACGTAGACGACCGCCATATTGACTTCGGATTTGGATGCCGACCGTTTTTCCATTTTTACGCTCCGCTGATACGAGATTTCCACCATCTGTCAAAAAATTGGTAAAGGAAACATCCTTCCATTTAGAAGGAATTGCAGGAAACACACGTAATATGCCATTCCAATACTGCATACACAGTTCTTGAATACTCGCCATCGCTGCGAGTGGGGTTTCTATCACCGGACCGCTTTCGGCATATAGTGTATTGGATTTAATATATTTCTGTAACAAAACATCCAGCGAAGCCAAAGCCGAATCTCCTCTCCCCATCATGGCATACATTGAGGCAGCACCCGTAAATGAATAGCCCTGTAACCATTGCTTTTGGCTCTGCCAATGTGCAATAGAACGTTCAATAAGCGCTTGGTTATTTGCCTGATCCCAGTTTATGTCGTAAAACGGATAAATCATCATGAGATGCGAATAATGACGATGCGACTCACCATAGGGAAGGTCTCTTGCGATCATAAAGCCATCGGCATCTTGTGGATAATCAATCAAGTTGGCTAACACGTCTTTCCAGACCGCATAAAGTTTATCCTTGCCGCCTCTTTCTTGATCCAGCTCTATAAGTGTCTTGAGTCCCCACCTGAAAATGGAAAGATCATAATTTGTATCATAAGCATAACCTTTAGGGTATTCCGGTGAATAGGTTTTCACCCCGATATGGTATTTACCCTGTTGGTCCTTTTGCAATAAGTGCAAATGATAATTTATAGCTTCCTTCAGTAGCGGGAACAAGCGATCATATACTTCCTGAGAAAGGGTCGCTCGATAATACTGATAATAACTATGCAGAAGCCAAACGAGATTTCCCAATTCTTTTTCTCCATCGGAAGCGCCTTCCAGCGCAACATTTTTTGCCAGAAGAACCGGACTCCATAAACTTGGTCCCGAGGAGCGACCTACAGCCAAACTATTATAGCGATAAGGCTCGGGAACATTCTGTCTTAAATTATCTTTATTTCGATCAATCATCTGGATCAGCGAGTTTGCAATACCGAGCTGGTTGGCTTTGAAAACTGGTGAATAAGCAAGTTGCATATTAAGATTAAGCCAGTAAGCTGGCCAAGGAGTTGGACTCGTCCATGGCCCCTGTAAATCCATGGCGGGTTTATCTGACCTTGTTGCACTGGCAAGCTTATACAGTTGCATATCATAAAATCGCTGATAAACCGTATCTGGCAATTCTAGCGTCGATGCCTTAAAATAGTTTGTCCACCACTTGCGATGGGATGCCAGTCCTTTCGTTAACTGTTGCGCATTAAAATTCCGAACATAATGAATCGCCTTTTTGAAATAAGCAGTCCCATGCTGGCTATAATCTACAGAAATTAAATAGGTATCCACTTCTTTATCAGATTTGCTCCAATAAGCCGTTACATACCCTCCCCCCGCTAAGAGAGGCTGGTCAAAATATTTAATTCCGCCTTGTGTACCAAAACTGCCTTTTGGATTTGTCGGATAGTTTTTCGGTTTTTGCGTATAGCTGAATCCCATCCTTGGGCTGATGGCTTCGTCGGGTTTCCATGTAAGCTGGTAATTCCCGTTAAAATCTTTTTTAAATACCTCCAGCAAGATAATATTGTCATTCGATAAGGTGGTTGTCCGAATTCTCATTATGCCCTTATCCGTGCTGACTTTCGCCTCTGCATAAGCATCTTTTAAATAAATTTCTCCTTGTGCCTGTACAATAGGGCTTTCAAATTCCATTTCAAAATGACCTAACGACATACGCGCCTGATCAAACAATTTATCGGCCGAATTCGCGCGATGATCATAAACATCAGTTCGTCCAATATCCACACGCATTGAATTCTTGCCGGCTAAGTAAGTCATCGTTCCCAGTAGACCATTTCCGGTAAATACACCTTCATAGATCGTATGACCCAACACGGGAATTCTAAATTGAGCTGATCCTCCAAATGGCCGGCATAGGATGCAAACGAGTAAAAATAGTATTCTTAGATTCATCATTAGGATTTAATGCTATCAGAGCGACCATAAAGATGCTGGATTATTCGACTGAAATCAAGCCTCTTTTACGAAAACGATTGAGAAAAATTGATCGGTAGGGCTTTCCGAATCTATCCGACAGGTCGGTTACCAAGCTGAAATGTAACAATTTAGCAGACACAATGACGTGGCATAGGCAAAAATTGGACACTATATATGAAAGAAATGAATTCAACAGTATTCTTTTGTTATTTTTTAATAAAACACAAATAAACAATAAGTAAAATTTTAGTTATCAGTTTACATTTATCAGTTTTTTATCTATTTTTAAGATTAAATATCCAATGCCGTTATTTTTAACAGCCTAATAGTGGATCAATTATAAAACAACTAATCCAACCAAAATGAAAGAACAGAATTCATCAAGGCGTGATTTCATAAAAAAATCCGTGGTCGGTGCTGCGGCATTTTCTATTGTACCACGCTTTGTACTCGGAGGACAGGGCTATCTTGCTCCGAGCGACCATCTAACCAAAGGTGTAATTGGTGTCGGCAATATGGGGCGTGGACACTTTGGCTACGCCGGAACTAAAACAGTAGCTATTTGTGATGTGGACAAAACCCATCTGGCGGCAGCACAAGCAGACTTAGGCGGTGGTGTGAAGGAATACCATGACTTTAGGGAGTTGATTAAATCTCCGGAAGTAGATATCGTACATATTGCTACTCCGCCACATTGGCATGGACTGATGTCCATTGAAGCGGCAAAAGCAGGAAAAGATATCTGGTGTGAAAAACCGATGACACGCACTATCGGTGAAGGTAAAAAAGTGAAAGAAGCCATTGCACAGCATGGTAATATCTTTCGTTTAAATACCTGGTTTCGTTTTAAGGATGATTTTTATGGAATGAATGTTCCCGTAAGCAAAATCAAAAAATTAGTTGATACAGGGATGTTGGGTTGGCCTTTGAAAGTGACGATAAGCAAACATACGGGCTTTGACTGGAAATTTTATTGGGTAGGAAAGGAAAACCTACCGGAAGAGAAAGTACCAGCGGAACTTGACTACGATTTTTGGCTAGGCCCAGCACCATACAAACCTTATAATAAGCACCGTGTACATACGACCTTTAGAGGATATTGGGATTATGATGGCGGCGGCCTAGGAGATATGGGACAACACTATATGGATCCTGTTCAATACTTCTTAGGAAAAGACAACGAAAGTCCCGTTACTGTTGACGTTGATGCTCCGCAGCAACATCCGGATGCCGTGGGCACATGGAGACGAATTACATTTACCTATGCCGATGGTTGTCAGATCATTCTAGATGGTGAAGCGAAAGATGAAAAGGCAGCCTATATTGAAGGTCCAAAAGGTAAATTATATCGAGGGTTTCAATCAGATATACCAGATTTGGAAAGAAAACTTGCACAATATCCTGAACCAGCACCACAGATTACCGACTTCCTGGAATCTGTGCGCACAAGAGAAAAGTTTGCACTGAATGAAATCAATGGACACCGTTCTTGTACTTTGGTCAACATGGGGTTAGCAGCATTGCGACTAAACAGATCATTAAAATACGACTCTCAAAACGAGCTATTTATTAATGATGACGCCGCAAATAGATTGATTCACCAACCAATGAGAGGCCCTTGGTCTATTTAAAAAGAAATCCCAATGAAAAGAATATTCAATTCGCTGACTGTATTGCTTCTTATATCTAGTGCAACTTACGCTCAGCAACCACAAAATAGAACGACTGCAACCAAAATAGCAGACGTATTGGCACAGCAGCCTGCCGAAGAAAAAGAAAAATTTTTGCTTGCCATGCATGAGTTGGAAGGTTTTTCGTCTGACGACGTTGTCACTTTCCTCAAGGGACTTAAAGCACCGGGAAGCAATAATGCTCCGATAGAATTTGCAGCAAACAGCTATTCATTCTATGTAAATCAACCAGGTAAAGAACAGCATAAAAGAGTTTTTGTTGAAGGTTTGGCAAAATCCATCTCGCAATTGAGTGAACCAACAAATCAGGTCTTTGCCCTACGCCTATTACGTCAATGTGCAGATAATACCGCTATACCCGCTGTCGCAAATTGCTTGGCAAACGATTATCTTGCCGATGCTGCAGCGAGAACTCTGGTATCTATTCGTACCCCTGAGTCGACAGCAGCATTAGAAAAAGCTTTAGCTGCGTCAACGACAGAGAAAACTGCTATTGCCTTAGTTACTGCACTCGGAGATTTAAAGGATAAAAATGCTGAAAATGCTATTTTGGGATTGACCAAAAAATATAATTCGGACGGTTTTCAACGGACAGCATTAATCGCATTAAGCAAAATAGGTGGCACAGCTTCTGAATCGCTGTTCCAGGAAAAACTAACTGCTGCAGGTTACAGCTACGACAAATTTGATGCGGTTGGTCTTGGTATCGACTATGCCCAAGCATTGATCGACAATAAGCATGATCAAGATGCAATCAAGTTTCTGAACAAATTTTTCCAAGAATCCCAAAAAGCCAAATCAATCAACGGTCAAATTGCATCGCTTAAATTATTGACAACTCTTGACCCGGCGAAACAACAAAAGAACTTATTAGCAGCAGTTAAGAGCGATAATGGTGCTTACCGTAACATTGCTTTACAATTACTCGGAAAATACGGAAAGGGCAGCGACGCAAAAAGCTTGCTTGCTTTAGCAAGCAAGGGTACGCCTGAAGTTCAAGAAAGTGTATTGAACTACTTAGCCCACAATGGTTCGGCAAGCAGTTTAAAACTAATCCAGGCGTTAGTAAATAAAACACAATCTCCAGTAACTAAATTAGCTGGATTAAGTGCACTAAATACACTATCACAGGGAAAAGAAACCAATACTTTAATCCAGGCTCTCAACACAGATCAACAGATCAACAATTCGGTAAAGGCGTTGATCCTATCATCTAAAGATGCAAATGTTGTTACCGATGTCAACAATGCGCTCGCCACGGTAGATGACGACAAAAAGATTCAATTACTGGATATTTTAAGTAAACGTTCCAACAATGCGTCATCCAAAGCTGTATTAGCAATAAAGAGTTCAAATCCTGCTGTCGAAGAAGCGATCAACAAAGCACTTCCCAATGTTGCCCAGGAGTCGGATTTAGAAGAACTATTCAATAGGCTAAACAATACGACAGATAATAAATCTGCCGTTCTATTGCAGCGTGCCATTGTCAATGTGATTCAGTCAAGCACAAATTCAAAAGGATTAACAGAAAAACTAGCAACTAATATAGCGAAATCAGCAGCGCCTAATACCGCTAAATATTTCCCTATTTTTGCTGGGCTTGGTGACGCACAGTCATTGAAAGCTGTAACTGCATACCTTAACAATAATAATACAAGTCTACGGTCAGCAGCAATTGAATCTTTGGCTGGCTGGTCTTCCTCCAACGCACTTCCAGAATTGGTATCTCTTTCCCGAACAGAAAAAGACGATAATCTGTTCAATACGGTATACCGGGGATTAATTAAATCAATTTCTTCTTCTTCGAATACGCCTGAACAGAAAACGTTGTTATTAAGAGATGCATTCAGCGTTGCCAAAACAGCAGATCAGAAAAAAGCAGCATTATCGGTGTTACAACCTACAGGAACATACCAGTCTTTAGTTTTTGCCGCCGACTTAATGAACGATGCACAACTGGGCGGAACTGCTGCCAATGTAGCAATGAACATTGCAATGGACAACAAGTTCTATGGAAAAAAGGTCAGAGAGGTTCTTGAACAGGTAATCGGTAAATTGTCGGGTAGTGAAAGTGGATACCTTAAAGAAGCCGTTGTTCGCTATCTCGCTGAAATGCCCATCAAAGAGGGTTACGTTTCGATGTTCAATGGTAAAGACCTAAGTGGCTGGAAAGGTTTGGTAGCGGATCCGATCAAACGTAGTAAGATGAACGAGAAAACTTTAGCAGCAGAACAAGCTAAAGCCGATGACATCATGCGCAAAGGCTGGACAGCATCCAATGGCGAAATTACCTTCAGTGGTAAAGGAGATAACCTGGCTACCGTAAAAAAATATGGCGATTTTGAAATGCTTGTAGATTGGAAATTGGAGAACTATGGTGGTATAGAAGGTGATGCCGGTATTTACTTGAGAGGTACTCCACAAGTACAGATTTGGGATATTGCGAATACAAGAGTCGGTGCCCAAGTTGGCTCTGGTGGATTATATAACAACCAGAAAAATGAAAGCAAACCATTGAAGGTTGCCGACAATGCTACCGGCGAATGGAATACGTTTAAAATCAAAATGGTAGACGATAAAGTCACGGTTTGGTTAAATGGACAGTTAGTAACTGATAATATTCCTCTTGAAAACTATTGGGATAGAAACCAATCCATTTTCCCTACCGAACAAATTGAGTTACAAGCGCATGGTTCAGTTGTTTATTATAGAGATCTTTTTATCAAGGAATTCCCAAGAAAGCAAATCTTTAAATTGAGCGATCAAGAGAAAAAAGAAGGTTTTGAAGTACTTTTTGATGGAACAAACCTCGACAAGTGGACAGAAAACCAAGCCTATGTCATCAATGACGAAGGTTATATCTGGGTGTATCCAAATGCAAAATTTGGTGGAAACCTCTACACAAAAGAAGAATACGCAGACTTCATTTATCGCTTCGACTTCAAATTGACCCCTGGTGCCAACAATGGTGTGGGAATAAGGGCTCCTCTAGAGGGGGACGCCGCATATGAGGCAATGGAAATCCAGGTACTTGATGATGGCGCAGATGTTTATAAAGACTTGAAGCAATACCAATATCACGGTTCGATTTATGGTGTTGTTCCTGCCAAAAAAGGTCATTTAAAACCTGTAGGTGAATGGAACTCCGAGGAAATAGTCGTGAAAGGAAATCGTATCAAAGTTACACTAAATGGCGCTGTTATTGTTGATGCGGATATCGCCGAGGCAAGCAAAAACGGAACCTTGGATGGCAAACAACATCCTGGACTTAAACGAACCTCTGGTCATATCGGGTTCCTTGGACACGGTACCGAAGTATTCTTTAAAGATATTCGAGTAAAAAAACTCAAATAGTCTTAACTTATACGTAGAAAGGGGATAAGGAATCTTATCCCCTTTTTGCTAATTAGCCTACTTGTTTGTCAAGTGAGAAAAATAACCAATGATTCCAAAACTTTTGCTAAATTAAAGCCCTGAGGATTCTATTTCAAAATATGATGTTTTATGACTAAAGCCGTAAACTTACTGATTAACAAAAAATTGGAGAGTAAACCTGAAAAGAAAAATCTGTTCAATAAAATCTCCATTATAAAATTAATAGCCGAATTAGGATCTGTATCGGTAAATGACATTGTAAAAAACCTCTATTTAAGCCTGCCTACGGTGAATAGCCTCATTGCAGAGTTGCTGGAAGATGATTTTATCCGTCAATTTGACAAAGGAGAATCTATTGGCGGACGTAAACCCAATTTATATAAGCTATGTGATGGATTGTTTCAGGTGCTTTCGATTGAGCTCCAACGTTTCTCTATCACTATGAGCATAATGGACAACAACCAGAACATTATTGCTGAAACTGTTGAGCTGGATAATGAATTATCTCGCAATGGAGAAAATCTAGCCGCTATCACACAAATCGTTGATCAATATCTTATCGATAAATCAGTTGATATCGAGAACCTAACAGGGATTATCATTGGTATGCCTGGGCTAATCAACGCTGAAGAAGGTACCAACGAGACTTTTTTACATGACGACAATCAATCCATAACAAATTATTTTGAGCGCATATATAAAAAACCAGTCTTCATTCTCAATGACGTCAAAGGCGCTGCTTATGCTGAATTGAAATTTGGATTGGCAAAAAACACAAAAAACAGTTTAATTATCCTAATGGATTGGGGGATTGGTTTAGGAATCGTGTCCAATGGCGAAGTCTATCTGGGACGTGATGGCTACTCCGGCGAAGTGGGACATATGCCCTTTATCGATAATGGCGAACTATGCTACTGTGGGAAAAGAGGTTGTTTGGAAACCGTAGCTTCCGGAATTGCTTTAGTCAACAATGCGAAACAGGAAATCCAGAAAGGAGAGCTGACTAAATTAAACGAATTGCAACCCGATGAATTACAACATTTAACACCAACGCATATTATTGAAGCTGCAAACAAAGGTGATCAATTTGCAATAAACCAGATTTCAAAACTAGGGACAAATCTAGGGAAAGCATTTGCATCCTTGATACAGCTCCTCAACCCCGAATTGATCGTATTGGGGGGGAAAATTGCAAAAGCAAATGAACTGATCACGATTCCGATACAGCAAGCCATCAATTCTTATACCATGGCAATATTGAAGGAACATTGTGACATAAAAGTGTCAAGCCTAAATCTCGACAGCAATACCGTGGGTCTGACAAATTATTTTATCACGAAGTACCTATCGGTTGAATTGCTTCATAAATCCAAAATCTAAAACTGCCCTGTACTCAACAAGACAAGAGTACAGGCTCTTTCTGTCTTAATACCGTGCTCCATAGCGAGCTGTTCCAATGCTGAATTCTCCGCACCAGGATTAAATATTATTCGTTTTGGCTTCGTCGCTAATATATAATCGTAATATTCTTTCTGATTAGGCTCACTAAGATACATTGTCACCGTATCAATATCTGTATGGATATCACCTTTCTTTTCAATAGGAACTCCGGCGGCTTCTCCTCCACTCAAGCCAATATTAACGATAGCATGCCCATGTTTATGCAACATATTTGCGGCTTTATTCGAATAACGTGAAGGATTGGTACTAGCACCTAAAATCAATGTTTTTTTCATCCCTTTTTATATCTTTTGTGTTTACCTGTTGCATGCATACTCAGGGCATGTAGATTATCTTCTTTGCCTTCTCGTTACAATAGGATAAAGAAGATAATCTAAATTCTCAAAGTAGCATCGCTCAAAAATTACTCATCGATGATAAAATCACCATGGTTGCTATAGGCATTTTTACGCAATACCGGCATTCCCATGATTTTATAAAGCTCATCCAATTTGACCAAGCTTCCATTGGTCATATTAGAAAGTAAAACAATAACAATGTTTCTTTTTAAATCTCTTACATAAATATGTCTAAAACCGTGCCACCAGCCTGTATGGTATACGATATGATCATTACCATGCTCAAAGGTACGCCAACCATAACCATAGCTAAAAATTCCTTTTTTGGCATCGGGATATCCTCGGTATGCTGAATCCAATGTTGACTGCTTTAACAATCGTCCATCTCTCAAAGCCAGATCAAAACGATAAAGGTCACGCACTGTACTATAAATTCCTTTGTCACCAAGCGGTCCATCCTGAAAATTTTGCACCACCGATCTTCGCCATACCTTATCATGCCCGATAACGTTGGTCGGAATTTTATCATACACGGCCTTAGAGAGTGCGGCTGTATTTGTCATTCCGGCAACATTGAATACGCTATCTTTCATATACGTCGCATAATCTTGCTTTGATATCTTTTCAATAATGGCCCCTAAGACCATAAAGTTCGAATTATTGTAAAAGAAACGGCCTCCTGGCGCACCATAGCGATTAGGCTTAAATTCGGTCAGCATTTTCATCACATCTTGATTTGTCATTCCTTTCTTGCGATCAGGCCAATGTTCCTCCGAAAAATAAACGTAATTAGGTAATCCCGAGCGGTGTGTCAATAACATTTTTATGGTAATACCAGGATAAGGAAAATCCGGATAGAAGTCATTGATCGTTTGATCGAGACGTAGCTTTCCTGCCTCCACTAACTTCAAAATTCCGACAGCTGTTAACGGTTTAGAAACTGAAGCGAGTTCAAATTTGTCATCTATTTTTAGACTATCCCGTTTTAAGTAATTGGCCCAGCCGAATATATTCTGATATAAGATTTTCCCATCTTTAGCAACAAGAACGTTCCCATTGAATGCAGCTTTTGAATGAAGGTTTTTCATAAAAGCATCGATTTTCTGATCTGCATTATTTGGATTATAGACGAGTCTCGTGCTATCTGCTTTTGCCTGCGCTATTGCTGCTTCCTTCTGTTTTTTCTCTTTTGAACTACAAGCCACTGTAGATACCATCAAAAGAGCGACCATTCCCTTTAAAAAAAATAATTTCACTATACTAAGTCTCCCGGATTTTTGTGTTTTATGTATTGTTTATCAATAAATACCTCCTATTTCCTTTGTTCTAAACAACATTAAATTATTGAAGCTCGTAATAGAAGGACCAGCCTACTGATAATAATGCTAAAATGAAGATTTTAGTATAAAAAAACGAATTTTTCACCACAATAATTGATATTCATCGGATATGTTACCTTTTTTATGTGCGCAGTCTCTTTCACTCTAGCAACGGACAACCTGGGCTTACTTCAAACAAATGGATAACGATGGAAAACTATAGGTAAAAAAACTTTTCCCTATCATAAGATTAACCAATTAAGGCCATAAAAAAAGCCACCTTATTACTAAAGTGGCTTTTAATTCCTCAACTAAAGGATTATGCTAATAATCTTACTGGATTTTCAACCAAAGATTTTAATGTTTGCAAAAATGCAGCTCCAGTTGCACCATCGACCACGCGGTGATCACAACCCAATGTCACTTTCATTACATTACCAGGAACTACAGCACCGTTTTTAACAACAGGAACTGCTTGAATAGCACCAACAGAAAGGATTGCTCCATCTGGTGAGTTGATAATGGATGTAAATTCGTCAATTCCAAACATACCTAAGTTGGACACTGTAAATGTAGATCCTTCCCAATCGGCAGGCTGTAATTTTTTAGCTTTCGCTTTTTGAGCGAAGTCTTTCACCTCTGCAGAGATATGCGACAATGATTTACCATCTGCAAAACGCACAACAGGGACTAATAAACCATCTTCAACAGCCATTGCAACACCAATGTTGGTATGCTCATTGAAACGGATTTTATCACCTTGCCATGAAGAGTTTACGGCAGGATGTTTTTTCAAGGCAACAGCAACAGCTTTTACAACGATATCATTGAAAGAAACTTTTACTGGAGCAACCTCATTAATCTGCGCACGAGCAGCCATTGCATTGTCCATGTCAATTGATACAGTCAAATAGAAGTGTGGAGCTGTAAACAATGACTCTGCTAGACGACGCGCAATAGTTTTACGCATTTGGTTAACTGGTTTTTCAGTATAACGCTCTTCACCAACAAATGTAGGTAAAGTGATTGCTTTTGCTTCTGTTGCAGGAGCGGCTGCAGCTTTTGTTTCCGCAGGTTGTGCAGCAACAGGAACAAATGATTCTACGTCTTTCTTCACAATACGGCCACCATCTGCGGAACCTTTGATATCACTTAAGTTGATACCTTTCTCCTGTGCAATTTTACGTGCTAAAGGAGAAGCTTTCACACGAGAATCATCGCTTGAAGTCGATGCTACCGGTGCGGCAGTTACAGCAGCAGCTGAGTCAGCTTTAGGAGCTTCAGCAGTTTCTGCCTTTGCAGGTGCAGATTTTTGATTTAACAAAGGTGTGATATCAGTTCCTGCAGGACCAACGATCGCGATGATGTCGTTAACCTTTGCCGCTTGTCCAGCTTCAAGGCCAACATATAATAAAGTACCATCAGCATAAGCTGTAACTTCCATTGTCGCTTTATCAGTTTCTACATCAGCAATAGCATCGTCAGATTTAATCGTATCACCAACTTTGAAGTTCCATTGCGCAATGACACCCTCTTTCATGGTATCACTTAACAAAGGCATTGTAATTACCGTACATCCCAATTCCTCAGGAGTTACAGTACTAGCCGAAGATTCTGGACCAGAAACTTCTTCTGCTTTTTTTTCTTCTGTTTTTTCCGGTGCTTTTTCAGCTGCAGGCGCATCACCGCTCAACAATGCTTGAAAATCTTCACCTGGCTCACCTAAAACAGCAATAACAGCATCAATAGCTACTGCTTCGCCTTCTTTAGGACCAATATATAAAAGAGTTCCTTCTTGGTAAGACTCAAAGTCCATTGTAGCTTTATCTGTTTCAATCTCAGCTACTAAATCACCAGAATTTACTTTATCACCAACTTTTTTGTGCCATTTCGCGATGACCCCTTCGGTCATTGTATCGCTCATTTTCGGCATTCTTACTACTTCAGCCATTCTTTATTATATTATCAAGTTAAAGAGTATTAATCTAAAATAAATGGATAGTCTTGTTGTACATATACATCTTTGTACAATTCATCTGCAGTTGGATAAGGAGATTCCTCTGCAAATTTTACAGACTCTTCAACGACCTTTTTCACATCAGCCTCAACCTCTGCAAACCAAGCGTCATCCGCATAGTTGTTTTCTAAAATAGCATGTTTAGTCGACAACAATGGATCACGGTCTTTATACGCTTCAAGCTCTTCTTTCGTACGATATTTAGCCGGATCAGACATTGAGTGTCCTTTGTAACGGTATGTACGAATTTCTAAGAACGTTGGACCTTCACCTGCACGAGCACGTTGAACAGCTTCGTCCATCGCATTGTGTACAGCAACAACATCCATTCCATCAACCGGAGCAGAAGGCATATCGAAACCTAAGCCCATTTTGTAAATATCCTGCATGTTCGTTGTACGTTGTACAGAAGTACCCATTGCATAACCGTTGTTTTCACATACGAAGATAACAGGGAGTTTCCACAACATCGCCATGTTCAATGTCTCATTGAATGCACCTTGACGCACAGCTCCATCACCCATATAACAGATATTTACATTATCTGTACCAAGATATTTTTCAGCAAATGCGATACCAGCACCTAAAGGAATCTGACCTCCAACAATACCATGGCCACCCATGAATTTGTGCTCTTTGGAGAAGAAGTGCATAGAACCTCCTTTACCTTTTGAACAACCAGTGATCTTTCCATATAATTCAGCCATACAAGCATTTGCAGAAACGCCTTTAGCCAAAGCGTGGGCGTGATCACGATAAGCAGTGATTAGAGAATCCTCAGGTTTGATTACTGACATCGTTCCAGCGACTACAGCCTCTTGTCCTATGTACAAGTGACAGAAACCACGAATCTTTTGCTGTCCGTAAAGTTGACCTGCTTTTTCTTCAAACTTACGCATAAGTAACATAGACTTATACCACTCCAAATATGTCTCTTTTGTTATAGGTGTTGAACTCATTTCAAAGTTTTGATTTTCTTACTATTCTAGACTACAAATCTAATAATTTTGGACGAATTTCCTTGCCCAAAAATCAATTTTATTTATACTTTAAGACACTTCTAAGACATTTGATTTAAAGTATATAGCATTTGATTACAAATAAATGAACGGCACAATCAAATAAATCAAAAACTTATGAAAATAAAAAAGCCAAAGAACTTAATAATCATTTGGCTTAATCTATTTTATGCAAACTGTTTGCTATCGAAGTTTTTGGATCAGCTCACTTTCAGTTACCTTTACCTGCTCCCCGCTTTCCATGTCCTTTAAGGACAATTGCCCCGATGCAGCCTCCTCTTCACCGACTAATAACACGTAGGGAATACCCTTCCCATCCGCATAACCCATTTGTTTTTTCAATTTTACAGGAGATGCATAGAGTTCCGAAGCGATATTTTCCTTGCGAAGCTTGTTGAGTAAGCTCAGGGTATAACTTTCCAGCTGTTTGTCAAAATTGATGATCAGGAGCTTGGTAGAATCAGCTTTCCCAGCAGGAAATAAGTTCAACTCTTCCAGCACATCATAAATGCGGTCTGCACCAAAGGAAACGCCGACACCGGTCAGTCCCTTCAAACCAAACATTCCTGTAAGATCATCGTAGCGGCCACCTCCACCGATACTTCCCATGGCAACCTCATTCGTCTTGACCTCAAAGATACAGCCCGTATAATAATTGAGACCTCGGGCCAATGTAATATCCAGATCTATAATTTGATGAAGCAACTTTTCTTCAGCACCTAATTTGGCCACATAGTCAAACACATCCTCAATCTCTGCAATACCATTTAAGCCGACAGAAGAAGTTGCTAAAATCGCTTTTAAGGAAGCAAGTTTCTCATCATTTGAGCCTTCCAATAAAATTATAGGTTTCAAAATAGCAAGATCTGCTTCTGTAAAACCCCTTTCCAACAGTTCTTTGTTGACACCTTCCAACCCGATTTTATCCAATTTATCGATCGCGACAGTCATGTCTACGATCAGCTCCGGTTTGCCGATGATTTCAGCAATACCCGAAAGAATTTTCCTGTTGTTGATTTTGATATTAAAATCTTTCAGTCCAAACCGTTCGAAGGCTTCTTGATAAATCAAAATAAACTCCGCTTCATTCAATAGACTTTCTGACCCGACAACGTCGACATCACATTGGTAAAACTCGCGGTATCTTCCGCGCTGCGGACGATCTGCACGCCATACAGGTTGCACCTGAAAGCGCTTAAACGGTAAAGTAATATCATTTTGGTGCATCACAACATAGCGCGCAAAGGGCACCGTAAGATCATATCTTAGTGCTTTCTCGGTTATATGCGGAATGAGCTTATTGGAATTTTTATCGTGAAGCAGGCTGTCGGGCGCTTTTGTCAGGTAGTCACCCGAATTAAGAATCTTAAAGATCAATTTATCACCCTCGTCGCCGTATTTACCGGTGAGGGTCGTCAAATTTTCAAATGAAGGGGTCTGTATTTCATTATAGCCATATTTTCTGAATACCGTTTTCAGTGTATCGAAAATATAGTTGCGTTTGATCATTTCGGAAGGCGAAAAATCACGCGTTCCTTTTGCCAAAGAAGGTTTTACTACTGCCATATTTGGCAAAGTTAATAAAATCCTTTATTCTACTTCCAGAATTTTAAGGAATTCACAGGCTTTTTCGGCGGCAGATTTCTCGGCAGACTTCTTATTAAAATCACGGCCAAGTCCACAAACAATACCATCCACGACCGCTTCAATACTAAACATCTTAGAAGATTCCCCTTCCGGGTTGTCTGTTTGCCGAAATACAATCTCTTTGCCAGTATGTTGACACCACTCGATCAACCGACTTTTAAAGTTTGTTTCCGTCTGTTCCAATAGGTGAATATCGACGTGCGGTTTAATAATTCGATTCAACAAAAAGCTCTTGGTAAAAACATAGCCCCTATCTAGATAAACTGCCCCAATCAATGCCTCAAAAGCATCACCCAATAAAGATCCTTGTTTATTTGGAAAACTGATCATTCGCGCATCAAACTGGATAAGCTCATTAAACCCCAACTTTCTGGAAAGCTGGTTTAGATTTGCTCTACTGACAATTTTTGAGCGCATTTCAGTCAGGAACCCTTCGTCTTTATAAGGATATTTCTTAAATAACAGTTCAGCCACAACCGAACCCAAAACAGCATCACCTAAGAATTCTAAACGTTCGTTGCTATTTTTTGCGCCCTCTTTAATTGTAACGGCGACAGACTTGTGTCTAAACGCCATCTTGTACAGATGTACATTTCCGGGAACAAATCCTAGCAGGTTTTTTAGTTTTCTAACGTATTCCCGATCTGGCGAAAAATATAATTTATATATCCTTGCAAAAGGCATCTCTTCTAAAAATAAGGCGACAAGTCCTAGTTAAAGAACCTGTCGCTAGCTCATATTATCAAACCATGTTTGAAGGATCAAACATTAAGCTTTATATTTTTTCACAATAACGGTAGCATTATGCCCACCGAAACCGAATGTGTTGCTCAAAGCGGCATTAACGATACGTTTTTGCGCTTTGTTGAATGTAAAATTCAAGTTGTTATCAATTTCCGGATCGTCTGTAAAGTGATTGATTGTCGGAGGGACAATATCATTTTGAACAGCCAATATAGAAGCGATAGTTTCAATAGCCCCTGCAGCACCCAAAAGGTGCCCTGTCATTGATTTAGTTGAACTGATATTCAATTTATAAGCGTGTTCACCAAACAGGTCAACAATAGCCTTCGTTTCACTAATATCACCGACCGGTGTAGATGTTCCATGAACATTGATATAATCAATATCTGAAAAATCCATCTCTGCATCATTTACAGCCATTGTCATAGCCAGTTTTGCGCCCAATCCTTCAGGATGCGAGGCTGTGATGTGATGTGCATCTGCACTCATTCCACCCCCTGCAATCTCTGCATAGATTTTTGCTCCACGTGCTAAGGCATGCTCCAAACTTTCTAAGATCAATGCACCCGAACCCTCTCCCGAAACAAAACCGTCTCTGTCTTTATCAAAAGGACGTGATGCTGTTTTAGGATCATCATTCCGGGTTGACAACGCATGCATAGCATTGAACCCACCAATTCCAGCTTCATTGACTGTAGCTTCTGATCCACCTGTAACAATCACATCAGCTTTGCCCATACGAATATAGTTAAAAGCATCTATCATTGCATTGGTAGCCGAGGCACAAGCCGATACGGCAGAAAAGTTAGGGCCACGTAGACCATGACGCATTGAAATATGTCCTGGAGCAATATCAACGAGCATCTTAGGAATGAAGAAAGGATTGAAACGAGGTGTTCCATCTCCCTTTGCAAAGTTTGCAACTTCTTCAGTGAAAGTTGTTAAACCTCCAATTCCTGATCCCCAAATTACTCCGATACGATTTGTATCTAATTTTTCAAAATCTAAGCCAGCATCTTTAATTGCCTCATCTGTTGACGCAATTGCATACTGGACAAAAGGATCGACTTTACGAGCTTCCTTTCGATCCATAAATTCATGCGGATCAAACCCCTTTACCTCACATGCAAACTGAGTCTTGAATTTTGACGCATCAAAATGCGTAATAGGAGCAGCTCCGCTTACACCATTTATTAACGCCTCCCAGTAAGCTGAGACGGTATTACCAATTGGTGTAAGGGCGCCTAATCCTGTTACTACTACTCTTTTAAGCTCCATTTATTACGATTAGCCTAATTAAATTAGTTAGTTAACGTTTTTTTCTAAATAAGCGATTGCTTGACCAACAGTACCAATAGTCTCTGCTTGATCATCAGGAATAGCAACGTTGAATTCTTTTTCAAACTCCATGATCAACTCAACAGTGTCAAGTGAATCAGCACCTAAATCATTAGTGAATGAAGCTTCTGGTGTTACTTCGTTTTCGTCAACACCTAATTTTTCAACGATAATTGCTTTTACTCTTGAAGCGATATCTGACATGATTTTATAGTTTAATTGTTTAATAAATCTGTGCAAAGAAAAATAAATTTCATCAAAATTCAAACCTAAATTGATATTTAGATGAAAGTCACCATGTTAGGCGACCGAACTTATTCGCGTCTTATACTAGCTAACCCACTCTATATTAACTTAGTTCAAGTATAACAAAAAATATTTTGTATTCCAAACGCTCAGCTAATTAACTCAAATTTTACACAAAAAGTATATTCCTACCTCAAAATTATTAGTACCTTCGTTAGCAGAGGGACATATATTTAAACATTAAAGTGGTCAATAAGTTAGTAGCAAGATTGGATATGGACATGAATGAAGAGTTGGATTTTACCCTACTCGCCATCACCTGTTCGTTGAAAGATTACCGACTCTGCCATTTCATCAACAAGGAGACTAACCTGAATTTTTCCAGAGGAAAAGAAAGCAAGTACGACCATGATGGTCGACAAAAAAACAAAACCGAAGAAGAGCTTGAATATCACATTGTCTTTGATCCAAAGAAAAAAATAAGCTACCACTTCACTGCTTTTCATTACCTTATCGCCGATGCCGACACCGAATATTTCTTGATCAACAATAAGAGCATCGAAGGCACTTATTTAATCCCGGAAAACCCCCACTTCGATTTTTTTATCATCATTAAAAACTACATCTGTGAGGATGACGTGGAACATATTATCAAAAGGATCAACAAATTACCCGAAGTCGTCATTGCAAAAGAAATATCACCAAAAATATTGAAATCTAAAGAAAATCTCATATTTTAGCAAACTGTAGGTTAGTGTAGCAAATACACCCCAACTTAGATCTAAATTAATTCGATTTAGTTTTGACAAAACACAACAATATAGTAGGCTATTTGTTGTGATTAATGAAGAACATTTAAAATACAAAATAACAGATGGAAAAAGTTCAAAAAAGGACTAAAATTGTCGCAACATTAGGCCCTGCCTCGGCAGACAAACAAGTTTTGACCAACATGATTGCCAAAGGGGTTGATGTGTGCCGGTTGAATTTCTCTCATGGCAGCCAGGAAGATCACCTTAAGGTAATCGAAACTATAAATGCAATAAATAATGAAACAGGATTCAATGTTGCCATCTTAGCCGATTTACAAGGTCCAAAAATTAGGATCGGAAAAATGAAAGAAGGTGGAGCTATTCTCGTGAATGGTTCAAAAGTTGAAATTACAACACAAGAACTCATCGGAGACGAAAACAGAATCTACATTACATACGAAAACTTTCCAAACGATGTTGAAGCCAACGAAATCATTTTACTTGATGACGGAAAACTTCAACTTCGTGTTTTAGAGACCAATCATAAAGATACTGTTACCTGTGATGTTGTACACGGAGGTGTCCTTACTTCACGTAAAGGCGTTAACTTACCGAACACCAAAGTATCTATCCCATCGTTGACGGAAGAAGATTTAGACAACTTGAATTTTGCCCTGGATCATGGTGCAGACTGGATCGCGATGTCTTTCGTACGTTCGGCAGAAGATATTTTTCAATGTAAAAAAATCATCGAGGCAAAAGGAAGCCATGCTCGTGTCATCGCAAAAGTTGAAAAACCGGAAGCGATTGAAAATATTGATGCCATTATCGAAGCTACAGATGCTGTTATGGTTGCTCGTGGTGACTTGGGCGTTGAGCTTCCAATGGAAGAGGTACCAGGACTTCAAAAGATCATCGTACAGAAATGTAGAGATCTTTCAAAACCGGTAATCATTGCGACACAGATGTTGGAAAGTATGATCACTACACCACGTCCTACACGTGCTGAAGTAAATGACGTAGCCAACTCCGTATTGGATGGAGCGGATGCTGTGATGTTAAGTGGCGAGACTTCAGTTGGTGAATTCCCTGAAATCGTTATCGAAACAATGAGCAAAATCATTATCCACGTGGAACAAACTTCTTATCCTTATTATAATGAGAAAGTTAGTGAAATCCACGACGGAACACTTATTCCGGACGCGATTTGCGCATCTTCGGTTTATCTTGCTCAAAAAACAAATGCATCTGCAATTGCGGTATTGACATCATCTGGTGCAACAGCGTTTGAAATTACAAGTTATAGACCAAATGTAGATATCTTAGTTTTCACAGGAACACAAAAATTGCTGAAACAACTCAGCCTACTTTGGGGCGTAAAAACTTTTATCTACGACAAGTTCGAAAGCACAGATGGATCTATTCATGATGTTAACAAATTTATTGTAAAAAATAACTACGTTAAACCTGGATCTATCATTATCAATACAGCTTCGACACCGTTAATCGAAAAAGGTAAAACAAATACAATCCGTGTTTCCCAGCTATAATGGACAATAAGGATTAAAGCAAAAAAATAGCGTTCTATCTAGAACGCTATTTTTTTTGCTTGTTTGGATACAAGGAGTCGATTTTTAATTTAAAGTCCTTCACCTTTAGCGAATCATTCAAGCGCCTAAAAGGAAGATTGTTTTCTTTCTCATCACCTTTGGGCATTTTTTCCGTTCCTGGCATTGGGGCTAGACCGTCCACACGATTTGGCTTCTTAATCGGCATATGATACTTTTCATCTGAAGAATCCAATTTAAAGACAGGCATCTTTGATTCTTTTTCCTCCATTAAAGGAATCTGCGGTTTCACCTTTACTTGTCCTAAAGCAATGGTTCCTATGGAAGACAATACCAATAATAATACGTAGCTTTTCATCTTTATATAGTTATTAAAGAGCACTCATTGTACCAATGAACGCCTCATATTCGGCTTATTCACTTCTCCAGCAGTTAGACTCAACCGCGTAGATTAAAATTTGTCCACAGCGCAATTCAGCACATAATCCATTTCTATTCACTAATTTACAAAGAACAGCATCTATATTTAAACAGATTGCTGTTAAACATTGTTAAAACAGCTACAAAACACATTAGCATCTTTATATTTGTAACAATTTAAGAAAAAATGAGCTATCGCACCTTAAATGGCCGCTCACATGGCATAAGGGATGAATACGCAAATGGTAAATAAACTGAGCGCTATAAACTTTTTGATATATTCAAAATACATTTATTTAATACCCAATACTAATGAAGAAAAATAGCATTGTATTAATCATTGGACTGATGTCTCTCGCTCTAATTGGGGTATTGGCCATGCAATTCTATTTTCTGAGAGATTCTTATCGCCAAAAGTCTCAATTATTTGATGAGTCCGTCAATGCTGCGATTACAGCTGTTGCCGGTAAGCTTGAACGACGGGAGGTAGTTGACTTCGCTAAGGTTCAACAGGAGCGTAACATTGAAAAATCCAAGCAGGAACAGGCCAAACAACGTCTTTTGGCCGAGCAACTCGAAATACAGTATAGAATTGAAGAATTAAAAAACAAACAACATGTTGTTTTCTCAAACTTTAAAGAGCAAGAAGACCAATTACGTGCATTGTATCCAAATGTAATTGAAATCAAAAATTCATTCTACGAAACATACATCAAAAGACCGGAGTACCAGAAATTTATCAAATTTTCTGTTTCAAATGAGCTTACCGACGATAATTTGGTACAGGCTTTTATCATGTTAAATGCTTCAAAGGTAGATGATCAGATCAATGGGAAGGACGATAGCACGCGGTTTGTTATCCCCCTAATGGACCCACTGGTCAATCAACAAACAAAATTCCGGGTAGCCACATTACCTCCAAGAGAGAATGCGAAACTTGCGAAAACAATTTCTGATTTGGAAAAAAGATTGGATATCCTCAACAGAAAAAACGCGTGGAGTGGCTTTAATGTATATGATTCCGTTGCCATGCTGGGCGGCAAAAAAGCAGACTACATCGAAGATATTGCTATTGGAATGGAGCTTGCTAAACGTCCATTAAAGGATCGATTGAATGTGATCATCGTTCAAGAACTTATCAAAGAGGAGTTGGCTCAACGCGACATTAAAGCTCCTTTCAATATTGAAATATGGAGCACAAACAATATATTACTAAATAATATTTTAAACGAAGCCGCTTTAAATAACCCAACAAATACAACCAAATACTCAACGGCACTTTTTAAAGGTGATATCGGTGCTGCGCCAGGAAAATTAACCATCTATTTCCCCAATAAAAAGGCGATAATTGCCGATAATATGGGCTATCTGTTGCTGCCCATGCTGGCACTGCTTTTCTTGTTGGTGGGGTGTTTTGCTTATACACTGATTATCATCTTCAGACAAAAGAAAGTTTCGGAAATGAAGACGGATTTCATCAACAACATGACGCATGAGTTTAAAACACCTGTTGCAACAATTATGATTGCCAGTGAGTCACTTAAAGATCCAGACATCAATGCCGACCACAAGCGCGTTCAGAAATTGGCTAATATCATCTACGACGAAAATGTTAGACTCGGAAATCATATTGAACGTGTGCTCGATTTGGCAAGACTAGAAAAAGAAACGCTAAAACTCGACCAGGTAGAAGTATGCATCAATGATCTTGTTTCGGCAGTAACGGACAGTATGCAGCTACGGATGCAAAATATTGGCGGGAAATTCAGTATAGATCTTGCAGCGACCAAGGATGTTGTCGTTGGTGATGAGTTACATTTTTCCAATGTATTTTACAATCTTTTGGATAATGCCATCAAGTACAGCAAAGGAGATTTACATGTCAACATCAATTCAAAAAATGTTGGCGACACCATTGTTGTCACCATAGCCGACAATGGTATTGGGATGAGCCGGGATCACCTGCAAAAGATTTTCGACCAGTTTTACCGTATTCCAACTGGGAATGTTCATAATGTCAAAGGATTTGGCCTTGGCTTAAGTTATGTACAGGACATTCTGAGAAGGCTGAACGGAAAAATTACAGTTAAAAGTGAAAAAGATAAAGGCACGACCTTTGAAGTAATTTTGCCTATTAAAAAATAAAACGTTCCTTTTTTGTATATTTCCTCTTTAAAAAATTTCAAAGGTTGAGGAAGGCTGATTTATCAGCATCAAGGGACATTGGTGAAAATTAATATATTCATTATGCAAAAGATATTATTAGCAGAAGATGATCCTAATTTGGGGGATCTTTTAAAAGACTATCTCGAATTAAAGGGAAAATTTGACGTCACATTATGCACGGATGGAGATGAAGCGATTTCTCAATTCAAAAAAAATAACTACGACCTTTGTATTTTTGATGTCATGATGCCAAAAAAGGACGGATTTACAGTTGGACGTGAAATCAGAAAAACAAACAATACTGTTCCTATTATCTTTGCCACAGCAAAGGGGATGATGGAAGATAAGACCGAAGCCTTTGAGCTAGGAGGAGATGATTATATCACCAAGCCTTTTCGAGTGGAAGAATTATTGCTCCGCATCAATGCTTTGCTGAAACGCAGTGTTCGAGACAAAGAAGAAGAAGTGGTTGCGGATAAATTTGAAATTGGCGATTATTTCTTTGATTATACAAGTCAGCAGATTTCTTACAAAGGACAGATGCAAAAACTCTCCACGAAAGAAGCTGAACTACTCCGCTTGCTTTGCTTAAAGAAAAATGATGTGCTGACCCGGGAAGAAGCGTTGTTAAAAATATGGCATGATGATAACTATTTTACGGGTAGAAGTATGGATGTATTTCTCAGTAAACTTCGTAAATATCTAAAAGAAGATAGCAAAGTTGAAATTGTCAATGTGCACGGAAAAGGTTACAAACTTTTGGTCAGCTAAAAAAAGGGGAATGAAAAATATAGTCATTCCCCTTTTTATGCTACACACGTATTCAAGCGTGACTTACTCGAATTCGTGGATGAAAATAAAAGAACAAAACAATTTCATCCTTAGTAGAATATAAAAAATTGACGCACTTTTATAAAAAATTTGCATTTCAAAAAGAAATGTTCTAACTTAGCGTCGCTTATAGAGAAAGGCAGAGGGAATAGACCCGATGAAGCCTTAGCAACCTGTCCCTTGACAAGGTGCTAAATTCTACCCTACTTGATATGGGAATGATAAGCCGAAGTCACCAAATTCTAGTGTGTCCTTCTCTCTCTAGCAAGAAATATAGTTGAAAAAGAAATATTAAAAACATTCATTATGTTATTGACTAACAATTTAGGTTACCCTCGTGTGGGCGCGTTCCGCGAATTGAAAAAAGCCAATGAGGCCTATTGGGCTAAAAAATCTTCTGTTGAGGAATTATTGGACACAGCAAAAAAAATTCGTGAAGGCAATTGGAAAACACAAAAAGATGCTGGAATAGATTTGATCCCTTCCAATGATTTCTCTTTTTACGATCAAGTATTGGATTTAACCCTCACTGTTGGTGCAATTCCTGCTCGCTACCATTCTTTATTGAATAAAGTAGACAACAATTACAGTTTAGATCTATATTTTGCCATGGCGCGCGGTTTCCAACAAGAAGGAATCGACGTGACTGCAATGGAAATGACCAAGTGGTTGGATACGAACTACCACTACATGGTACCAGAATTCACCAAAGATCAAGAATTCAAATTGACTTCCGAAAAATTCTTAAATGAATACAACGAAGCAAAATCATTGGGCATCGATACTAAACCAGTTCTATTAGGTCCTATTACATACCTTTTGATCGGTAAAGAAAAAGAAGCTGGCTTCGACCGTATCGATTTATTGGATAAACTTATTCCAGTATATGAGCAAATACTAGCTAAACTAGCTGATGCTGGTGCACAATATGTTCAGATTGACGAGCCTTTCTTAGCATTGGATTTAGATGCTAAAGTAAAAGCTTTATATCAACCTACTTTCGAAAAATTAGCTGCAGCAGCAAAAAATATCAAATTAATCGCAACGACTTACTTCGAATCTTTAAAAGACAACGAAGATATCGCAGTTAACCTACCTATCTATGCTTTACATTTGGATCTGGTACGCGGTGAAAATCAATTGGATACGGTATTGGCTAAAGTTCCTGCTTCATTAACATTATCTTTAGGTATTGTTGAAGGCCGTAACATCTGGAAAAATGATTACGAAAAATCATTGGTTAAAATCAAACAGGCTGTTGATGCATTAGGAAAAGACCGTGTATGGGTAGCTCCTTCTTCATCACTGTTGCACGTTCCTTTTGACTTAGACAATGAACACAATGAACAATCGCTACCAGCTGAAGTAAAAAACTGGTTAGCATTTGCTAAACAAAAATTAGCTGAAGTAAAAGACTTAGCCGTACTAGCGGAGGGAGAAGTTGATGCTGAAACAGCAAAACGCTTCGAAGCGAACAAAGCGGCTGCTGAAAGCCGCCGTACCTCTCCATTGATCCACAAACCAGAGGTTAAAACACGTACAAGCAATATTACTGATGACGATGCAAAACGCACTTCAGCATTTGCAGACCGTAAAGCAGCGCAACAAGCGAAATTCAACTTACCGGCGTTCCCGACCACAACTATCGGTTCATTCCCACAAACGAAAGATGTTCGTAAATGGAGAGCAGATCTGAAAAAGGGTGCTATTACGCAGGCAGAATACGATAAAGCAATCGCAGAAGAAACAGAAAACACCATCCGTCTTCAAGAGCAATTGGATATCGACGTATTAGTACACGGCGAATTCGAACGTAATGACATGGTTGAATACTTCGGTGAACAATTGGCTGGTTACGCTTTCACACAAAATGGTTGGGTACAATCTTACGGTTCACGTTGTGTAAAACCTCCGATTATCTATGGTGACGTATACCGTCCTGAAGATATGACTGTCCGTTGGTCTTCATATGCACAATCATTGACAAATCGTCCGGTTAAAGGTATGTTGACTGGTCCTGTAACAATCTTACAATGGTCTTTCGTACGTAACGATCAACCGCGCTCAACAACGACTTACCAAATTGCATTGGCGATCTTGGATGAAGTACAAGCCTTGGAAAAAGCAGGTATCAAAATCATACAAATCGATGAACCAGCTATCCGTGAAGGATTACCGTTACGTAAAGCTGATCAAAAAGATTACTTGAACTGGGCAGTACGTGCTTTCCGTGTCTCTTCATCAAATGTTGAAGACGATACACAGATTCACACACACATGTGTTATTCTGAGTTCAATAATGTGATCGAAGATATCGCTGCAATGGATGCCGATGTTATCACGATTGAGACTTCACGTTCTCAAATGAAATTATTGAATGCTTTCGCCGGTGATTTCAAATATCCAAATGATATTGGTCCAGGTGTTTATGACATTCACTCACCACGTGTTCCAAGCAAAGATGAGATGGTAGATCTATTGCGCAAAGCAAAAGCAGTAGTTCCAGCAGAACAACTTTGGGTTAATCCTGACTGTGGTTTGAAAACTCGTGCTTGGCCAGAAACCAAAGCGGCTTTAGAGTCTATGGTTGAGGCTGCGAAAATCTTAAGAGCAGAATAATTCTTAAACTATATTGATAAAGCCCTAGCTGAAATTTCAGCTAGGGCTTCTTTATTGGGCTTCGTTCAAAATAAAAACTGTTATCCGAATAAGGTGAGATTATTTTCGGCTGTTCTTCCGTTCTTTCTTGTTTTCCTTTTCGTTCCCGTTCTTAATTTCCTGTTTTCCTTTAATCCGATCTTCAATCGCCTTCAGGCTTGACGAAAAATCGAGGTCAACATTTTCAAGTTTAGCCTTTTTTAACGCCTTCAATGCCTTTTTGTATTTTCTCATTTTTTCAAATAGAAGTGCTTTCTTGATCCAGATTCCTGTCAAGGGCATGGCCGGAAGTGTCAAAGCAAATTTGATCGTCTTTTTTGCAGCTTCATACTCCCCCATATCAATCAATGTCTGAATGAAATAAGGATATACTTCCAGTGCCTGCACATTATGCACCAAAGCTTCCTGGAAATACCTTTTTGCCTGCTCATAGTCCAATAGCTGTTCGGCATGAACTCTTCCCATCAAACACAGCGCCATTGTATTGGACTCATCATAGGATAGCGCATAGGATAAGGATTCCATGGTCTCCTCCAAATACATCGGATAGTTATCCAGCGCCTGAAGGACATATTTATTTACTGAATTCATAAAATTTTCTAAAACATAACATTCATATCCAGCTTTCACGATAACTTTGAAAGTAACTGGATTTTTAAAACTCCTGAATAAGCTAAGCATATTGGAAAAGTGGACTACCATTTCGAGCGCCACGTTTTAGCCAATATCAACCTAGGTTACTTAACGTATTAAGAAGAAGATTAGGAAAGGGCCGTATTCCGAAGAATATTCCCGAGAATCTTCTCTGTGGACGAAGCGGGGTTTTCTAATATTGCAAACATATTCTTCCGTTTTTATTAATTACTCTATTGAATTGCAAAGATTCAAAATATTTACCAAATTCCAAAAACTTTTGATTATTAATCTGTTATATTGTTCAGCACGATATTGGCATATTATTGTCGCATCAATTTCACTAAAATTCAACGACTATTTCCCCATCTTTGAACTATGGAAAGTCAATCAGCTAATCAATTAATCAAACTAGCAAGAAAACGTAAGGGACTAACGCAGCAGGAACTCGCCGATCAAGCGGGGGTATCGCTAAGAACAGTACAACGCATAGAAAAAGGCACGGAAGAAATCAGTGGATTTAGTCTCAAACAGATCAGTCAAATTTTGGAAATACCATTAGAACAACTCATTATGCCAAATGTAAATCAAATCAGTATCGACAACAATCAAACAGGAAGTATTAAAGCGCTATATTTAGCATCGCTCACCTTTTTGGTCAACCCATTATTAGGGCTATTGGTCCCAGCAATTATGGGTTATACGAAACAAAACAAAGACGCCCTATACAGTAAGCACCTAAAAAAAATAATTATAATACACGCTGTTGGACTATTTTTTCTCGGAAGTTTCATAGGCTATATCATTATTGCAGATTTTTTTAAAATTGCACTACCGTCTTTTTTAACCAATATCTTTAATAGCGCCTATTTTTTACTCATCCCAGTATGCTATTACATATTGATTCTAACGTTTACTATTTTTAATTATATTGCAATAAGAAAAGCCAAGCTCAGTTCTGCAAACTAAACCAATACAAATGAATCTATTGTGATCAATATCACAGCGGTTTCTTTTGAACAATCAATACCCAATCATTCTCCAACAACAGATACCCTGTTTCGTAAATAAAGCTATAGGTCTGCCCCTTGTTATTGGAAAAAGTATGTGTATGAAACTTAAAATCAAATCCCAACCGCTTTAACTTTTCCCGTTGTATCTTCACCATACCCACCCCACTCAATGCATCTAATAAAATACGGCGGTTTTTTCGTAGGATATTATTCACATTGCGCACCAGATTGGTCTGGTCGCTATTTAATTTATTGTTATAGGCGTTCCGGCAAGCATCATCACAAAATCGCTTGTCCGAACGGCCATATATTACTTTGCCACATTCAAGGCAGACTTTTTCTCCAGAACTCATAACGGAAGATTAAACGACAACAAACGGTTACAACCGACTATAGTCGAATACAAATGGTAAATAGACGACTATAGTTATTTCCCCACCCCACCTTTGCTTAAGATCATTCGGCGTTCATAGCCAATGACCATCAACTAAAATAAGAATTATTAAAAACTTTTAAAAATTAGACACATGAGCACATTACGCAACAAAGTACAATTGGTTGGGCATTTAGGAAACGACCCGTTAATCAAAACAACTTCCACTGGCACCAATTACTCCATATTACGTCTCGCCACCAATGATCTTTTCAAGAACAAAGCCGGTGAATGGGTTGAAGAAGTTCAATGGCATACACTCGTGGTTTGGGGTAAGCAAAACAATACCATTGAAAAGAAATGCCAACGTGGGACCAAACTCATGGTTGAAGGCAAACTCACCTATCGTAACTATGAGAACGCAGATGGGGTAAAACAATATGTCACAGAAATTAAAGTAGATAATTTTATGATTTTATCTGATTCGAACGGTGCCAAAGATGACATCCCAACACCTCCAGATGAAAATGAAGACGATCTGCCTTTCTAGTATGATCAACGAGGTAGGTTTTCAAGCCCCTACCTCGTCGATTGTTTCCAACTTATTTTGTCAGGCTTGCAGTCAACGCTCTTCCTAGGTTCTCTGCATAAGCCTTCCATAATTTAGCATCTTCTGGCGTAAACTTAGCAACAGCTTCAGTTTCTTTGGCCGCCCATTCCTGTCGCTTCGCTGCAAGCTCCTTGAGTTTAACAACATCGCCGCTTTTAGCAACAGCGATAAATTCTTTGATATATTTTGTATAATCCTCCGCCAATTTTTGTGTCTCAGCAGAACTAAATTTCGGTATTGGCACTTCGCCACCGCTATTTTCTACCGACGTTTCGGCCGTATCTTTTTTTAAGTCAATAGCGGCAGTTGTATCTTTTACTTCGACTTTTTTAGTCGTGGAATTATTGCAGGAAATAACAAAAAATCCAGCAATTAATGCTGATAAGGCTACTTTCTTCATTTATTTAAATTTAGTTTTTTAAGTCTGGTCATTTATTCGTTTATGCGTGTTGTTCTAAAGCTAAATAAATCACTCTAGTTTTATCGGATCGACAAGTTCACCATCATCTTAATCACAACCCTACCTTTTTGTAACGTTACTTTATTATCGAACTAATTTAATTACAATGCCCGACTCTACGAAATTTTTTGTGGACACTCACATTCTGCAGGCCTGAGTTAGGAGTCTTCTTTTCTTGTAGGCAAGTCAACATCAGATCAACTCCAAGGCCGTACATATTAGGGGTATTACAAGGGTAAACCCCTGCAAACCCCTTGTTAATACCTTGTAAATGGACTGCGATTACATAATTAACCACGGATATGATAACAACATGGAAATACGCCCGATACCGGCAAAACCGAATAAACAATAGGAAAAAGTTCCACGCAATTAGATTCGCTCAAACCTGCCATACAATTTCCAGAAATATGCTTTCTCCCCCATAGTGAGATCAATCTTCTTCCAGGCATTTAAGGCTAAACTAATCTCCTTTTCCTGCAAACTGTATTTTCCAATAAAGAACTCTTCTTCGGAAAAATACAAACCAAATGCTTTATCCAACGTATGTAGGCTCTGAACATCTACCTCTTCAAAAAATAAAATGGATTGAGGGCCAGCCAAAAAATCACTCGGCACCGGAATAGCGTCAGCGTATTCGATTGCGATGAGGCGGTTCCTACTTTGCAAAGGAAATTCAATTATTGGAAGCTCTTCTAATTTCGAAAAATAACTACCCGCCTCAAAAATACCATCTCGTTCCAGCAGCGGGATTTGTAACAATCTTTTACGTCCAATAAGAGAAACATTTGGATCAAAATAATCATTGAAGTTAAGAATTTCATTGACAGATAGATTTTTTTCAATAAGATGCTGCACAGGAATGCCAAAATAATTTGCAATTTTTAGAACAATCTCAATTTTTGGCTCTGCACGCATTTCTTCGTAAGACGAAATATTACCTCTAGTAAGATTAAAAATATCCCCAAATGCCTGTTGACTCATTCCTTTCACTTTTCTTAATTTCTTAATATTGTTGCCTACGTTGCTCATTTTAAAAAAAATTGAATATTTATTGCAAAATATTTTTGCATTTTTATTACCTTTATGCAAAGAATATGTGCAATATATAAAAAACTTGATTATGTACTTCTCAAAAATTGAAAATTATATCGCCAATATCGGTTACACCATCACCCATAAGGATACAAAAGAAGGAATCTTTGTCATCGAAAATGAAGACGACGGAATCCGTAACCTGATTGTAGGCATTGCCCAACCCATCCTGATTTTTGAGCAATATCTTTTTACAATCAGCAATGACACCATGGATATGTTCAAATCACTATTGATAAAAAATAGAGATATTATACACGGTGGGTTTGCATTAACAGAAGATGGTACCAAAGTTATATTTCGGTATACCTTACAAATACATAATCTCGATCAGAATGAGTTTGATGCAGCCATTAATTCGCTGAGTCTTTTGATGAGTGAATATTATAATCAGTTAATAAGTTTTTCAAAATTATAGAATAATGAATATTTTTAAGAGAATTTTCAGAATTGGTCAAGCCGAGATCCACGCAGTCGTGGACAAAATGGAAGACCCTATCAAAATGACGGAACAGGGTATCCGTGAGATGAAAGAGGACCTGGAACAATCGTTAGAAGCCTATGCTAAAGTTAAAGCGTTAGCCATACGTACCCAAAACAATTGTGAAAGGAAAAAAGAAGAAGCCAATGAATTCGAAAACAAAGCTATTCTATTACTCCAAAAAGCACAAAAGGGAGAATTAACGACAGAAAAGGCAGAAGGTCTTGCAAAGGAAGCGCTGTTGTTGAAAAAACAGTTATTAATCGAAGCTGGTGAATTGGAGAAACAAGCCGTGATTCATCAAAGTTCATCGGATGAGCTACACAAAAATGTAGACATTCTCAAATTCAATATATCGAAATGGGAAGGTGAACTCTCTACTTTAAAGGCACGTGTAAAGGTATCCAACGCAGCTAAAATGGTCAATCGTCAGCTCGCTAATATCGATTCCAATAGTACGATTTCCATGTTAGAACGTATGAAAGAGAAGGTCGAGGAAGACGAGGCACTAGCAAAGGCCTATGGCGAGATTGCACTAGGTAACAAAAGTAAAGTTGATGAGATCAACGAGACCATCGGCGGGTCTGAAGCCGTCAACAACGAATTAGAAGAACTAAAAAGAAAATTAAATAATGATGAAAAGATTTGAATATAAAACGCTAAAAATTGAACCTAAAGGTTTTTGGGGAACAAAGTTGGATCCCGAAAAAATTGATGAAATCTTAAATGATCTTGGAAATCAAGGCTGGGAATTGGTAACCATGCAGGACCTTGAAGTCAATGGGAATTCCTGGTCTTTTCATTATACTTTCAAGAGAGAGAAAATTTAAACAATAACACTATGACAGAACTAATCAATATCTTATTCAATCCATTGTCCAATGGAATTATGACAGTCTTAACTGGCATGTCTGTAGTGTATTGGTTATTTATGTTTCTGATGGGTGATGGAGTACATCTATTTGATGCCGATGCAGATATAGACCTCCATCCTACACCTGATGTCACGGACGTTGATGGCTCACATGATATCGCAACTGAGGGCGGCGATCATGCACACCATCATCATACGGATACGGACGCTAATACAGAACCTGGTTTCTTTGCAAAAGCAATGGATTACATCAATGTTGGCAAAGTACCCATCATGCTTATTGTAACACTGTTCAAATTTATAGGCTGGATAATTACCATTGTTTCTTCGCTCTTTATCGACGTTGCTTCATGGGGGATAAAGTCCGTATTAATCCTGATCCCTGTTTTTATTGTTACATTTATTTTAATGCATTTTCTGACCAAACCTTTAGCTAAAATGTTCAAAAGTATAGGTTACAATGGCGAAGAAAGTCACGATTTTCTTGGTCGCATGGGTAAAATGAGAGCCAGTATTGAAGGCAAGAAAATAGGTTCTGCCGAATTTATCATCCAACAGGATCCTATTCGCCTCAATGTTGTCAGCCATAATGGGGAGAAAATAGGCTATGGAGACGATGTCATTATTGTTGACGAATCCAAGGACAAGAAATATTATTATGTGACCAAAGAAATCACGATAGACAATATTTAATGGAAAAGGAATAAACGCAAAGCCCCGACACTAAACAACTGTCCTAAAAGAGCGAATCTTTATCCTTTTAAATTCTAATCGTAAACCCAAATATTAAAATCTAAATAAATACAAATCATATGCTATATCAACCTCTTTTATTTTTAAGTGGCTTAAACGGAATTATACTTTTAATTGTCGGTTTGGCTGTCTTTTTAATTTTTGCATTCTTTGTTGTATTGAGTGCATTCTACAAGAAAATTCCACAAGGGAAGGCGATTGTACGAACCGGTGTTGGTGGTACAAAAGTAGCATTCAACAAGGGAATGTATGTTGTACCTGTATTTCACAAGATGGAGATCATGGACATCTCAATCAAAAAAATTGAGATTGCCCGTATGCAGGGTGAAGGTTTGATCTGTAAGGACAATATTCGTGCAGATATCAAAGTTGCTTTCTTTGTTCGTGTCAATAAAAATGTAGATGATGTGATCAATGTAGCCCAAAATTTAGGTTGCGACCGCGCCAGTGAACCAGAAACATTAAAAAGTATTTTTGAATCTAAATTCTCCGAAGCACTCAAAACAGTAGGTAAGAAATTTGATTTCATTGAATTATACGAAGCCCGTCGCGAATTCCGTGATGAGATACTCGACGTCATCGGAACTGATCTTAATGGTTATATTTTGGACGACTGTGCGATTGATTACCTTGAACAGACCGACATCGAACATCTCAATCCAAATAATATCCTAGACAGTGAGGGTATCAAAAAGATCACCGAATTAACAGCCAAACAAAATATAAATGCCAACTTCATTCGTCGTGATGAGGAGAAACTAATCAAAAAACAAAACGTGGAAGCAAGGGAAGCAATTCTAGAACTAGACCGTCAGCTTGCCGAAAAGGAAGAGAAACAAAAACGGGAAATTGACAACATCAGAGCACGCGAAGAAGCAGAAATAGCAAAGGTACGCGAAGAAGAACGTCTCAAGTACGAAAGCGTCCGGATTTCTACCGAAGAGCAACTCGCTGTTCAAGAAGAAAATAAACTGCGGCAGATTATCATTGCTGAAAAGAATAAACAACGTACCGATGCTGTGGAGGCCGAACGTGTAGAAAAAGATCGCGCCTTAGAACAAACAGAACGCGAGCGCATTGTTACCTTAGCACAGATCGACAAAGAACGCTCGATCGAAACCGAAAAGAAAAGTATCCAAGGCGTTATCAAAGAACGTGTACAATTGGAAAAAGGTGTTGTTGAAGAGCAACAAGGCGTCAAAGACATCGAAGTATTCCGTGAAGTAGAACGTAAAAAACAAGCGGGTGTTATTGCGGCATCACAAGAAGCAGAAGAAAAATTAATTTCAACTGTTAAAGCTGCCGAAGCTGCAAAAATTGCGGCAGAACAGGAAGCAGAGAAAAAAGTAATCGACGCGGAGGCTGCTCGTAAAATCGCCGAAAAGCGTGCACAAGAGCTATTGATCGATGCGGAAGCGAAAAAAGAAGCATCACTCAAAGAAGCCGAAAGTCGTAAGATTATTGCCGAGGCACAAGCCAAAGAAGAAGCTGCGCTTGGCTTATCCGAGGCCGAAGTTATGGTTGCCAAAGCTGAAGCTGAAGAAAAACAAGGTACTGTAGAAGCTAGTGTCATTGAGAAGAAAGCAGAAGCGATGCGTAAAGAGGGCTTAGCACAGGCGGAAGTTGTGCGTGAGAAAGCGCTTGCTGAAGCCAAAGGTATCGAAGAGAAAGCTGAAGCGATGAAGAAATTAGACGGCGTGGGCAGAGATCACGAAGAATTCAAATTGCAATTGCAAAAAGAACGTGATATTGAACTCGCACACATCAATATCCAAAAAGACATTGCTCAAGCACAAGCCGGCGTATTATCGGAAGCACTTAAAACAGCAAAAATCGATATTGTTGGTGGTGAAACCATGTTCTTTGAGAATATCGTCCGTCAAGTATCCAACTCCAAAGGTTTTGATCACTTGATTGACAACTCCAAACATGCCACAGCTATTAAAAATTCTTTGATAGGTCCAGATGGACAAGGAGACCTCGCAGATAAGGTGCGTGGATTAGCCGATAAATATGGAATTTCCACAAACGATATTAAGAACCTCACCGTTTCAGCAGCATTGATCAAACTTCAACAAGCGGCGACTGATGCTGAAAATGGCGAAGATACAAGCTTCATTAATTCTTTGTTCGGATTGGCGAAAAACTTGGGCATATCAAACAAAAAACTGTCCTAGTCCCTCCCCAATTCATTATTGCTTGCAATGATAATTACCATTGCAGGCAATAAACAAAAGATTTTATCACATATACCAAGTCGAGAAAGCTCATTTTATGCCAGAAGAAAACGTAATAAATCAGAACGACTCCCTTGATCAAGGTGCATACGAGATTATTCGGAAGCGGCTTCTTACACAAAAAGAAGAGCTTACTATCAAACTCCAACAACTAAATAATGCCCGCAAGGAAATATTTAATGCGACAAGTTTTATACTCAGGGCCAATCAACGGATCACCACAGAAAATAACTGTGTTGCTCGTGGTATTTTAGCCCTGGACAAGCTATGTATATTTGGTTATAATGTCCATTTTGGGTTACGCACCGAAATTAAACTCGAAGATGTTTTCAGTGTATATACATTCGAAAACAATCAGTTTATCCCACAATCACTCGATCTGATCAATGATCCTAATTTCATTGGCGATTACCAAAATTTATACAAATACTATCGCGACTCGATCTTTTCCAAGTTTCGACGTACGGAAAACTATCTTTATATGATCTTTCAGACCAGCAAAAATCCTGCTGACCTGAAGGCATTCAAGTGGTTGATTAAAGACGGAAAGCTCCAATATCAGGACGACCGCAGCATCCATGAAGTCAAATTACCCAACCAATTTGAATTTGAATGGACAAAAACAACCTTGGAAGACCGTCGCCTCGGAAAACACCCACACATATCCATTAAGGACAAGATCTTTATAGAAGCGATCAATGGCGATATTACTTTCAAAATTGAAAATAACACCGATACAGGGAAAGGAATCTTCTCCGAAAAAGTTTCAAACGCCGACCAACAATTGGATGATGCGGATTACTACTATGCAGACCTTGGCAATTTGATTGCCGTTCGCATCAAACCGTATCAAGAAGATTTCCGTGCATTTGTCTTTAATCAACGGACAAAAGAAGTGGTGAATCTTAAATCCCTTAATGAATCAGCCATTTTACTACCCGATAATCAAGGAATCATTTTTTCTAACGGATACTACCTGCAGAATGGCACCCATAAAATCTTTGACGTCCAGTTTGACCGGGTTAGTTTCCTTAGACGCATCGCATCACCAAACGGTGAAGACTTCCTCTATATCTTTTGTCAGGAGGAAACGAATACCTACATCTTACTGTCTTATAACATCATTCAGCAGCATGTCGAAACGCCGATCATCTGCAATGGATTCACACTTTTTAAAGACGGTAGTTTAATTTACTTCCATACAGAGGCCGAAGCAACAAGGCATCATCAGGTTCAGATCTGGGAAACCCCTTACATGGCCGTGCTCAAAGAAAATGAGTTAAAAAAAGACGACCCGCTTTATAAGCTTGGTAATAAACAGATCGTACAGGCCATGGCCGAAGCACAAGAAGTCATACAGCTCATCAACAAAGAAGATAGTTATGAAGGCCTTTACGAGGATATACTCAAAAAATCGACTGTCCTTCTTGACTCTTATTTTTGGATAAAGGATGAAGCCTTGTCCAACCTTGGTCAGCCATTAGCTCAGATCAAGGAGGTCGCTAATACGGCAATTGACGAATTTGTTAAGGTCCAAGCCCAACGTAAATACGCTACAGAGCTCAATAGCACTGCCGAGAAGAAAATGGAAGAGCTTACCTTTTCCATCAATAGTACTGTAGTCGAAAAGCTTGACCAACTTGTTCATCAACTGGCAGATTCACGACGTTTACAGGGCGAAATCATTGACCTCAAAAATGTCAGATATATTGATATAGTCCGTATCGATGCTTTACTCGAGAAGCTGCAGTCAATCACCACCGAACTTGCCGAAAAGACAATTGCTTTCTTGCTCCGCGACGAGGCTTTACAACCCTATGAGCAGAAAGTGGAGCAGCAGAAAAACAATGTTGCTGCAATTGTCAAAGTCTATGACGCCAAAGCGATTGAGGAAGCCAATTCGGCTATATCGAGTGAATTGGAGCTGTTGATCGATATTCTAAACAGTTTAAAAATTGACGACTCCACCCAAACCACCAAAATCATCGAGAAGATAGCCGTTATTTTCTCGTCCTTGAATGAGGTCCGGGCGCAGCTTACGCGTAAACTCAATTCATTAAAAAGTACGGAAGCCATTGCAGAATTTTCCGCCCAACTTACGCTACTGGAACAGTCTGTCACCAATTATCTTGAACTCTCTACGACAACTGAAAAAGTAGACGAGTATTATACCAAGGTCATTGTTCAACTGGAAGAACTCGAAAGTAAGTTTTCAGAATTTGAGGACTTCGCCCTGAAAATAGCAGATAAACGCGATGAGATCATCAAAGCATTTAATTCCCGCAGAGAGCAAATCGTTGAACAGATCAACAAACGTAGCTCTTCACTCGAGCAAATTGGACTTCGCGTATTAAAGAATATCGAAAACAAATCAAAGACATTTGCAACGCGTGAGGAAATCCTAAGTTTCTTTGCTTCAGATTTGATGATTGACAAAATCAGACAGCTTGTGCAAGAGCTGAAAACGCTCAGTGATGTTTCAAAAGCCGAAAATCTTGAAAACCTGCTCAAAAAATCTCAGGAGGATGCATTACGCATTTTACGTGACAAGAATGATCTTTTTGTAGATGGAGAGAACATTATTGCGCTTGGCAAGCATAAATTTGCCGTCAATAGTCAGTCACTCAGTTTAACACTCGTACGCAAAAATGACGAACTATTCTTCCATCTTACCGGAACGAGCTTCTATCAAAAAGTCAAAGGATCCGAGATCGAAAACTTTAGCGATATTTGGGATCAGGAACTGATTTCCGAAAACAAGGACGTATACCGGGCTGAATATCTCGCCTATAAAACATTCCTTGCTTCCAAAGGACAGTTAGATTTTGATGCCAACCTGTTTATCAATCAGACTGTCGAGCAAAGTTATTCGGAAGGTTATGTCAAAGGAGTGCATAACTTTGATGCCTTGGTAATCTATGATACCATCAAGCAGCTAGATAGCAAACTTGATCTTTTACGTTACGATGCTCATTTGCGTGCTATGGCACAATTGTTTTGGCATTCACTTGCGCAAGACGAGCAGGAAAAACAGACAGCGTTGATTCAATCTACACATTCGGTATTAAAAGCATTTCCAAATTCCACACGCTACCAATCTGTCGTGGACGAACTCACAAAATTATTCATCAATTGGGACACCCATTTGGATCGTTCGACATTTCATGCGGAGGACGTCGCGAGCTATCTCTTCCAGACTTTCACAAGCTACAGCAAGTTTGTCGTCAGTGAGCAATCGGATGAACTTAAAAAGGCTTTCATCAGGCTATTGGAAAACAAGAAGAGTTTTAAACTCTTTGAAGCAGATATTCAGCATACACAATTTAGTCTCGTAGACCGCTTCTATTTGACCTTAAATTGGCTAAATTCTTTTATCGACGAGAACGACGATTACCAGGCTTTCCAAAAGTACGTGGAGGAAACTGCAGTCACGCTTCTTTATCCGAAGGATGAATACCAATTGATCATCGCCAAAGACAATGCACTCATCCAGGGATTAAAGGGAAATCACGTGATCTTGAACAATGGAGAAGAGCAAATTCAATACCATCAATTTCTGCGTAGATTGAAGACTTTTGCAGAATGGAATGTTCCTCGTTTTCAAGAATTCGCTTCTTTGAAGGAGCAGCTTGGAAAAACATACGCCAAGGAGCTGAAAATCGGAGAATTTGAACCAAAAGTCCTAACATCTTTTGTCCGAAATAAGTTGATCAACGAAGTTTACTTCCCATTGATCGGAAATAATTTGGCCAAACAGCTGGGGGAAGCTGGCGACAATAAACGTACCGCCAGGATGGGTATGCTTCTCCTCATTTCTCCGCCAGGTTACGGAAAGACAACATTAATGGAATACCTCGCGAAAACCATGGGATTACATTTTGTAAAAATCAACGGACCTACAATAGGGCATTCCATTACTTCAATAGATCCTGTGGAAGCGAAAACCTCTGGTGAACGTGAGGAACTTAAGAAGATCAATCTTGCTTTCGAAATGGCCGATAATGTGATGCTTTACCTCGATGATATCCAACATTTGAATCCCGAATTCCTTCAGAAATTCATTTCATTGGCTGATGGGCAACGTAAGATCGACGGTATTTTTGAAGGTGAGAGTAAAACATACGATTTGCGTGGGAAAAGATTCTGCATCGTAATGGCAGGAAACCCTTACACCGAAAGTGGGTCCAAATTTCAGATTCCAGATATGTTGGCCAACCGTGCGGATGTATACAATCTTGGGGATGTGATCGGTGATACCGAAGCACTTTTCAATCTCAGCTTAATTGAAAATGCGGCAATTGAAAACAGCTACCTTGAAAAAATAGCAAGCAAATCTTTCAACGATTTCTATGCTTTAGTGAACTATGCACAATCGGTTGTAGATCAACTTCCCGATTTAGAAGGCAATTACCTGAAGCAAGATATCGATGATTTTATCACAGTATTAAAACATGTATTAAAGATCAGAAACGTTGTCATCAAGGTCAATCAAAATTATATTCAAAGTGCGGCCATGCAGGACAATTACCGAACAGAACCGCCGTTCAAACTGCAAGGGTCTTATCGGAATATGAGTAAGCTCGTCGCCCAAGTTGTGCCGATGATGAACGAACAGGAAATCGATCAAGTTCTCCTCGCACATTATGAAAGTGAGTCACAAACCCTTACTGCCGATACGGAAAGTAATCTTTTAAAATTGAAAGAACTTGCTGGATTAATCAATACAGTGGAACAAGAACGGTGGGAACACATCAAAGAAATATTCCGCAAGAACAATAAACATGGTGGACTTGCCAAAGATGATAAGGTCTTTGCACAAATGCAAGACTTTAACGAAAACCTGGAGGGCATCATACAAGCTATCCGTGCTTATAGGAATTAATATTCGTCCTGATTATTCCAGCTGACGTAATTGGAAGCGTCAGCTGGAATAATCATTACCCTAAACAAAGACATAACTTTTCACTGCTAAGAATAGCGGAATGGCTACCCATTTACCGTCCCTGAAGACACCGTAAATATGCCAAAGTCATCGATCAGCATACGTTCCTTAACAACTCCATTGTACGCCATCAGACGATCTAATTCTTTCTGCGAACGACGACGCATCACCCAGTCCTTTTTCTGATGACTGTTTAACACGTAAGCAATCATCTTTAACTGTGGATGCCATGGCTGTCCAGTATAAACCAAATGACTGCTTGATTCGCAAATCGAAATTGCGCCTTTTACAGCCCTACTTGCCATTTCATTGTCACCAAAAAGTTCAAAAATACCTGAGATAATAACAATATTAGGCTCGAATTCCAGTTTGGAATAGGTAGCTGGATCAAAACAATCGTAATTGGTAAATCGTATCCCCTGCAATCCATTTCTACGGATAATCCTCTCTCCCACCTCAATATTGGACAACAGGAATTCATTAATCACGATTTCGGCTTCGGGATATTTCGCTTTGATATCAAATAAGTAATTGCCGGTGCCACCTGCAATATCCAATATCTTCACGGTCTTTCCAGCAGCTTTGACCTTCGCGATATTCTCTTCCAATAACTGTAATAAGTGCTGTTTTCGAATGCGAATTCCTTTCCATCCAATCGCCTCCAGATAACCTCGGTCGAGGATACGACCGAACCGATTTTTACCCTGCGATTCATTGCGATAGACGTAGTCCAGCGATATCCCCGAATCAAATCCAAACTGCAGGCCTAAATTCATTCCTTTACTTAAGGAACCTATTTTGCCCAATGCCCATTTCTGGACAGCATAGTTCAATTTTTCACCTGCAGGAAGTAATTTATGGTATAATTGTTCATACTCTTTCACCGAAAAATCATCGGGTTCGAGCGTCAGTTCAGGACTTTGTCGGGCATAGGCTTTGTCGATAAAATTTCGCAGATAGTGATAAACTTTCTGCCGATTTGTTTCAAATAGAATCCCGTGGTAGAAATTACGTAAAGTGATAAAAGTCTTCAACTTTGAAGCTATTGTCACAAAGAATTTTTTCTGCACCGAATTTTTGACCACATAATCTTTTTCAGCAGAAAGGACAATTACTGGGATATCAATCGCCGCTGCGTCTTCAACGATACGCTCGCCGGCTTTTAATAGATCAACCAACAAAGCGCCATTGATAGATTTGGAAATCAACGGATCAGCATCGTAAGCCTTCTGCTGATCGATATCGTGAGTCAACACCTTGGATTTGACGTAACTCTGGATAATCAGATCTTTTTTTAGCTTTGTTCCCAAAGCAATCATCCGATTGGCTAGGGGCACATATAATTTAATTTCAAATGCAGGTGCCAACAATGCAATACCTGCGACTTTAGGCGCAAAATCGTGTACCCACGCACTGACAACAACCCCCGCAATACTATTGGCGATAACGAAGATGTCTTTCGAATCAACCAAATATTCACGGCCTATATAATGAAAGAAACTATCCAAATCACGCACATAATCCATAAAGATCGGTGAAACTGGTTCTTTCGTATAACCATGTCCGCGCAAATCAAATGCAAAGATGGAGTGATCGGCAAACTGTGGATCCGTAGCCATCTCCTGCAGACGTTCCGAATGCTCATGCCCCCGGTGCAGTACGACCAATGCCCGCTGTCCGGCCTGATAATTCCAAACGCGATATAATAACTCTCCTTGATCAAAACTCTTGAAGTAACCTGATTTCATGTATAATTTTTACGTACTAATATCAAATAGTATATTTCATAACAAAGATCATGCAAAGGACCGTCTAGCTATTTCTCTCGACCAGCACCTCCATCAACTCAAGTGCATGTCTATGCAATACAAAATGCTTATTATGAGATTTAACCCGATCTATAGCATCCGTTAAATCTAAAGATAATATTTTTTGTGACAATAGAACAGCAAAAATCATACTCCTGCTGTAACCCATTGTACAATGTATAATCATATTTTCACCTCGCTTCAATTGTTGATAACTGATTACGAGCGCTGCCAATATCCTTTCGGCAACCGACAATTTAATTGCTGCTATATCCAACAATGGAAACGAATGATAGTTTTTCTCTAAATGTAGAATAGGTATTTCTTCCAATTCAGCAGCCAGATCAAAAACAACCAGATGCTTATTCAGACCAAGCACACGGAGATCTCCTGCAGTCATCCTCGGCCCCACATAACAACCTGGTAAAATTTCAAATAAAGGCGGATTATTGCTGCGTCTGACAAAACGCCACAGTAACCAATATATGCATTGATATGGACAATAAAACCATTTTTTAAATCCAGGTATCCAACCTTTTTCATTTTTTAAAAACCTTGGATTATTGATAACATAATTCCTTCCTACCGCAATGCAGACCAGGGATGGCCAACACAGAAGATATAATCCAAAAGCATGAGCTCCGCCCCACAATGCCAGTAACAGTAAATTCCAGCCAATGGTATAGTAAACGTTACCAATTCTTTGGTTTCTACGACAAATCTCCGCTTCCAGGTCTAATTTCGTCTTTTCGTATAAATTCGCCTTTTCGGTACCAGCCAAAAAGGGCAACTTCCCGGCCTTTAACATAGATAATGCACTGTCATGAAGCAGTCCCGATGGAGATGGGAATAGAACGAATCCCATATGAACCAAAATCAATGCGGTCAGCACATCCACCAGATGGTGCTGATAAACGGTGAGTGTAGCAATCCCCGTGAGCAGCAGCCAAATTCTCACAGCCTCTTTTTTCCATCCTTTTAGCTGCCTACCGAGCACCGCCCAAAACAGACATGCATAGGCCACATGCAACGAAGGTGCTTGATTAAATGGGGAATCGTACTTCCCTAAAAAGGCGAAGAAAAATTCAAAAACTGGATACTCGACGCTAGGCCTATCAAAAGAAAATCGCAAGGGAAAAATAAAAAAACAACAAATAGAGAAGATGGTAATGAAACTGAAACGCTTCGTATAGACCCAAAGCTCTTCTCGACTTCGACAACAGAAAGGAACCACAGCGAAGAACAAACCACTGCTCATGTAGGGTATAATCATCCAAGAAACGAACGGCATAAAGTGTTCAAAAGGAAACACAAACGAAGATACAGTAGTCTGATTTGCAGCGTGGACCGCAGCAGCAGAATAAGTCACCTGGAAAAATAGCGCACAATAAAGGAAAACAGCAAATTGCAGTCCCCTATTTTTCAGTCGTTTTTCATCCATTTGGCCTTCCTCGACATAATTTTATTCAATACGATATTTGGAAGTAGTCCCAGCGATGCCATTAACCACTTCATACGCTTCGGAAACACTACTTGCTTCTTCTTCTGGTCGATAGCTGCCATTATACGCTGTGCAGCGTCGTCTACGGGTATTAAAAATGGTTTTTTAGACAAATCTTGCTTATTGAGCGCTCTCAGTTTATCCGTATCAACATAGCCCGGGGCGATAACAGTAACCGCAATTCCATACGGCTGGAGTGCCCTCCGATATGCATCAGCCACTTGGATTGCAGCACGCTTGGTCTTACTATATAGGCTTGAATTGGGAAAATGAAGCGTTCCCGATACCGATGCGACGATTGCAATCTGTCCTTCCGACTGACCCTGCATAACCATTCTTGCCGCTTCGAAACAATTTATCGTACCCATCATATTCACCTGTAGCATGGCAACCGCCTCCTGATAACTTATCTGTTGAGCAACGTCATCTGCGTAACTCCCGGTACAATTGATAAAGAGGTCCAAAGATGAATGTGCACAAAATGTGCTGACCGCACCCTGCAGACTGTTTAATTGACATACGTCTACTTCAAAACTTTTAAGGCTATGCGTCCAGGAATATGCTGACACTTTCGTCAGATCACGACCACACACAGCGACCTCTGCTCCCTGTTCGAGGTAGCGCTTGGCCAAAGCAAGGCCTATTCCACTTGTGCCACCGGCAATAAATACTTTCATTTCAATGATTTTAATGTCACCTCATAGCCATAGTTCCATTGCGCTTCCATCGCTTCAGCAAATTCTTCCAGATCTCTCGGGAAAGAAAGCGTAACTTCAAATTTACGCCAATCAATTCCTTTTTTACAGTATTTCCCAGCTAATTGTTTCGCGGCATCCTGTGTATCTATCCAATGTGCATACGGAAAATGTTGTTCCAAATCTGCTAACCGTTTATTTCCGCTAAAGCCCAATACTGCCCGTACCAACGCTTCTTCTTGTGGTTTGTAAGGTTGTTTTCGCTCACATATAATGTTTTCAGCAAGCACATTTGCTAGCTCCATTGGAACGAGATCAATTGCTCCACCAGCGTAATGGGTATTATTGTAACATACAGGTTTAATATAAAACATATCGGACATCGAAATACGGGCCGCCTGTAGCACAGAAAATTCAGCGCTCAAACGAACTTCTTCAGCCACTGCACTGTGCACATAATTCTCATCCGCAATGCCTATTGCCTCAATAGGCACATTGGCCAATACATCCTTAGTTCCCATCAGCATTTTTTGATAGAGTTTCCGATCTCCACGCCGCTGCCCTACTTCAGACGGGCTGAACAGCATTTTAGCGCCGACCACCAGTGCCGGTATTGCTACCGAGAATGGTCTATCTAAAGTAGGCAATAGTAAGGAAAGATCCTGTTCCATATCAGCGAGATAGCGATTAAAGACATCCTCGATAAAGGGCGCCCGTTTTTCGTTCAGCTGTTTTTTCAAAACATACACGCCCAGCTTCCCCAAACGACGCTGTTCAGTGAGCCGATGATGCAAGAAAAACCGATAAAATTCTTCAGATTGTAGATAGCACTTGCGGGCTTCATGTGTAGCAAAGGCCTGTATAACAGCGACTGCCATTGAACCGCCGCAACTCGCTATAAGCAGATCTGGTTTTAAGCCCAGCTCATCTAACGCAGCGTACATGCCCAGATATAGACTGAACCGCGTTCCACCCCCTGAAAATAAAACAGCACGTTGGTAAGCCATCACATTGAAATTTTAATTAACCTTCTCTCTACTACATTCGTCAAATTTTATTAATTCCCCAACAACAGGATAATCAGAGCATAAAACAGTGGCGCATTGAAGATCAGACTATCGATACGGTCCAATAAGCCACCATGCCCGGGAATCAATGTTCCAGTATCTTTCACTCCTGCCTTCCTTTTCAGATAGGAAAAAAGAACATCTCCCCAGAATCCCAAAATACCGAAGAACAAACCGAACAACGAAAAGTATAGAAAATTCTGAAAAGGCAGTAGGAAATACCCCAATAAATTACTCAGTATAATTGTTAAGCCGATACCGCCCACACATCCAGCAATTGTCTTATTTGGGCTAATACGCGGAACGATTTTACGTTTGCCAAAAAACTTGCCCATCAGGTATTGAAAGACGTCATTCAGTTCCGTTAACACAACAATATATCCGATTAATTTTAGTCCTAGGAACGCGATGCCATCCATTTTAATGGATCGGATAAAAGCTAAATGGCTAAAGGCAAGCAAACAAGCTACGGCGCCAAAAAACAGTCCAAATACAGTTCCCTTCTTAACCTTTAAACCATAGTTGAAAAATAAAGCAGTCCCTAAACACATGAAGCTGGCCAGCACTAAATATTCTTGATAGGAACAAAAGTACAGAAGCAACGCTTGCAACAATGCCATGGAAAGAAATACAAATGGATTCGCCTTCCATTCAGGGATAAACATACGCGCAAACTCGCACATCCCTTGAAAGGTTATCCAGGCAACAAACAAAGGTGATAATGTTGGTGGGACGAAAGCAACCGCCAGCACCAAGACAATGTAACCCCAGCTTCTAACACGAACTGGAACATCTGCAAACTTGCCATTGGCATCAGCCATGCGCCAAAGCCTTTCTCAATCGAGTTACCGAACTCAAAAGTAAGAGTAAGCACAAAACGCCAAAAATATAGCCCGAAATAGCAACGATAGAAATATGCAATAATGCTAAAATTCCATATACGCCCAACAGCAAAGCACGATCACTTTTGCCCATCGGCCCATCGTAACGACGATCATTGGCAATTACCTTCCCTATCAATCCACAAAATTCATTCACAACACTCAAGACAATAAAAGCGACGATTGGATACACGCTTTCCGGATGAAACTTCAACAAAGGAAAAAATAGCACGACATCCGAAACAATATCTCCGACTTCGTTCAAAACCTCTCCGGTCTTGCTTGTCTGATTAAAAAGCCTCGCCATCATACCGTCTAAGGCATTCAAGGCCATGCGTAATAACAATCCGATTGGCAGGACCAAAAAGAAAATCGGGAAACGATCAGCATACCAAAAAAACAAAGCAATGATCAACGAGAATACGATCGATCCAATTGTAATTTGATTGGCCGTTATCTTCCTTTGATGCAAAAAGTTCAAGATCGGCATCAGCAACTGCTGAAATTTTGGTTTCAATTTATAAACAGAAATCATATAGCGCTAGCTGTAACTTATTTTTTATTTTTTTAAAAAAAAATTTGCATAGTGTAATAAATACACTATATTTGTATCATCATAATTTAGGTTTATAATTGGTTATTTAAGGTTTTCATTCTCCCCGTTTGGAAACCTTTTTTTTGCCCTAAATTACGGATTACCATCTTCCGCCTGCACCACCGCCACCAGAAGATCCGCCACCAAAACTACCACCACCGCCACTACTACTCGATCCTCCGCCAGAGCTACTCGATGTTGAGCGCACTTTAACTGGAGTTGAATGTTCACCATGGGATACCCGATGGCCACAGTTCTTGCATAAGTCAAAGCGTTCTTCCAATCCCTGCGAACTATACGTTGCTGCACGTATCGTCTTGGTACGCCCGGTCTCAAAAGTTCTGTAATGACATGCAGGACAATCACTGAACCCAACATTTTCATCCCAGGGAACCAGCTTTGTTTCATTGGTCGTCTGATCTATCCATATTTCGTACGAACGGCTACCGATTTTTTCCTCCAAAAGCTGCCCCTTATCCAGGTATGCACTTTCTCGGGTAGACACATCATCCTTATTCATGCGCAACCAACGTCCAGATTGATCTGGAGGGGCCAATCGAAGTTGATTCTTCCGAATGCGTTTATTTAATCCAATGAGATCAAATAGCGCCAATGGACTAAGCAATAGCGGAATTAAGCCCCAAACACGAAATTTGCGCAAAGCTTTTTGTATATTTTCTTCGTCCTGATAAGAATTGACAATCTGCGTACGACTTGCATTATACTTCATCGCCAAGGTAATACTACCAAAAACACCAATAAAATAAGGTAAATTTTTCCACTGATAGACCTCCTCAAAATTATTGAGGGCAAATGCACAGATAAACACCGAGATAAACATTACTATCCCCATACAGCCGCATCCGCTGACTAAAGGCGGGAAATATTTACTTTTTTTGGTCAACTTCCCTTTGATCGCTCGGGTCACCTCACCCAACCAGATATAACAGATTGCAAACAAACCTAAAACCAACAGTGAATTTCGCAGGATTGGACTTTTAAAGCTCCAGACAGGTGTTGCCTCTGGCATTAAGCGTTCCAGCTCGGCTTTACTATCCGGTGAGGTGAGAATGGTCTTTATAAAATCTGAAGCCTCCATAACACCCCGGTCGTAATCCTCATTCCTAAAATTAGGTACGAGATATTTTTCGCCAATGCGCTTTAAATAAGCGTCGGGCAAAATACTTTCCATACCATACCCAGTGATAAAACGGTATTCATGGCGGTCTTTAGCAATAAACAACAAAAGCCCATTGTTACTTTCCTTCTTACCGATCCCCCAGGCATTGAATAATTTTAAAGCAAATTCGAAATCACTGTCGCCAACGTAATCGTTCACAACAACGATGGCAAATTCACTTTTTGTAGTAGCCTCAATCTGCGTTGATAAACCATCTAATTCCGCCACTGTACCCGAAGATAGAATCCCATCGGGATTGGACACAAAATAATCCTGCCCCTTTATTTTTGGACTGGGCAAATTGTCTACTGTATAAGCAATTGATTGTCCAAAAGACGGTAACCCAGATAGGCAGCTTACCAACAGGATTGAGCAAAGTATATAAAATCGGTGTAATCTCCACATAATTTTAGAACAACAAAAATTTGGTTCATTGTCACGATATTAAGAAAAAAAAATCAAACAAAGGTTTCCGTCAAAAAATAGCCCATAATCAACCGATTATGGGCCTGTATAATTCAATATTCGTTTGAGCTATTACTATACATCCTTACGATTACTTCATATCATCATTTTGTTGAGCTACCGTGACAGTACACGATCGTGTTTATGTTGTTTATAAAGAAGCAATGCTTAGAAAGGTGAGATTATTAACTAAAGATGTATGACAATAGGAAACTTTCCCATTCGCTGTCAATGACCAAGCCAATGTAAAATCAAGACGCCAATCAATCCAACAACAGAAACGAGCGTTTCCATCACCGTCCATGAGCGAAACGTATCCTTCATGCTCACTCCAAAATAAGATTTAAACATCCAAAACCCAGGATCGTTGACGTGTGAGAACATAAGACTACCCGCTCCCGTCGCTAGCACCATTAATTCAGGAGTAACCTTTCCTGCCTGCACAATGGGAAGCATAATGCCCGCTGCCGTGAGCCCAGCAACACTAGCCGAACCGATAACTAGGCGAATGATACCGGCTATTAACCATGCAAGTACAAGAGGCGACAAGCTCAGGTCTGCGGTTATGTCAGCGATGTAGTTCGCTACACCACTGTCTACCAAAATTTGCTTAAAGGCGCCTGATGCCGCAATGATAAAAAGGATCATCATTATCCCGCGGATTGCTTCCTCCACACTTTCTGATTGCTCCCGCAAACTTTTACCTTGGCGGATACCCATTGTGTACATCGCCATTAGCGATGCAATCATTAAAGCCACAACCGGGTCACCCAAGAAACGTAGTGCCTTCAGCCAAGAGGAGCCTTCTGGAAATATTAGATGTGAAAATGAACCAAAAGCAATTAAAATTATTGGAAAAAGCCCCGTAAATATGCTAATTGCAAATCCGGGAAGCTCTTTCCTATCCGCTTGATTGTGTTCAGGAAAAAACTCGGTCGGTGGGTTGGTCGGAATATGCTTAAGCATCCTTCCAAAGAGCGGTCCACCCATAATGATGGCAGGAATTGCCACAATAATCCCATAGACCATTGTTAAACCGATATCCGCTTTGTAGGTAAGCGCTATGGCCGTAGCTCCCGGATGTGGTGGCAAATAACCATGTGTCACGGACAGCGCTGCCAGCAACGGCATGGCTATGTAAAGCAAAGGCATTTTATTGGAAACACATACCATGAAAACGAATGGTACTAAGACGATAAAACCGACATTGTAAAATAAGGGAATTCCTACTAAAAAGCCCGTGAGAACCATTGCCCAAGGTAAGTTCTTTTTGCCAAATACAGCCGTTAGTACCGTTGTAATCTTTTCTGCAGCACCACCCTCCGCCATCAATTTTCCCAGTAAAGACCCGAAAGCCAACAATAGTGCCAACTGGCCCATAGTGGTACTCACTCCGTTTTCAACAGATTTAAGGATGTCGACGGCACTCATATTCATAGCAAAACCGACCGCAACAGAGGTTATCAGTAATGAAAAGATCGTGTTTAACCTGACGACGGTAACTAAAAGAAGTAGTAAAGCTACTCCCAAAATAACGATGATTAGAGGCATAATAATTTATATTTACTTAAAACTCACCTTCCAATATATGGTACAGGCGTTCAAATTTCCGGAAGTTTTTCATATATACAGCGTGATTCTCCGCACTCGGTTTATAATAATGCTCGGTCTCTTGCTCTCCTTCCGCTTGTTTGTTTTTTATAGTAGGCTCACATCCCTGAATACCCAAGGCTTCCAAGCCTATCAATGCTGCTCCCCATGCAGAGCTTTCTACTGTATTTTTGGTGAATACAGGTTTATTGAAAATGTCTGCAAGCATCTGCACGAACAACGATGACCGCGCCAAGCCGCCGCTTGCAAAGATCGTATGAATGGGACCGGTGTTCTCCTCTAACGCGATTCCTACACTGTAAATTGCAAACAACATCCCTTCCATCATGGCACGTGCAAAGTGCGCCCTGCCATGATGCAACTGTATTCCAAAATAAACACCTTTAGCATTGGAATTCCAATGTGGTGCCCGTTCACCAGTTAAATAGGGCAAGAATATCAAGCCCTCTGCCCCCGGAACGACGGAGCCGATCAAAGCATCTAACGACGCCGAAAGATCTCCATCTGCTTCCATTTGGGTATATTCGTTCAAAAAGTTGTCTCGAAACCAGTTGCGTAATACACCGCCATTATTAACCGCACCACCAATTATATATTCATTTGATCTCAGTAGGTAGGTAAATAGTCTTTGTTTTTTTTCTTGATTTGCCTGCGAGCTTGCTACGCGAATAGCTCCACTGGTACCTACAGTTACCGAAGCCACTCCAGGACGTATAGCTCCTACTCCGAAATTAGCCAAACAACCATCGCTACCACCTATAACAAAAGGGGTATCTTCAGGGATATGCATCAAGGCCGCAATTTCTCGGCTAGGCATATTTAAAATATAATTGACCGGAACTGGAGATGCTAGCTGTTCTTCCGATATGCCCGCCAAGCTTAACGCCTGATCAGACCATCTTAGGTGATGTATGTCGAAAAGCCCTGTTGCAGATGCAATGGAATGATCGACCACATACACGCCAAAGAGCCGGTAAAAAAGAAATTCTTTGATACCGATAAACTTGTACGATTGAGCAAATAATTTTTGATCATTGGCCCCTATCCACATTAATTTGCAAAGCAAAGACATGGGATGTATTGGTGTACCCGTCTGCTGATAAAGCAACCTGCCCGCCTCACTTGCCTCCAAGGCAACCGCAATATGCTCACTTCTGCGATCTGCCCATATAATGCAATTGCTAAGTGGCTGTCCTGCCGAGTCAACAGCGATCAGTCCGTGCATAGCACTGCTCACCGAAATACATACAGGTTTCGGTATCTCCCCACTAGATTGCCTTAAGCTAATCATGACATGCATAATAGAATCAATACATGCGCCATAAACAATCTCCGGATCTTGCTCATACCACCCTTCCAACGGGTTTATTATAGGATAAGGTATACTATGCTGGGATAAGATGTTACCTGCGTGGTCAAATGCAACAGCTTTCGCAGATGATGTCCCAATGTCTAATCCAATGATCATAAATAAAATTGATGTTTAGGAAAGTTCAATATACGGAATATCTGTTAGCTTACAACAAAAGGCTCAATACCAGCAAAGTAATTGGAGCGAGAAAATCGCCGCATACCGATCTACTGATAATTGTCTTTCGTAGTATCAACATAAATGGTAAATTTCAACTTAGAAAAATGGTATTAAACGATGAGTATAGACAAAAAGAATAACTACGATTTTGGAATAGTTGGACTCGGCGTAATGGTATTGATCGGGAAGGTGTCTTTCACACACTTTGGGATTAAGGAAAAAAAGCTTGAAGGCTCGATTAATATTCTTTTAAAACACAAAAAAGCGGCTTTTATATCAAAAAGCCGCTTTTTATAACTGAGCCCCTATCGGGTTTTACACGACGTTTATCTAGATGCTAACGTTCAATATCTTTCAAGCTACTCATCTTCTTGTATTCCAAGAAACCTTTAATATCTTCAAAATGCTCCCGTACACGTTTATTTCCGAATTCAAAGACTTTCTCTGCCAAACCATCCAAAAAGTCACGGTCGTGCGAAACAAGGATCAATGTACCATCGAAATCTTTTAAAGCATCTTTGATAATGTCCTTTGTCTTCATATCCAAATGGTTTGTGGGCTCATCAAGAATCAATACATTGACCGGTTCCAACAACAATTTTATCATCGCCAAACGCGTTCTCTCCCCTCCAGATAATACTTTCACCTTTTTAGTTGTATCATCGCCGCTAAACATGAAAGCCCCCAAAAGATCTTTCATTTTAACACGTACATCGCCTACTGCGATTTGATCAATGGTATCAAAAACAGTCATTTCACCATCAAGTAAGGCTGCCTGATTCTGTGCGAAATAGCCAATTTTTGCATTGTGGCCAACTTTTAACGTACCTTCGAAATCGATCTCACCCATAATTGCTTTGATCATGGTAGATTTACCCTCACCGTTCTTTCCGACAAAAGCAACCTTTTCACCACGTTCGATAACCATATTTGCTTTTTGAAACACAACATGTTCATCATAAGCTTTGGTTAGATCCTCAACAATAACAGGATATTGACCCGAACGCGGAGATGGTGGGAACTTAAGACGCAATGCGGAAGTATCCACTTCGTCAATCTCGATGATTTCCAATTTCTCCAACATCTTTACACGTGATTGTACCTGCAATGTTTTAGAATAGGTTCCTCTGAAACGATCAATAAACTCCTGATTGTCCGCAATAAAGCGTTGTTGCTCTTCATATGCTTTTAGCTGATGCTGGCGACGCTCCTGACGTAATTCCAGGTAATGACTATACTTGGCACGATAATCATAAATCCGTCCCATCGTCACCTCAATGGTCCTATTGGTGATATTGTCGACAAATGCCCTATCGTGCGAAATAACGATAACTGCTTTAGCCGAATTGACCAAGAAATCTTCCAGCCATTGAATACTCTCGATATCCATGTGGTTGGTTGGCTCATCCAATAAAATCAAATCCGGCTTCTTCAATAATATTTTAGCTAATTCGATACGCATCCGCCAACCACCCGAAAACTCAGAAGTCTGTCTTGTAAAATCAGAACGCTCAAAACCGAGTCCCTTCAAGACCTTTTCAACTTCTGCATCATAATTAACTTCCTCAATTGAATAGAACTTTTCGCTTAATTCGGATACACGTTCGATCAATTGCATATAATCATCAGACTCATAGTCTGTACGGATATTTAATTGCTCATTCAGGTTTTCCAACTCATCACGCATACCATAGACTTCTTCGAAAGCCTTTGACGTTTCCTCAAAAACAGTCACGTTATCCTCTGTTAGCAAATGTTGCGGTAAATAAGCTATAATGGCATCTTTCGGACCAGCAACATTACCTGTAGTAGGTTTACCCACTCCAGCGATAATTTTCAATAAAGTCGATTTACCGGCGCCATTTTTACCCATCAATGCGATCTTATCATTCTCATTGATGGAGAAGGATACATCTGAAAAAAGAGTTGTTCCCCCAAAGGAAACAGAAATATTATTTACGTCAATCACTGTATATACACTTAATTTTGGCACAAAGATAAGCGAATCAATCTTATAAATAGACAATGGTGCATTTTTGTGTATCTTTGCCCCATGCGTTTTGATATTATTACGGTCTTACCTGACCTCTTGGAAAGTCCATTTGCACACTCTATTTTGCAACGAGCAAAGAACAAAGGCTTGGCTGAAATATATGTCCATAATTTAAGAGACTATTCAACAAATAAACACAAAAGTGTCGATGATTATCCGTACGGGGGCGGATCGGGCATGGTCCTTCAAATAGAACCCTTTGCCAAGTGTATTGAGGAATTGCAGTCTGAACGGGAATACGATGAGATCATTTACATGACTCCCGATGGTGAAACATTCAATCAGGATATTGCGAACGGATTATCGACAAAAGGAAATATGATGATTCTCTGTGGGCATTACAAGGGAATAGATCAACGTATCCGTGATATTTATGTAACAAAGGAGATATCTGTAGGTGATTATGTATTGTCTGGAGGTGAACTTCCAGCGGCGATTGTTACAGATGCTGTGATCCGTCTGATTCCCGGAGTTTTGTCGGATGAAACATCCGCGCTTTCAGATTCTTTTCAGGATGGATTACTTGATGCACCTATCTATACACGCCCTGCAGACTGGAAAGGCCACAAAGTGCCTGATATTCTCCTTAGTGGTCATGAGGCAAAAATCGCTGCATGGAAAGATGAACAACAGTTAAAAAGAACACAAGAAAGACGTCCTGATTTATTAAATGATTAAAAAATAAGGTGAATTTTTGTTTTTTTGTCACAAAAAGTTTGCTTATTTATTTTTTTTTATAAATTTGTGTAATAATGACACGAAGATATACAAATACAAATTGGTGGTGGCCTGAAGCAATAAGCATCGGGAACTAATTGGTATTGTCATAATATTTCATAATCAACCAAAACCATTTATGGAAATTCCAACCCCGATGCTGACCAGTATCGGGGTTTTTTTATACATAATTTACAAAAAGAAGATAAGACACAAAAAATGAAGTATACATTCAAAACACAAACCAGAAAGTTGCTTGCGGATACAACTACCCCCGTGAGCATCTATCTTCGTCTAAGAGATATCTTTCCAAACTCCTTGTTACTGGAAAGCTCCGACTACCATAGTCGCGACAACAACATAAGTTATATCTGTTGTCAACCAATAGCTGGAATCCAGCTCGATGAGGAAGAGCTGACGCTCACTTATCCGGGTAGAGAACGTATCGCAAAAAGTGCACACGAAATCGAATTACGTCAAGAAGTTTCCGATTTTAGAAATTCGTTCGAAGATCATACAATTGCTGAACTTAACTTGATCTCCAATGGCCTATTTGGTTACTTCACCTTCGATTGTATTGAACACTTTGAGGACATCAAACTCACAACAACGGTAGATCCAGCACGGAAAATACCGTTTATGCAATATCATGTTTACAAATATGTCATTGCCATCGACCACTTCCGTAATCAACTCTATATTTTTGAACATCTGCTGGACGACGAAGAATCAGAACTTGAAAGAATGCAGTTCCTTATTCAGAACAAAAACTTCCCTGAATATACCTTCAAACTAGCTGGTGAGGAAAGCTCCAATCGTACCGATGAAGAACACCGTCAGCTGGTCAAGAAGATGAAAGAGCATATCCAACGTGGCGATGTATTCCAGATTGTTCCATCCAGAGGCTTTAAGACACCATTCTCTGGTGATGAATTCAATGTCTATCGTGCACTCCGCTCCATCAACCCATCACCTTATCTTTTCTATTTTGACTACGGTGACTTTAAACTTTTCGGATCTTCGCCTGAGGCTCAACTGCGTATTCACGGAAAACAAGCGACGATTTTCCCTATTGCAGGAACATTTAAAAGGACAGGCAACATGGAAGAAGATCAAAAAATAGCCACCAAACTCAAAGAAGATCCAAAAGAGACTTCAGAACATGTTATGCTCGTAGATCTTGCCCGCAATGACTTAAGTAGACATTGTATCCAAGTTAAAGTTGAGTCCTACATGGAACCACAATATTACTCCCATATTATCCACTTGGTCTCTAAAGTAACGGGCACATTAAAAGATAATATCAATCCATTTGACATCGTAGGCGATACGTATCCAGCGGGTACACTTTCAGGTGCTCCAAAACATATGGCGTTGACACTGATTGATCGTTACGAAGGATTACAACGCTCATTTTATTCTGGTGCAATTGGATTCATGGGTTTTAACGGCGACTTTAATCATGCCATTATGATTCGTTCCTTCCTAAGTAAACAAAACACCCTACACTATCAGGCCGGCGGTGGTATTGTACTAGATTCAGATCCTGAAATGGAGCTACAAGAAGTAAATAACAAAATTGCTGCTCTACGAAAAGCATTACAATTAGCAGAAACATTATGATCAGACCATTGGAATACTGTGTCAACAAGCAACATATCCATGATTCGGTAGACACTATTGACAACCGCATCGTTGAGCTATTGGCATTACGAAAAACCTATATCGGTAAAGGTAAGGCCTTCAAGGATGAGCAAAACGAAGAGCAGCATATTATTCGGAACCTGGGCAGTAATTATGGAGTGCTGGCAAAAAGATTTAATTTGCCAACCGAATTTATTCAATCTATATTTCAGGAAATTGAAAATTATATTAATCAAGATTTTATAGTAAAAGGTTATGAGCAACAATAAAATAGTCGTTATAGACAACTACGATTCGTTCACTTACAACTTGGTCCATTTGTTACAGGAATTAGATCAAGAGTATGTTGTATGGAGAAATGATAAATTCAAACTGGAAGATATTGATGCTTTCGATAAAATACTTCTTTCGCCCGGACCAGGCATTCCGGAAGAAGCTGGATTATTGCTTGATGTTATCCGTACCTACGCTCCACATAAAAGTATATTGGGCATTTGTTTGGGCCAACAGGCGATCGCAGAGGTTTTTGGTGGTACGCTATTCAATATGGAAAAACCTTTGCATGGCGTAGCAACAAATATTACCGTTGTTGATGAGTCAGAAAAATTGTTTCGCGACTTCCCAAAAGATTCCAAAATAGGACGCTATCATTCTTGGGCCGTAAACAAAGACACCTTACCGGCTAGCCTCAAGGTAACGGCGATCGACGAGAATGGCATCATTATGGCCTTAACCCATACTGAATACGATGTAAGGGGAATGCAGTTCCACCCAGAGTCGGTATTGACCACAAATGGTAAGAAATTAATTGAAAACTGGTTAGGAATCTAACATCTAGAAAAATGACTATACTTGATAAAATCATTGAACGAAAAAAAATAGAAGTAGAACAGGCAAAAGCTTTAGTTCCTTTGGAGGAATTATTAAACTATCCCTATTTCAATGTGGCTTGTCTATCGTTGAGAGAATCTATTCTTGATCCTGAAAAAACAGGAATTATAGCTGAATACAAAAGAGCATCGCCATCAAAAGGAGACATCAATAGCACTTCAGCAGTGGAAGATGTTGTAAAGGCATACGAGGAGGCAGGTGCTTCAGCGGTGTCTGTTCTGACGGATGGGGAATTTTTCAAAGGCAATTTAGAAGATCTATCGAAAGCACGTAAGGCTATTAGCATTCCTATCTTAAGAAAAGAATTCATCGTCGATAAGTATCAGATCGCCGAAGCAAAAGCGTATGGCGCAGACATCATTCTTTTAATTGCAGCATGTCTGAGAAAGGAGGAAGTTCAGGAATTTGCAGCCTATGCACATCAATTGGGTTTAAATGTCTTACTTGAGGTGCATAACGAACAGGAACTGTTGGATAATCTTTTTGATGACATTGACGCAATCGGTGTTAATAATAGAAATCTGAAAGATTTTTCAGTCGACATTCAGCATTCCTATGATCTCCTAGACAAAATACCAACAGAATATATTAAAGTATCTGAGAGCGGCATAGCTGATCCTTCGACAATTAAAGCCTTAAAAAAAGCTGGATTCCAAGGTTTTCTAATTGGTGAAAATTTCATGAAGACAGCCGATCCTGGACAAGCCATCAAAGACTTTGTAAAAGAAATATAGGGAAATCGAACCCTGACAGCAGGACGGCTATCCTCTCCTTTAATTATCGATTTGGCGGGCTTAGCGATTTGAACAGTCAACGTTCGACAGGGTCTGAAGAGATCAAAAATAGGCTTTAAACTCGTGACAGTGAGTTAACTTTATACTAATGCCAAATTTTGTACCTTTGTAAAAAATTATCGAAGATGTCGGTCAAGATTGGTGAAAATATTGATTTGGGTAAATTCCCTTTGTTATTAGCTCCGATGGAGGATGTAAGTGATCCTCCGTTTCGCTATGTGTGCAAACAGAATGGTGTTGATTTAATGTATACTGAATTTATTTCTTCGGAAGGGTTAATTCGGGATGCTGCAAAGTCAATTCAAAAATTGGATATTTTTGAGTATGAACGTCCTATTGGCATTCAGATCTTCGGTGGAGATATTGAAAGTATGCGTCAATCTGCTGAAATCTGCACAAAAGCAGGACCTAATTTAATCGACATCAATTACGGCTGCCCAGTTAAAAAAGTAGTCTGTAAAGGAGCTGGTTCATCCCTGCTACAGGACATCGATAAAATGGTTGCAATGACAAAAGCTGTCGTTGAGGCTACGGATTTACCCGTAACGGTGAAAACACGTCTTGGTTGGGATGACAACACAAAAAATGTATACGAAGTTGCTGAAAGACTACAAGATGTGGGGATCAAAGCACTGGCTATTCATGGACGTACGCGCGCACAATTGTATAAGGGTCAGGCGGACTGGTCCATGATTCGGGATATCAAACGTAATCCGCGTATCAAAATCCCAATTTTTGGCAATGGCGATGTAGACTCTGTCGAAAAAGCTGCGGCATGGCGCCAGGAGTTTGAAGTGGATGGCATTATGATTGGCCGTGCAGCAATCGGATACCCTTGGATCTTTAGAGAAATCAAACATTTTTTCAATACTGGCGAACGTTTAGAAGGACCTACCATTGCTGAACGTGTCGAGGTTTGCCGAACACATCTCAACAAATCCATCGAATGGAAAGGTGACAAATTGGGTATTTTTGAAATGCGTAGGCATTATGCGAATTACTTCAAAGGAATCCCCAACTTTAAAGAACACCGCATGAAATTAGTCAGCTTACAAAGCCAGGCAGAGATTCTTGAGGTACTTTATGAAATTGAACACAATTTCTCCGCAGAAATGGTATAATACTGAAGTCTACAATTTATAAAGAAAAAGGTCGTGCTAAGTTAACATTAGCACGACCTTTTTTCTTTTAAGCATCTTTCTTGATAAATCGCTTGAGCTGATTTCGTTCCATCAAAAATACACCTCCCAGGTAAGCGATTAAAAGTCCATTACCAATAAAAACATTATGATGAAATACAAAGTAAGAAAGGTAGGAGAAACATATTCCCGCAAATATATACATCAGGATCTTTCCCAATTTATAAGGTATAGGGTAATGTTTTTGCCCCCATACATAAGATAGCACAACCATAGCAAAGTAGGCTAAAAATGTGACTATTGATGCTCCCACATAGCTGTATCTCGGAATCAGATAATAATTTGCCACGATGGTTATTCCTGCGCCTACCAATGACATATACAAAGCGTACCGCGTTTGATCAGAAAGCTTATACCATACCGAAAGATTCATATAAATCCCCAGCAGCACATAATTGAACAGCAACAAAGGAACAATGAAAAGTCCAGACCAATATAAGTCACGTGTTTCCACATTTCCTTTAATAAAATACTTCAGCCAGTCAATATTCGCTGTAATCCCCAACATAACTAACATCATGGCAATGACGAAATATTCCATAATTAACGCATAGGTCTTTTTCGCATTTGCATTTTTTGCATAAGAAAAGAAAAATGGCTCTGCCCCCAATCGAAAAGCCTGAACAAAAATACTCAGAAACATCGCCAATTTTCCAACGGCTCCATAGATCCCCAAATCGCGATCACCAATATCCTTAGGCAGGTAGATTGGCAATACAATTTTATCTAAATTTTCGTTGATGATATAAGAAATATTGGCTATTAAAATCGGAAAGCTATAGGATAGCATCTTTAAGATTAGCTGCTTTTCGGGTTTAAAATAAAAACCTCTCATTTCAGGCAGAAGAAATAGAAAGGTCGCTGCACTTGCCACAATATTGGAAATAAATACATAACCTATCCATTCATTTCTGTACCAACCGGAACACCAAGAGCCCAATGCACCTCCATCTTTTATCAAATAGGGAACCAGAGCAATAAAGAATAGGTTAAGAACAACCATAATACCGATATTGGCCAATTTAATAGCACCAAATCGGATAGGCCTTCCCTCCGATCTCAATTTCGCAAAAGGAACAATAGCTAAAGCATCCAATGCCAATATGAGGGCAAAATACTTCACATAGCTCTCGTAATCGGCATTGTAAGTTCCCTTATTCAACCAACCACCAATAGTGCCAGCAAAGACAATGGCCGTTATAAAAAATAATGTTGCCAGAGTGGCAATGACGATAAAACTATTATTGAAAACCTGCTTCTTATCCTTTTCTTCGACTTTTTGGAGAAACCTAAAAAAAGTAGTTTCCATACCAAATGCCAAAACGGCATTGATCATGGACGCCCAGGCGTACATATTGGTAAATATTCCGTAGGACGCAGGTGGATATTTGAGGACATAGAGTGGCGTCATAACGAAATACAGCATACGTGCTATAATCGTACTCAGGCCATAAATCATGGTCTGTCCAGCGAATTTTTTAAGTACTGACAAGGTGAAAAGACTTAAGATTGAACTCTTTTAACTACTTCAAAATTGGAAAAGCCCTTCATTTCGCCTTCCTTTACTTCAACACTTTCAACAATTGCACCCTCGGGCCCTTCTTGGCAGAACTCCAACAGTGAATCTAGTGCAAAATCGTCGCCCTCGCCCTCAATATAGACAGAACCATCTTTTAAATTGACAACAAAGCCCCTAACACCAACTTGATCTGCAACCGCCTTGGTTGTCAATCTAAAAAAGACTCCCTGTACTTTACCTCTTATTGAAATATTCAAATGTTTCATCTGTAACTTATTTTTTCTTCCATCGGTCAGATGGAACTTACCATGACTATAGTTCCGTTATTATAGTCATGGACGGTTCAATAAGAGCAAAAGTACAGAAGTTTTGGGGAATTAAATACTACGCTAAACGTTTTACCTTAACATCTTCATGTAGGCGCATGTGTTCCATACCTTGCAACAATACAATCCCAGGCTTTTTACCCACTTCAAGTGAGCCAAATTCATCCTCAATGTTCAACGCGATCGCACCATTAATCGTAGCCCATTGAATAGTTTGCAAGAAATCGAGATCCTCAAAGTGCGCATGCAATACCTTTAGCTCCTCCAAAATGGATAATGTATCATTTGAAGCTAAACTGTCCGTTCCGATTACTAAACGCTGTCCGGCATTCATAAAATTCTGAACCTTTGGTAATGTTCCTTCAATATAAAGGTTGGCTTTTGGACAAAGACACCACATCACATCACGATCCATGCGCTCTACAAAATCCAGATCTTTAAGAGAAGTATAGGTATTATGAACCAACAATAATTTATTGGGATATGGCAAATAAGGAAGATAGGACTGAATCGAATTTCTTGCCTGCGCCTTAATCGCATCGGCGTTTTTTCCTATACTTTTATAAAAGTCCAGGAACTCCCCCATTTTATAACGGAACAGTTTATTCTCCTCTTCACTTTCTTGATTGTGGATACTGATAATATTTGTTTCCGGAACCATCTTCTTGAATTTTTTGAAAAGTACTTTCGAACAAGAATATGGCGCGTGTGGCGTAATGGATACATGCCCATTCCTAAACTCTTGAGTCAACGATTTAGCCTCTTTTAACTTAAAGTCAGCTTCGTCAGGTTCAATTCCGAGCACCTCCACAAACGTATGATATAAGATCTGAGAATCTTCCTTCAGTTTCGAGGAATTATCTGTGTTGGCATGATCTCCGACTGCAACAATACCATTTTCATACATCTCTCGATCGGCTTTTGCCATAGCGTCGTCTATTTTTTTCATCGACGCCGACCGCGTTGTCATCACCTTACTAAGAAAACTCGGAAGTCCCGTACCTTTAGGGACAATACCTTTCATATGCGACAATTCAATGTGGCAATGTGCATTGATAAAACCTGGAATTATCACTCCTTCATATCTCTCAACCTTCGTTTTGTCTGAAGGTGTAAATGAAGTTGGGTCATAGATACCTTGAATTACCCCCTCCTCATCTACCGAAACAATACCATCTTTTATTGGCATTGAAGTAATCGGCAGAATATAATTAGCGCTTAAATATTTTAACATTTTATCTCCTCACTATCAATTTAGTAACTAAAAATTTTTGACCTGTATGAATACATACCTCTAGTAGAAAAATTCATGCCAAGGTACCTAAAAAGAACAATAAATACCAAAAACAACAATTTGCACAAATTTTTAACCAAAAAGAAATAAAGCCGCAAATCCACTCTTTTGTATTGTCATAAATTACTTCTTTATACTTCATTTCAATTTTAAATTTATATATTCGCAGCATCGAATAGGGGTGCCTTGTTTTGTCAGGAACACAAATAAAGGCTGAGATTATACCCAACAGATTAAATTCTGTACACCTGATCCAGATAATGCTGGCGTAGGGAGAGGTTAGTTAAATAGTGCGGTCATAGTAACCCCTTGCTATGATTTGTTTAACTCAAACAAAATACATTACCATGATCAAATTTTTGATTTGTAGCTCCTTAGCTACTATTTCAAGTCAAATTGCCATTGCGCAACAAAATCTGACAATTAAAGCTGTAGACAATACCAATCAGACCCCTTTACAGTACGTTTCCATATCCATAGACGGACAAGCATCCTTCGCTGGCCAATCGGACAAAAACGGACTGATTAAACTATATCGTATCAATACAGGTAAGCATCAGATTCAGATATCTTCTCTTGGATATAAAACATGGAGCCGAAATGTGGATGTTAAAGACAATTTGGAACTTACGGTAGCATTAGAACCTAGTACAATTCAAATGGAAGAGGTCCTTGTTCAATCTACCCGTGCCAAAAGAAATGCTCCTACAACCTTTAAAAACATCTCCAAAGAAGAAATAACACGTAACAATCTCGGTCAGGATATCCCATTTCTTTTAAATCAGACCCCGTCCGTGCAGGTAAATTCCGATGCCGGTGCGGGTATAGGTTATACAGGAATGACGATCAGGGGATCCGACAATCAACGAATCAACGTAACACTCAATGGAATCCCCTTAAATGATGCAGAGAGCATGGGTTCCTTTTTTGTAAACCTTCCCGACTTTGCCTCTTCTACCGAGAGCATCCAAGTTCAGCGTGGTATTGGGACCTCGACGAATGGCGCCGGATCATTTGGAGCCTCATTAAATATCCAGTCCAATACTCTAGTAGAAACTCCTTACGCAGAACTTAACAATTCATTTGGCTCTTATAATACTTGGAAAAATACGGTCAAAGTCGGTACCGGACTAATTGACGACAAATTTGCCTTCAATGCCAGATTATCTCGAATAAGTAGCGATGGTTACATCGAAAGAGGTAGTTCAGACTTACAATCTTTCTATGTGGACGGAGGGTATTATGGTAAGAAACATATTTTAAAAGGAATTGTATTCTGGGGAAAAGAAAAGACCTATCAAGCCTGGAATGGCGTTCCTGAACCATTGATTACAGGAGATCGGTCGCGCATGGATGATTATGCAGATAATGCACTCGAAATTTCCGGTGCCGAGAAGGATCGTTTCATGAACGCTGGCCGTAATTATAACCTATACACGTATAACAATCAAACAGATAATTATACGCAGAAACATCATCAACTTCATTATACCAATATACTGAACGACAAATTGACGCTCAATACAGCCTTACACTATACAAGAGGTTATGGTTACTATGAAGAAATGAGACCGGGAGATAAACTAAGTAAATACGGTTTGCCTAACGTCATTATTGGTAAGGACACCATTCAAAAAACAGATCTTGTCCGCAGGAGATGGCTGGATAATTATTTTTACGGAATGACTTATGCTCTGAATTACAGGCCAAACGATCAGCTTGAAATTACTTGGGGTGGAGCTTATAATCAATACAAAGGAAAACATTATGGCCAGGTGATTTGGGCACAATATGCATCAACAGGATTTCTTGACGACAAATATTATTTTGGGAAATCACAAAAAAATGATTTCAGCAATTTCTTAAAAATCGATTACAAACTAGACAAATGGATATTAATGGCCGATATTCAATATCGGAATGTAGATTACCACATGTATGGTGATGATGATAAGGTAAAAAATTATAATTATCATCCTAAGTTTAATTTCCTGAATCCTAAAGCCGGTGCAACTTATCTGCTAAATGACCATTCAAATGTATACGTTTCTTATGCCTTTGCACAAAAAGAACCTGTCCGAAAGGATTTTATAGAGAAAAATAGCGCCTTACCAGATCCTACCCCAGAGAAAATGCAGGACATTGAAATGGGCTATCGTTTTACAAATGAAAAATTCAACATCGGATTAAATGGATATGGCATGTTTTACAAGGATCAGTTGATCCCAACAGGTGAAATTAGTGATACAGGCTCTCCAATTCGACAAAATGTCAATGATAGCTATAGAATAGGTCTTGAATTCGATGGGTCATGGAACATCAGCAAGCAGTTCAATTGGAAAGCAACAGCTAGTTTCAGCCAAAATAAAATTAAGGACTTTGAAGAGGTCATCGGCGATACAAGGATATTTTATTCGAAAACAAACATTGCTTTATCACCGGGAACTATTTTGTCAAGTAATTTCTCTTATAGTCCAATAACATCACTTACATTTTCGCTTCTATCCAAATTTGTAGGAAGACAATACCTGGATAATTCTTCTGCGAAAGAAAGAAGCATTTCCGCTTATTTTGTCAACAATCTGTTAGCAAACTATAACTTTACAGCATTAGGTATCAAAAATATCAGTGCTACCCTACAGGTCAACAATATACTGAACGTGAAGTATGAGGCTAATGGCTACACCTTTGGCTGGATGGAAGGAGATACCCGGAAATATTATAATTTCTATTTCCCACAAGCCCCAACGAATTTCTTACTGGGCTTGAATTTCAAATTCTAAACCACCCTTTATAAAAGCCTCCTGATTCCAAATGCATTAGTAGCTGGGAAGGCGGACTGAAGGTCACTTCTGATCAAATCCTTTAGCATAATTAGCGTCCCTTTTTCCTTCGGGAGAAAGGGACGTTTCTATATATACCTTGGAGAAAACTGAATTTCCCATCGTGTTTGACAATCGGAATTTTTACCTTTGGTTTTATACTTTTCACTATGCGCGCAGTTATACAACGAGTTACCAAAGCTTCTTGTACGGTAGATAATCAGATAACAGGCCAGATCCAGAAGGGTCTAATGATTTTATTAGGAGTTGAAGAAGCAGATACAACGGAAGATCTGAAATGGTTAGGACAGAAGTTCATCAACTTACGCATCTTCGAGGATGAACAGGGTATGATGAATAAGTCGATACAAGATGTAGACGGAAATATCTTACTCATCTCACAATTCACGCTCTTTGCTCAAACAAAAAAAGGAAACAGGCCTTCCTTTATCAGAGCAGCAAAACCGGACAAAGCCAAACCAATGTATGAAGAGATGGCTTTACTGCTAAGTCAATTGCTCCAAAAAGAGGTTCAGCTTGGCATATTCGGAGCCGATATGAAAATCGACCTACTGAATGATGGTCCAGTTACCATCGTCATGGACACAAAAGATAAGGACAACTTTTAATTTTTAATTGAACACAAGATGACTATTAAAGAAGCACAAGAGATTATTGACAAATGGATCAATAGTACCGGAGTACGTTATTTCAACGAGTTGACAAACACCGCCATACTCATGGAAGAAGTCGGTGAAGTTGCCCGAATAATGGCTCGGCAATACGGAGAACAATCTTTCAAAAAGTCAGACAAAGAAGTTAATTTAGCAGATGAAATGGCCGATGTATTATTCGTTTTGATGTGCCTTGCCAATCAAACGGGAATTGATCTAACAGCGGCTTTGGAACAAAATCTTCAAAAGAAATCAATTCGGGATGCCGACCGCCATAAAAACAACGAAAAACTTAAATAACCAAGAGTAGTATTGTTTGTACACCTCTTTGAGATAATATTAAATTTTAAATCGCGTACGATGTATAAATTCATAACCTATTCGCTCATAACAAGCATATGCTTTGCCTCTTGTGCGACAAGACAGCAGCCAAATACTAAGGTTGAGCAGGCCAGTACTTTTAATAAGGCTGCCGTTGTCACAGCACATCCTTTGGCTTCAGAAGTCGGGGTAAAGATTTTAAAACAAGGTGGGAATGCAATAGATGCTGCAGTTGCCGTACAATTTGCTCTTGCAGTTGTTTATCCCAATGCAGGAAATATTGGCGGCGGTGGCTTTATGCTCTACCGCGATCATCGGGGTAATTTAGATGCCTTAGATTTTCGTGAGAAGGCTCCCCTAAAAGCATCCCGGGATATGTATCTCGATGCCCAAGGCAATGTTATTCCGGAGTTGAGCCTTTATAGTCAATTGGCCTCTGGTATCCCTGGATCTGTTGCTGGTATGTGGGAAGCCCACAGAAAGTACGGCAAATTACAATGGAAAGATCTCGTACTCCCAGCAATACAGCTAGCCAGAACAGGGTTTAAAATCAGTCAACGACAAGCCAATGAGTTTGAAAGCCATAAAGAGCGTTTTGTCAAACTGAATCCCGCTGGTGCTGCAATTATCAAAACCACAGTTTGGCGAGCAGGTGATCTATTTATCCAGGAGGAACTTGCAAAAACACTGGAAAGAATCGCAATCGAAGGCCGAGACGGTTTCTATACAGGTAAAACGGCCGATTTAATTGTTGCCGAAATGGGTAAAGGGAAAGGTATTATTAATCATCAAGATCTACTGGATTATCAGGCGCTTTGGCGTACCCCAATTTCCACAAATTATAGGGGCCACAAAGTTATTTCCATGCCACCACCTTCGAGTGGCGGAACATCTCTTTTAGCCCTACTCAAATCAGTCGAACAGTTTCCACTTCAGCGCTGGGGCTTCCAAACCGATTCAACCATTCGTGTTATGGTCGAAGCTGAACGCTATGTATATGCCAATCGGGCTAAATATTTAGGAGATCCTGATTTTATTAAGGTACCTGTCGAACAGCTTATTGACTCAAGCTCAAATGCGCATAAACTCCATTCAGTCAATTTCCATAAAGCGACATCAAGCAAAGATGTCAATGCAGATGTCATTCCGGGTTATGAAAGTGAACAAACGACGCATTTCAATATTGTAGACGAGCAAGGGAATGCAGTATCCATTACAACAACACTTAATGATTCTTATGGCTCAGGAGTATTTGTGGAGGGCGCAGGTTTTCTCCTAAATAATGAAATGGACGATTTCTCCGTAAAGACCGGTATCCCAAACATGTATGGGCTTACTGGGGAAAAAGCGAACGAGATTCAGCCCGGCAAAAGGATGCTCAGCTCCATGACACCCACTATTGTAGAAAAAGATGGCAAACTATTTATGGTTGTAGGAACCCCTGGAGGATCAACGATCATTACCTCTGTTTTTCAGACCATCCTCAACGTTATTGACTTCCGACAAAATGCCCAATCAGCTGTAAGCCTGCCAAGATTTCATCATCAATGGCTTCCTGATCGTATTGACGTTGAAAATAACGCAATCGATGTCAATCTACGTGATCGATTGACAAAAGATGGCTATACGATAAATCCGAGAGGGACAATCGGTCGTGTGGAGAATATACTTGTATTACCAAATGGTAAATTACAGACAGGAGCCGACCCGCGTGGAGACGATACGGCAAAAGGCTATTAAAGAACAAAAAGAAAGGCTCATTTGGAATTCCAAATGAGCCTTTCTTTTTTATTTAGAAATGGGATGATCTTACATCATTCCACCCATACCGCCACCCATTGGAGGAGCACCAGCACCTACAGGGTTTTCTTCAGCTTCGTCAGCCAATACACACTCTGTAGTTAATAACATTGAAGCAACTGAAGCTGCATTTTCCAATGCTACACGAGATACTTTAGTTGGATCAATTACACCAGCAGCGATTAAGTTTTCGTAACGGTCTGTACGTGCATTGTAACCGAAATCTGCAGTTCCTTCTTTCACTTTTTGAACGATTACTGCGCCTTCGATACCAGCGTTATTACAGATCTGACGTAATGGCTCTTCGATAGCGCGTTTGATGATGTCAATACCGATTTGCTCATCTTCGTTGTCACCTTTAAGGTTTACCAAAGCTTCAGTTGAGCGAATGAAGGCAACACCACCACCAGCGATAATACCTTCTTCAACAGCTGCACGAGTTGCGTGTAAAGCATCATCAACACGGTCTTTTTTCTCTTTCATTTCAACCTCAGTAGTTGCACCGACATATAACACGGCTACACCACCTGACAATTTTGCTAAACGTTCTTGTAGTTTTTCGCGATCGTAGTCAGAAGTTGTTGTTTCGATTTGTGAACGGATTTGAGCAACACGTGCTTTAATATCCTCTACATTACCAGAACCATTGATAATCGTTGTGTTATCTTTGTCAACTTGAACTTTTTCAGCTTGACCTAAGTAAGATAACTCAGCATTTTCTAATTTGAAACCTCTTTCTTCAGAGATAACAGTACCACCAGTTAAGATAGCGATATCTTCTAACATTGCTTTACGACGGTCACCGAAACCTGGAGCTTTAACAGCCGCAACTTTCAACGAACCACGGATTTTATTAACAACTAATGTTGCCAATGCCTCACCATCTAAGTCTTCAGCAATGATTAATAATGGTTTACCAGTTTGAACTTGTTTCTCCAAGATAGGCAACAATTCTTTCATGTTGCTGATTTTCTTGTCGTAGATCAAAATGTATGGATTATCTAATTCCGCTTCCATTTTGTCAGAGTTGGTCACAAAATATGGAGACAAATAACCACGGTCAAATTGCATACCTTCTACAGTTTTTACTTCTGTTTCAGTACCTTTTGCCTCTTCAACAGTGATAACACCGTCGTTACCTACTTTTTCCATTGCTTGAGCAATCAAAGCACCAATTACTTCGTCGTTGTTTGCAGAAATAGTAGCAACTTGTTTAATTTTATTATTGTCTTGACCAACTTCTTGAGATTGAGATTTCAAGTTAGCAACAACAGTTGCAACAGCTTTGTCAATACCACGTTTTAGATCCATTGGATTAGCTCCAGCAGCCACAGATTTGATACCTGGAGCAACGATTGCTTGTGCCAATACAGTAGCAGTAGTCGTACCGTCACCAGCTTGATCAGCTGTTTTAGAAGCTACTTCTTTTACCATTTGTGCACCCATATTTTCTAAAGCGTCTTTCAATTCGATTTCTTTCGCTACCGAAACACCATCTTTAGTAATTACTGGAGCACCAAATTTTTTCTCAATAATTACGTTACGTCCTTTAGGACCCAATGTTACTTTAACTGCATTCGCTAAAGTATCTACACCTTTTTTAAGGGCCTCGCGAGCCTCAACGTTATATTTTACTTGTTTTGCCATTTTTATATGAGTATTTAGTATTTCTAAGAAGTGTAATTCGAGTTTAAATTAAACCGTAAACCGATTTATTTTTTACACGTCCAATTTTACAGCTTCACTAAAATAACCTATTGAATTTTTAATTGAGCCAGTAAGCTCGTTTTAAATAAACTGTTCCTATTAATTAGATAACCGCGTAAATATCAGACTCACGCATAATTAAGTACTCTTTTCCTTCGTAAGTAATTTCAGTACCTGCGTATTTTCCGTATAATACTTTGTCACCAACTTTCACAGTTAACGGTTCGTCAACTTTACCTGTACCTACAGCAACTACTGTACCTTGAGATGGTTTTTCTTTTGCTGTATCGGGGATATACAACCCTGAAGCTGTTTTTTCTTCTGCTGGAGCAGCTTCTACTACTACTCTGTCTCCGATAGGTTTGATACTTAATGCCATAATTAATTTACTTTTTATCTGTTATTGAATTTATTTTAATGTTATAATCGCTATAAACACATCATCTTTTATGCCAATTGTAATTAAGACAGCTTATAAGACAATTTTTCACAGAAAAGTTAATATCTCCATCGACAAAAATTCATTTTGCTGTCACACTGTCATTCCCAGTCTGTCAGTCTTACTTCCGTCGACATACAGACTAATAAATTTATCGCTACATACCTGTCTTAAACAAAATATCGAACATAAAAAAGCCCCGTCTGTACAAACAAACGGGGCTCATCATTTTTTACTGACAACTATTTCTTAGCTTCTTCTGCTGGTTTTGTTGTCGGTGTAGCCGCTGGAGCCTTTTCTTGCGATTGAGCCGGAGCAGCTTGCCCTTGTCCCGCCGGAGCGCCAACAGGTTGTTGTCCAGTACCCAAGTTCAATGGACCTTGTTGTTTAGGCGCTTCGATTTGACCCCCCAATCCACCTTTAGATGTACTTGGAGACGTACCAATAACATTTACACCTAAGCTAAATACCATAATGGCAATAACCATGATCCAGGTACCTTTTTCCAAAAAGTCACCTGTACGTTTTACTCCCATAAGATTCGTTCCACCTGAAAAACCAGATGACAAACCTCCTCCTTTTGGATTTTGGATTAAAACCAAAAACGCTAAAATAATACTAGCTAATATGATTAGACCGATTAATAATCCTTGCATCTCTTTATGTTATTAATTTAATTTCTTTTCTAATTCTGTTATGCGTGCCGCAAAGTAAGCATTTTTTTCTGGATATTTCAAAACTAATTTTTTGTAAACATCTATTGCTTTTGGATATAAGCCCTGTTCCACATAGATCTTTGCAAGTGTTTCGGTAACAAGTGAATGCTGATCTTCCGAACTTTTTCTAGCTTTATTCTCCAAGTCTAACTTTTCTGCTTGCAGGGGCTGAATCATAGGTTCTTCACGAATAAATTTTTCGATTACCTCGTCTGTTTTACGCGGTATTTGAAAAGAGATTGTCGTTTTAACCTCATCACTTAACTTTGCTTCAGGCGATTGTAAATGAAAGATATTTTCCCGGATCTGTTGATCGAGTAGCTGATTATCCAGCTTCTCATGAATTTTAGCAATATCGTCATTCGAGGGCGTCATTGGGCGTAATGGAGATTTTACATAGGGCTGATAGGTATCAGCATATTCTAATCTCGTCTTATGCAACCACCATAAGAAACTGTAGGGCATGGTATCATCATCATAGACCGAAACACGCTCCTGACCATCATCCATTGTATTGGCAACAGCTTCCGCTACAACAGGTGCTACTAATGCAGGTTCCTCTGAATCGACACTATTTTCTTGCTGCTGATCGTTTGACCGAAAATAATCTTTTGCAACCCCGGCTTGAATCAAACGATCCAATTCATCAACCTCAATCTTGGATAAAACTGGTTCAGCTACCGTTTCACGCTCAGCTTCAATTTCGATAGTCCCATCATCGTCGCGAAGTGCTCCATCCACTGGAATTTCATCTGACGGCATGAATACATCAGGCTCTGTCGTTGGTTTACAATGCATAAATTCATACAACCAACTCGGAGAAGATGCATAGAGCAAAGTAGACGATAAATTCTGAACTGAACTATGCTTGCCAAAAACTTTGCGTTCATAGATAAATCGCAGGCTTTGGGCATAAGGGTATTTTTCAATCAATGCTAAAACAACATCTTCCGCCACAGTGTCGGGATGATTGATTGCTTGAAAAAAAAGCTCGTTATTGGATAATGATATATTAAGATTCATCTTGGAAATAGAATTACCAATTAGCAAACGCTTTATTGTATATATCCTCAGTTAGCATTTGAATAATTTCTTTACCCAAGGTCTCTTCTTGTGCACTCTGAAGATTACCTGCAAACTCTTTAAATCGCGTAAAAGGCTGTTCAAAATCATCCTTCGGATTAATTTTATTATGATAACTAACCTTGATTGTAATCGTCAACCTATTCATCGCTGCACGATCTGTCCCAGCTTCAACAGCTGCAGGACTTATCGAATACTCTGTAATAAATCCCTCAAAGGTAGCATCACCGTCTTGATTCACCTGACTCAATCGAGATTGGTTACGGATACGTTCTTTCAGTGCCTCCGTAAAATTCTGACTTAAGGTTGGATAAACCAAAGGAGCTATATTTTCGAAATATTGAATATTAACTGTTTTCATTCCCTCAGGAATGGATCCACCAGTAAATCCATATTTTACCCCACAACTATTCATTACAAACAAAAAGATTGTGGTGAGAAAAGCATATAAAATTTTTCTTGACAACATCTGTAAACCTTAATCTAAATTTAAATCTTTAATTTTTCTGTACAAAGTTCTTTCAGAAATCCCCAACTCTTGCGCAGCAGCTTTACGTTTACCTCGGTGTTTTTTCAGCGCTTTTTTAATCAGATCAGACTCTTTATCAACAAGCGATAAAGATTCCTCAACTTCTTGAGCATCCTGCAGGTATTCATCCTGTGCAACAGGACTTTTTAATACGTTTGTTGTATTTGCTGGAGAATGTATGGTGAGCGTTGGGGTTGTATTATAATTTTCTGGTTCTGCTTTCAATTGTGGTTCAATCTCCTGGTATAACTGATTAATGTAAGGGGAATTTTGATCAAATGTGCTCGAATCGACACCTTTCTGAATTAATTCAACCACCAGTTTTTTCAGATCAACCATATCCTTCTTCATATCAAATAAGACCTTATACAGCAAATCTCTTTCGGAGAAATCCTCTTTTCCACCATTATTTGAAGGAACTACCGCTGGCAAACTCGTTCGGGATTCATTGGGCAGATAATTTTGAAGTGTATAGGCATCGACAACGCGTTCTTTCTCCAAAACTGCAATTTGCTCCGCAACATTTTTCAGTTGACGTACGTTTCCGGGCCAGCTATAGTTGCGCAGCATATTTTGTGCATCTTCTGTCAATTGAACCCCAGGTGTACGGTATTTCTCAGAAAAATCTACAATAAACTTACGAAATAATAAGTTGATATCTTCAGGTCTTTCACGTAATGACGGTACACGCAACGGTACAGTATTCAGACGATAATAAAGATCTTCGCGAAATTTACCTTTTTGTACAGCTTCAAATACATTCACATTTGTCGCAGCAACCACACGTACATTTGTCTTCTGTACCTTGGATGACCCTACCCGTATATACTCACCTGACTCCAATACACGTAATAATCTTGCTTGCGTACCCAAAGGCAACTCACCTACTTCATCCAAAAAGATTGTTCCACCGTCAACGACCTCAAAATATCCCTTTCTGGCTTCATGGGCACCTGTAAAGGAACCCTTTTCGTGACCAAATAACTCAGAGTCAATGGTACCCTCTGGTATAGCTCCACAATTGACCGCAATAAAAGGGCCATGCTTACGTGAGCTTAATTGATGGATAATATGCGAAAAAACCTCTTTACCACTCCCACTTTCACCTTGTATTAGTACGGAGATATCAGTTGGAGCCACTTGTCGTGCAATATCAATAGCACGATTCAACAAAGGCGAATTACCAATAATTCCAAATCTATTCTTTATATCTTGGTTATCCATAAATTTCCAGTTGGAAATAAAACAATCTAAGTTTTCTTAATCAACAATCTTTCCCAATAATGTCGCAGAGGTACATGACTCGATAAGTACATTCACATAATCGCCTTGTTTAAATCGAGGATCAATTGGAAATACCACCAATGCATTTTGATCATTACGGCCACAGAAATCGAACTCAGATCTTTTCGAAAATCCCTCAACAAGCACTTTACAAACTTTGCCAATAAAATGTTGATAACGGTATAAACTATGATCGCGCTGTTTATTGATCACTTCTGTCAAACGACGTTTTTTAACATCTTCAGGAATATCATCTGCGTATCTTTTTGCCGCCAATGTACCTGGTCTTTCTGAATAAGCAAACATATAGGCGAAATCATATTTGACATAATCCATCATAGACAATGTTTCTTGATGCTCCTCTTCTGTTTCAGTACAGAAACCTGTAATAACATCTGTGGAAATAGCACAATCCGGAATAATACGACGGATGGCATCGACACGCTCCATATACCATTCACGGTCATAGGTACGGTTCATTAATTCCAATACTCTAGAGTTCCCTGATTGAACTGGCAAGTGAATATAATTACAGATGTTTTCATGCGAAGCGATTGCATATAAAACTTCATCTGTAATATCTTTTGGATGGGAAGTAGAAAAGCGAATACGTAAAAGCGGGCTGATTTCAGCAACCATTGTAAGCAAGCTAGCAAATGTTATGGTTTCACCCGGTTCCTCCCCTTCAGCTACTGGAGCAGTATATTTATACGAATCCACATTTTGTCCCAACAACGTAACCTCCTTATATCCTGCATTGAAAAGATCTTCGGCTTCCTTCACGATAGATTGTGGATCACGACTACGTTCACGTCCACGTGTAAAAGGAACAACACAAAAAGAACACATATTGTCGCAACCGCGCATAATCGAAATAAAAGCTGTCACACCGTTCGAGTTTAAACGGACAGGATTAATATCGGCATACGTTTCCTCCCGAGATAATAAAACGTTTACAGCTTTAGCTCCATCGTCAACTTTATCAATCAAATTTGGTAGATCGCGATAAGCATCTGGCCCCACCACGACATCCACCAACTTTTCTTCTTCCAAAAATTTCGATTTCAAACGCTCCGCCATACAGCCCAGCACACCAACGATCATTCCGGGATTTTTTGCTTTAGCAGCTTCAAATTCCTTTAGACGATTGCGTACCCGCTGTTCTGCATTTTCGCGGATTGAACAGGTATTAATAAAAACCACATCAGCTTCCTGATAATTCTTGGTTGTTTCAAATCCCTTATCCAACAAAATAGAAGCAACAATCTCACTATCCGAAAAATTCATCTGGCAACCGTAACTTTCAATATACAGTTTGCGTCCATTACTTAAAATCGGATCCTGTTCTAATAATAATGCCTCACCCTGACGAGATTCGTCGTGTTCCTTAGTGGTATGTGTTAAATCTAGCATAGCTCGATATTCAATAGAATATAATTTTTATTATTTTCGATGGAATAACTAATGCAAATACTCATCTTTTGCTGATCTGATTTCAAGCCCTTAGTTATTTCAAAGACTACAAAGTTAGAAATTTAAATCCATATAATGACAGTTTGTCAGACAGAAATATGGTTTATACTTTGTCAAATTTTAGGCGTAAATGGGCCGTATAAAAATTCGGACGGCTGTATTCCACAAAAAGAGGCTGTCTCAAAAA
>NZ_DLAV01000024.1:0-191825 GCF_002494055.1 Sphingobacterium sp. UBA7038
ATTTGAGACAGCTTCTTTTTTTATGCCTTGCGTTGCTAGATTTGTCCAAATTCTTTGGTAAGGCCTGATACCTGAATGGTCATTTCCATAAAGGCATATGAGCATCATATCCTGCCAATTGTTATTTAAGCAAATTATTGCGGTATTCTTCAGATACCGGCGGCAGCTGAATGGCCTGGCCTGCTTTGGCCATCGAGTCCGCAAAATGATTCGTATTGCTGATCGCCTGTTCATACGCCTTAATAACTTGTTCCGATAGGTGTAGGACTTTAGGATCTTTGAGATCAACACGGTATTGATTATTTTCCAGTGTAACATGCTGATAAAAACGATATGCCGCAGCCTTTAGTTGACCCAGCTCCTGTTGTGACAAATGATCGATTCTGGCGTTAGGCGGCAACGTAACATCGATAAATGTCGTGTCTTTAGCCAATTGATCAATCGGGTGATCCAAAGGTATGGCATGCAACGCCTCTAGGTTGACAACAGGAATTCCCTTATCTTGATCGCCACCGCAGGAAGCAATCACCGTCCCCAAGAATATACCCAAAATTACTGTTTTCTTCATCTTTACAATTTTATAACCCCAATAGCGCTGATCACCATGTTTAAATACCTAGGATTCATCATCCCCTAATCCGGCTGTTACGAGGATATAGCGGTTTCACGCAATCATTCGCTATAGCAGCAGACGAAGTTAGCAAATTCATTCAATGTTTTGCAGTCGTCACGCTATTCGCCTTTTAGAGTCGTCAATTAGTCGCTGCGCCAAAAAAGCGATTGGATGAGGACGACTATAAAAAGAAACCCCTAATTGCAGACTCAGTTCACATGAGTATAACAATTAGGGGTTATTCATGCCCAATGGCAACTAAATATCATTTTACTTTAGCAATTCTGCTAACTTCGCTTCCAAAGCCTCACCTCTTAAATTTGATGCGACAATTTTACCAGAAGGATCAATGAGGAAGTTTTGCGGAATACCACGTACTTCGTACAATTTTACCGGAGCTGATTTCCAGCCCTGTAGGTCTGAAACGTGTGGCCATTGTTGTAAATTATCATCATGGATAGCTTTCAACCAAGCATCTTTTTTACCGGGATTGTCTAAAGAAACACCAAACACGGTAAATCCTTTATCTTTAAATTTATTGAAAGCCGCAACGACATTCGGGTTCTCATGACGACAAGGACCACACCAACTTGCCCAAAAATCCAACAAAACATATTTTCCTCTTAAGGAAGATAAGGAAATATTCTTTCCTGTTGTGTCTGGCAATGTGAAGTCAGGAGCTACCGAACCAACAGCTACTGCTTTCAATTTCTGGATACGCTCAGCCAATTCCTTCCCTTTTTCAGAATTTTTCAGTTCAGGAGACATTTTCTCAAAAGAAGCTACATATTCATTGACGTTTTCACCGCTGACATTCTCAGACAACAAATCCAACGTATACCAGCTTTTTGGGTTTTTGTTAATAAATTCAGCATCTGCTTTTTCCATTTTTTCGGAAATCTCACCAGCTTGTTTTTGTAAGCCTTCGATGAATTTAGGATCCTGTTTTTGCGTCTCCGAAGCCGCATAATATTGTTGGTTCAATGCCTCGAACGCATCTGTATGCGGTTTCACAAAAGCCTTGTACTGCGTCAGATCGTCATTAAGCGCCGTACCTGAGACCGTTGCATTTTTAAACCCTTTGGTTGCATCGACTTTGATAACGCCTTTAGAAAGATATAACTGTGCTGTCTCAGGTTGCTTTTGACTATTTCTAAGTTCTGCAAAAGTTAAGCCCTCCGGCGAATAAATCATCATACCTTTTGTTGGTGTAGCTACCTGTCCGTTGAACTTAAATTCGCCTTTTACGACCGTTGCTGAATCAGTCTGACGAGTGCCATTCGCAGCATACTGCATAAACACTTTCGCTTTGTCTGACGTCGTGTTTACTTTTCCTGTAACCGTGAAGCTTTCTTGTGCCATTAACAAGGCTGGTAAAAAGCTTAAACCCATTAATATTCCCTTTTTCATAATTATATACTTCCCATAAATGTAAAACATTTCCGTTTCACTGTCGTCCTATTTAACATTATTTAGCAAAGATGTTACCAACGTCCGGAAGCACCGCCACCACCAAAATCACCGCCACCGAAACCGCCAAATCCGCCACCAGAGCCTCCGCCGAAGCCACCGCCGCCACCTCGGCCGCCACCGCCGCCAAGACCATTCAGCAATGTCCACCAAAAGATATCAGAAGCGCCGCGTCCATTCATCACACGGCCACCACCGCCACCACCTCGTCCACCGCGATTGGAGAAAAGAACAACCAAGACTATCACAATAATAACAACAAACATCACCGAACCTGATCCCTTTCCTTTCGGTTGTTTTGGATCAGCTTTGTACTCACCCTTTGTGTAGGAAATTAAGGAACTGGTCGCATCGTCCACTCCTTTGTAGTAATCGCCCTGACGAAAAGCCGGCTTGATATCATTTTCAATAATACGATATGCAATGGCATCCGGGACAGCGCCCTCTATGCCATAACCTGTTTGAATAGTCACCGCCCGATCTCCCAGAGCGACCAACAACAGAATACCGTTATTATACTTTTTATTCCCAATACCCCATTTTTTCGCTAAACGAACCGCATAATCAGAAATATCATAGCCACCGGTAGAATTCATCATAACCACTGCAATCTGCGTAGATGCGGAATCCTCAAATGCCAATAGCTTCTGCTCCAATAATTGCTTCTGACTTGCGGTCAATGTGTTTGTATAATCATTGACAAGCCTATTTGATGTTTCTGGGAAATCTTGACCCAATACTGTGGCTACCGACAGCAAACAAAGCAACATAGCCATAGCAGGGATCCGAACCCGAGAAAATAATCTCGATACAAATTTCATCCTATAATTCTCTTTTATTCATTTTTATTTGCCTTGAGCAGTTTTCATGCAAATGGCGTTCGGTGAATCCCGAAATCGGGTTTATCACGATCTTTATCAGTTTATTTGTGAGACAGGGAATAGCTTCTCGGGACTGTTTCTGGTCACTTAACAACTAACGGTCTCCAAAAACAATATCATTTGGAAGCTCATTGATGTCATCGTGTTCACGCGGGAAGAATTTTGCCAATTGTTTACCCGCATGTTCGATCCCTTTGACCAAGCCCTCAACAATGCGATCCACCCGAAACTCCGCCACCATTAGATCTTTGGTACTGTTCCAAAAATCACCTTCTACACGTTGGTGAATTCCCTTATCGCCAATAATGGAAAATTTATGGTCTTCCAGCGCGATATAGATAAGAACACCATTTTTCAATGTAGTCTTGTGCATGCCCAATTTGGAAAAATAATAGGTTGCACGATCATGTACCTCGTCGGGGCAATGATTTTCGACCACTACACGAATCTCACCAGAAGTCTCATTTTCAGCCACATTAATAGCGTGAACGATCTTCTCTTGTTCTTCAGAATTTAATGCCATAGTTTGTATACGTTTGCACTCCAAAACTAGATTACCATACCGGTTATTCCAGATTCAAAGGGTCTAAACTAATTAAAACACGATAAAAAAATGGATGATGTGCTTCTACGAAAGCCGCATCATCCATCATCCTGTTCATTCCTAACAATTTGCTGTTAGAATGATACCGTTGGCGCTTTATCCGAACCTGGGGCAGCAGTAAATGTACCTTTTGCCTTAAATCCGAACATCCCCGCCATTAAATTATTCGGGAAGCTGCGTACGGTGGTATTATATTGCTGTACCGCTTCATTGTAAGATCTACGTTCTGTTGAAATACGATTTTCAGTACCTTCCAGCTGTGCTTGTAATTCCAAAAAGTTCTGATTGGCTTTCAAATCAGGATAAGCTTCAACAGACGCCAAAAGACGACTCAACGAACCGCTGAATTCATCTTGAACTTTTTGAAACTTGGCAATATTCTCCTCAGACAAATCATCGGCATTAATCGTCACGGAAGTAGCTTTAGCTCTTGCTTCTACAACAGCTGTCAATGTACTTTCTTCGTGTTTTGCCGCTCCTTTTACTGTATTAACCAAATTTGGAACTAGATCCGCACGACGTTGATACGCATTTTCAACTTGTGCCCATTTTCCTTTAACATTCTCATCTTGTGAGACCATCGTATTGTAGCCACAGGAGTTTAATGATACTAATGCAAATAAACCACATAGGGCGACCAAAAATCTTTTAATTTTCATTGTTCAAAGAATTAAATACTATTCAAATTTTACGGTTACACTATCAAAGCATATACCAAGCTCTTACTAAGATAAGAATATTTTTATTTCCAAATCTCCAAATAGCCAATATTCATTAACTTTGTCCCGGTTTTGGGATAAAAACCCAGCCCTCATACTATGCAAAAAGAAATTGAAATTGCGATACTTCCAGAAAGAATCGAGGACGATCAGTATATTCTACAGCAAGGGATCAAAGCCCTGAAAGTCCAACCTCAACAAGTCAAAGGTTATAAAATCCGTAAACGTTCCATTGACGCCCGAAGCAAGCAGGTTGTTTATCGAGCTCGTGTTATTTACTACATTGACGAGCTTCCTGTTCCAGAAATCTACGAAAATAATTTTAAGTCCGTTAAAGACGGAAAACCCGTTATTATTATTGGCGCGGGCCCTGCCGGCCTGTTTGCAGCAATACGCTGTATTGAACGTGGTCTCAAACCAATTGTAATCGAACGCGGTAAAAAGGTCCAAGACCGTAGACGCGATCTAGCTAAGTTGAACCGGGAAGGCATCGTAAACCCTGAGTCAAACTACTGCTTTGGCGAAGGTGGAGCTGGAACGTACTCAGACGGAAAATTATATACACGTTCCAATAAGCGAGGTGACGTAGACAAAGTACTCAGACTTTTCGTTTCCCATGGGGCAACGACGGATATTCTGGTCAATGCGCGCCCACATATCGGTACAAATAAATTGCCACATATTATTGAAGCCATGCGCGAGAGCGTCCTTGAATTTGGGGGCGAATTTCATTTTGACCAACGTGTCGATGACATTTTAGAATCCTTCGGTCAAGTACGCGGTGTCAAATTAGCCAATGGTGAAGAAATTAAGGCAGATCATGTCATTGTAGCAACAGGGCACTCTGCGCGGGATATTTTCGAGCTTTTTCATCGCAACAATTGGCTGATCGAAGCCAAAGCATTTGCTTTGGGCGTGCGTATCGAGCACCCGCAGGCAATCATTGATCAGGCGCAATACCACTGCCAGGTAAGAAGCGAGCATTTGCCGCCAGCCTATTATAGCCTGGTTGAACAGGTGAATGACCGTGGTGTATTTTCATTCTGCATGTGCCCAGGCGGCGTCATTGCTCCCTGTGCAACAGATTTAGATGAAATCGTTGTCAACGGATGGTCACCATCCAAACGAAATAATCCGCACGCCAATTCAGGCACCGTTATTCAGATCAACCTTGAGGACGTTGCCAATGCACATAAGGATCCATTTGCATTACTGAATTTTCAGAAAGAGATCGAACGAAAGGCTTTTGCCGTAGGTGGCGGTAAGCTCGTTGCTCCGGCGCAACGCATGGTCGACTTTGTCGAAGGACGTGTATCTATGGATCTGCCAGAAAACTCGTACAAGCCCGGAACAGCATCTGCAGATCTCACCGAAGTGCTACCTGTTTTTGTTCACGAAGCATTACGCGGTGCGTTGCCCATCTTTGGCAAAAAGATGAAAGGGTATTATACCAATGAAGCCATTTTAGTCGGTGTAGAGTCACGTACATCTTCACCGATTCGGATTCCTAGAAATAAAGAAGATTTACAACACCCTCAGGTCAAAGGACTTTACCCTTGTGGTGAAGGGGCAGGTTATGCCGGCGGTATCATTTCGGCGGCTATAGACGGTATTAATTGTGTTGATGCGATCAATTTAAGTTAATATTTTTTGCTTTTCCTCTTGCAGAATACGAATAAATGCCTTACTTTTGTAACATCAACGCGAAAGTAGCTCAGTTGGTAGAGCACAACCTTGCCAAGGTTGGGGTCGCGAGTTCGAATCTCGTCTTTCGCTCAAAAAAGCTTCCAAAATTTGGAAGCTTTTTTCGTTTAATAGTGCTCTGTTATTCCCTACATTTCAGCCCTTCATCACCTTTATCTTTGTTTGATTTTAACTAAAATTGCCGAAAAAATTATTAGCACAATTTAAAGCAAGTACCAAGAACGGATTAGTTTCAACGTTGGTTCCATTCGAAGCTTCCTCGGTGCTTCTTCGGAGCTTGTTCGGTACTTGTTCGGTGCTTCTTCGGTTGTGAGCGAACAATTAGCGTTGTAGCTCCGATTAAGATCCGTTGTTATACCGTGAAAATGACGAAGTTGATATCCAAAATTACTAGGGTCTACCCTACAGCAAACAATGATAACTTTAAGCGCTTCTCCCAATACGATTAAACGCTCTTCAAGCAAGAGCAACAAGACGCAACTTGGCGCTTGATACGAAGGCTATGATGTATTGGTCTATGAAAAAAAATGGCGTTTACCTATTCAGTAAACGCCATATTTAAAAGCTATATGATCCTAAATGGATTTAATTTGTTCTTAGGCTTTCTTCTACAAGCTCTTCAACATATTTGCGAACAACCTCATTTGAGAAACGTGTCGTTACGTCAAATGCAAATGCGTGCACCAACAGGATACGGGCAGACTCTTCGCCAATTCCTCTTGCTCTCAGATAAAACAACGCTTCATTATCAAACTGACCGATGGTACACCCGTGTGAACATTTTACGTCATCGGCAAAGATTTCCAACTGTGGTTTGGTATAAACCGCCGAATTGTCTGACATCAACATATTATTATTCTGTTGAAAAGCATTCGTTTTCTGCGCATCCTCGCGCACAAAGATTTTTCCATTGAAAACCGCAACGGACTTGTCCTGTGTAATATTTTTATACCATTCATAGGACTCACAATGTGGTTTCAGGTGGTCTACGATGGTATGATTATCGACCAATTGATCGGCAGCCGTTAAGTTGATTCCATATAAATGGCTCTCCACATGCTCGGCATCCAAACGGACGTTGATATTGTTACGGATAAACGAAGCGCCTGGAAAATTACAGTTGTAATTATTGTAAAGACTGTATTTTTCTTGATATACCTCTGTATGATTAAAGTAACGGCTTACAGATTCCGCGAGCTGCAAATAATAATGTTGTACTTTAGCATTCTCTTTGACGATAATCTCAGAGACCTTATTGTGCACATTATTTGCGGTACCCTCTGCAGTGATAAAGCTTTCGATCAATTCAAGTTCTGCATTTGGCTCGACAACGATCAAATTACGTGTTTGTGCAAAGAAATCCTCTTTCCCTGTAGCGACGTGAATAATCTGTATTGGTTTATCAAGTACAACTCCCTTTTTCAAATGGATAAAAACGCCATTGGTAAAAGCAGCCGTATTCAAAGCGACCATAATATTGTCTGACTTATCCGCATATTTAGCAAAATGGGACTCAAATGCAGGCTCTGAAGTGGCTTCATCCATTGGAATAACCGACAGTCCCTTTACATTTTCTAATTCACTTACTGCTAATACATACTGACCATTCACCAAAATAATGCGGTAGGCATCCAACTGCGGAATCTCACCTGCACTAAAGTCTAAGCCTTCGATATCCACATCGACATCAAGCGCATAAGGCTTATTGATAATACTGTGGATGTTTGTATATTTCCATTCTTCATTCTTAACGGTGGGAAAGCCTGCTGCTTCGAAACGCTCGAATGCAAGTTGGCGGGCCTCCACGAAAAACGAAGGTTCGTCTGAAACGCCTTGCTCTTTGAAAGCTCCCAACACTTGTTGAAGTAATGATTCTGAAACTAATGTACTCATGTTATTTTTTAATCAAATCGCCAAAATTCTCCTCTAATCCTATTTACTCAGGTAAAAGATTAGGCGTTTTGTGTATCATATTCTTTTAACCAATCGTATCCTTTTTCTTCGAGCTCCAAAGCTAATTCTTTAGGTCCCGATTTCACGATACGGCCATTGTACAATACGTGAACAAAATCTGGAACGATATAATCCAACAAACGTTGGTAGTGTGTAATAACAATAAAAGCATTGTCTTTAGAGCGCAATTGATTCACACCATTTGCAACGATACGAAGTGCATCGATATCCAAACCAGAATCTGTCTCATCCAAAATAGATAATTTCGGGTTCAACATCGCCAATTGAAAAATTTCGTTACGCTTTTTCTCACCACCGGAGAATCCTTCATTTAAAGAGCGGTTAGCCAAATTAGCTGAAAACTCAACCAATTTTTGCTTGTCTTTTACCATTTGTAAAAATTCCTTCGCTTCCATTGGCGGAAGACCTTTGTACTCACGAATATCATTTACAGCCGTTTTCAAGAAATTGATATTCGATACGCCCGGAATCTCAACAGGATATTGAAAAGCCAAAAACAGCCCTTCACGCGCACGGTCTTCAGGGGAAAGATCCAATAAATCTACACCGTCCAATAGTGCGGAACCTTCACTTACTTCATAGGATTCACGTCCTGCTAATACATTCCCTAATGTACTTTTACCAGCACCATTTGGTCCCATAATCGCATGAACTTCGCCAGCTTTTACTTCTAGGTTTAACCCTTTTAATATTTGTTTGTCTTCTACAGACGCATGTAAATTTTTAATGCTTAACATTTTATTCGTATTGAGTATGGTGTAATGTAGCGACTTAAACTACATTCCCAATGATTTTTTATCTATCCTACTGAACCTTCTAATGAAATTGCCAATAATTTTTGAGCCTCTACAGCAAACTCCATCGGCAATTGATTTAATACTTCTTTTGCATACCCGTTGACAATTAAACCAACAGCTTTCTCAGAATCGATACCCCGTTGATTCAAATAGAATACCTGGTCCTCACCGATTTTGGAAGTAGTCGCCTCATGCTCTAATTTGGCCGTCTTATTTCTATTTTCGATGTAAGGGAATGTATGTGCCCCACACTTATCACCGATCAATAAGGAGTCACATTGTGTAAAGTTACGTGAGTTGTCGGCATTTGGACCGATTTTCACTAAACCTCTATAACTGTTGTGGCTCTTACCGGCGGAGATACCTTTAGAAATAATTTTAGATTTTGTGTTTTTACCCAAATGAACCATCTTCGTTCCTGTATCAGCTACCTGATGATTACGCGTCATGGCTACAGAGTAAAACTCACCAATAGAGTTATCGCCCTTTAAGATCACACCCGGGTATTTCCATGTAATTGCAGAACCGGTTTCTACCTGTGTCCAGGAGATTTTACTGTTATCGCCCTTACAGATTCCACGCTTGGTTACAAAGTTATAAATACCACCTTTTCCTTCTTTATCACCAGGGTACCAGTTTTGAACGGTAGAATATTTAATATCAGCATCACGTTCGGCAATCAATTCAACCACTGCCGCATGCAGCTGGTTTTCATCACGCATAGGTGCAGTACATCCCTCCAAATAAGAAACATAAGCCCCCTCATCCGCAATGATCAACGTGCGTTCGAATTGCCCAGTATTCTGTGCATTGATACGGAAATAGGTAGACAATTCCATTGGACATCTAACGCCTTTTGGAACGTAAACAAAGGATCCATCCGAAAACACTGCAGAATTTAAAGCTGCATAAATGTTATCTGTCTGCGGAACCACTGTACCCAAATATTTTTTCACCAGGTCAGGATGCTCTTGCACGGCCTCACCAAATGAACAGAAAATAACACCTTGCTCCTTTAATTTCTCACGAAACGTTGTTTTTACAGATACCGAATCGAAGACAGCATCTACAGCCACAACTCCCGCTAATATTTTTTGCTCATCCAAAGGAATACCCAACTTTTCGAAAGTGGAAATCAACTCAGGGTCAACCTCATCCATCGAATTAAGCTGCGGTTTTGCTTTCGGGGCTGCATAGTAGGAAATCTCCTGAAAATCAATCTCGGGAGCTTTGAAATTCTGCCAAGTAGGCATTCTTAACGTCAAGAAATGACGGAAAGCTTTTAATCTCCATTCCAATAGCCATTCAGGTTCATTCTTTTTTGCCGAAATAAAACGAACCGTATCCTCAGTAAGGCCTTTGGCTGCAATTTCCATTTCGATATCTGTCGTGAACCCGTATTTATATTCTTCGAGCTCTAGCTCTTTTAACAAATCGTCGTCTTTAGTACTCATATTGCGCTCTCACGGTTTAACTAATTTGGGAGGGCTTCACCTCCGCACCTATCGAACTGCAAAGTTACAATTTCAAAGCCAATAAAACAGCATTTAATAGCACCTTACGAAGGCATTTTTAATAAAAAAATGACATTTATCACTCCATTTCATTAAAATGAGCACATTTCAATCGATTATGACAGTCAAATGATTTTGCATCGATTAAAATTATAATTATAAAAATACGATATAGCTAAAATCTATTTATCACCAATAATTTTGTATATTTTTAAATTTCCAAATATAATTTTGTATATTTACAAATACTATTGATTATTAAGACTTAAGATATGCCCTTTGCACCGGATAAAACAGATTTAAAAATTCTTAAACTATTACAAGAGAATGGTCGTATAACTAATTTGCAACTCGCATCTAGCATCGGACTGTCCCCCGCGCCAACCTTAGAGCGTGTGCGAAAACTGGAAAACTCCGGCTTCATCAAAAGTTACCATGCCTTTGTGGACGAGGAGAAACTGGGGCTTGGGATCAAGTCGTTCATACAGATCTCACTCGATTTCCATACCCACAACGCTATTCCTGAATTTGTAGCTGCAGTCAAAATGATACCTGAAGTAACCGAATGCCATCACGTTACAGGCAATTGTGATTTCATCCTCAAGGTTTACGTAAAAGATATCAAAGCTTATGAAGGCGTCATCATGGAAAAAATATCCAAAATACCTTTTGTAAAGACATTCCAAACCATGATGATTATGTCGACCAGCAAAAAAGAACCCATTATTCCTTTAGAATATTAAGCGAGGGAATTAAGCCCAATCAAAAATATCATTACCGGAATCTCGCTCTTGGACGCATTTGCGCCATGCGCGAATCACCGGCAATGATGTTTATCTACTTTAGCTATTGGACAGCAAACGCTTCGCAAAATTTAACCCAAGCCACAACTTAAATCAGGCGCCAATCAATTGGGGTTTTACCATGTGCCGTCAAATACTGGTTTGCGCGTGAAAAATGCTTACTACCAAAAAAACCACGATAGACAGACAACGGTGAGGGATGAACCGCCGTTAGAATAAGATGCTTCTTCGCATCAATGAGTACACTTTTCTTTTGGGCATAACTTCCCCACAACAAAAACACCACATGTTCACAACGCTCCGAAATGGCATGAATAATACTGTCTGTAAAAATCTCCCAGCCTTTCTTTTGATGAGAACCAGCCAAATGCGCCTGAACTGTCAAGGTCGCATTTAACAATAATACCCCCTGCTTGGCCCAAGAAGTCAAATCGCCAGCATGCGGCTCAACAAAACCAGGGATATCATCTTGCAATTCCTTAAAAATATTTTTTAAAGATGGGGGCAAGGCAATCCCTGCCGGAACTGAAAAAGACAGCCCATGTGCCTGCCCGTCATTGTGGTAAGGATCCTGCCCTAAAATAACCACTTTCACCCGATCCAATGGCGTCAGCTTAAAAGCATTCATCACCAGATCTGCCGGTGGAAACACTTTCGTTTTCTGACGCTCTGCTTGCACAAAAGTAGATAACTGTTTCATGTAGGGCTGAGCGAACAAAGGCCTTAACACAGGAGCCCAAGAATCATCGTATTGCTTTTCCATAATTCAAACATAGACAAAGTTGCATATAAAGGCAAATTTATCCGGCTGCCCACCTATTCGGCGTTGTACCAAAGCAAGATTATCAGAACACATCGATTAACATAAAAGCTACCATTTTCTAGAAAAACACATTTTTACAAAATAACAACCTGAACGAGTTGCTTAAACGGTGAAATTAACGGATATTTGCAGAATTAAATTGAATACAAATATTTTAAACAAAGATTTATGTCAAATCTCGTTAGAATCATTATTTGCAGTGCATTGCTTATCGGAACAGTTGCCTTATTCTGGACCGGAAATTGGGGATGGGGAATTTTAGGGATCTTGGTCACGATCTTGGGTTTTGTTACTGTATTTTTCCATGAATATATGCTGATTGCGCAATGGCATATGCGTAAACAAAATATGGCCGCAGCTGAAAAATGGCTAGGTAAAATCACCAACTACGAAAAGCAATTGATCCCACAACAGCATGGTTACTACAACATGCTGATCGGACTGATCGAATCACAACGTGCACCTATGCAATCTGAAAAATATTTTAAGAAAGCATTGGCATTGGGTCTACATATGGACCATAACATCGCCTTAGCAAAATTGAGCCTAGCCGGTGTAGCCATGGCGAAGCGCAATAAACGTGAAGCCGAAAAACTTCTTCAAGAAGCTAAAAAAGCAGATAAAAATAAGTTGTTAGCTGATCAGATCAAAATGATGAAAGACCAGATGGGCATGATGGACAAACAGCAGATCAGATACAATCGATAATATTGAATAATCAAAAAAAGCTTCGAAGTTATAACTTCGAAGCTTTTTTTGTCAAGAGACAAAATCAATTATTTCTTTAATGAAATAGGAACCTCCAAAAACTCCCCCTCTTCTGTACTGCTCTCAAAGACCAGTTTAACCATAACCGGTTTATCCGTTTTCTTCCAATCCTTTACAACGACCTGTATATCCACAGGCTTATCTTCTTCTAGCAAATAGTGCAGATAATTCTGCTTATCTTCAAATTTAACCAATACATTTCCCATCTGAATCGTGGAAAAGAAATGGGGCTGTTTCTTCTGATCCAACACTTGCGTGGAAAAGGTGTTCATTTTATATTCCCGAGGATTCTTACTATACGATATAGCAAACAAATTGATCACCAATTCATGCTTAGGCTCATCTACGTGAAATTCCTTTACATCGAATTGAATATCATCAACAACCAACAATGAATCTGCCGACTGCGCCTTTACAAACCCACCGACAAGGAAGAGCATTAAGACAACAACATATCTAAAAAAAACGTTCATATCATATTATATTTAAAAAAGCCACGGTCTTCGTGGCTTTAACTATTATTGGATTATTCTTTCAAAATTATGCCCTCAATCGATCGGCAGACCGGATCAACTTTTCATCTTTACGTACACCTCCCATGGCTAACGCACAGAAAATAATCGAGATAGGCAACAAAAAGAATCCTACGCCGATATTCCCAGCACCCAAAAATTGGTTCACCGTAGCGAGATGAGTACTTGCAGAAGAATATAGCCACACTGCAAATAAGATAATTGCGACAACCTCTACCCAAATAAGCAAAAGTTGAACTTTACGCTGTTTAAATTTAAATATCGTGAACAGGGGAAGCCCGCCTAATAATACGGTGGCCACAGTCTGGAGAATATAACCAAATCCCCCCTCGTGTACCGGCTGACCCGCAGCGACACTATACACACCGGTCACCTTCACATTCTTTCCTAAACCAACTAAATCGCTATAATTAACATAGGGAAATAGAAATAAGCCGAATATGACTAATCCTGCTATCAGCAAATAAACAGTTTGGATACGTTGAATCATAGTTTAATTTTTGTATACCAACAAACTTAGATAAATTGATTTTTATATGCAATATAATTGCGATCGAAAAAACAATCAACCTTACAGCTCATTAAACAGCAAAACAATCAAACCCTATATTTTGTTGCATTTTTTTACACGATACCAAAGGGCTTCATTTTAGAAAGTTTTATCTTTGCGAAAAAAAAATACCATGTTATATATATACGGTGCAACTGCTCACGCTAAAACTGCGGTAGATGTAGCAGAAGATTTAGCGATTGAAATTGGTGGTCTTATTGACAAATCATTGCTCATTGAAGATGTATTCGATTATGAGGTTCAACTTCACCATCAAGTAAAAGGCACGGAGGAAGATTTCTTTATTGCAGTCAAGAACCCAGGCCTTCGCCAACGGATTGTATCGGAAAATGCAGACTGGAATTACCAGACCCTCATCCATCCCAAAGCCTACGTATCAAAACGAGCGGAGATTGGTGAAGGCACCATTATCCTCCCCGGCGCTTCCATCGCCCCCGATGTACAGATAGGCAACCATTGCGTTATCGCCGGTTCTGCTGTTATCGAAAGCAATACCATTATTGAAGATTTTGTCAACATCGGACCAAATGTCTCAATCGGAGCAAACGTGCTCGTAGGGCGAGGTTCAGAGATTAAAGCAAATACACGGATCGAAGATGAAGAAACGATCCCCAAAGAGAGTATAATCGCTTAATTAAATCCCCGCGGAATGAAATTGCAAGTCGTATAGTTTTTTATAATACCCATCAAAAGATAGCAATTCCTGATGCGTTCCAATTTCCTTGATTTCGCCTTTATCCAACACAATAATCTTGTCCGCCTTCTGAATGGTGGACAAGCGGTGGGCAATAACAATCGATGTTCTTCCTTTCATGAGGTTATCGATTGCATGCTGGATCATTTCTTCCGTTTCGGTATCTACTGAAGATGTCGCCTCGTCTAAAATTAGAATCCGGGGATCGTGTACCAAGGCTCGGATAAAAGAAATCAATTGGGCCTGCCCCGCGGATAAGGTTGCACCCCGCTCTTTCACATCATAATCATAGCCCCCAGGTAGTCGCATAATAAAATCATGCGCCCCCACTTCTTTTGCGGCTTCAATGACCTGTTCTCTAGATATCGCTGGATCGCCTAATGTGATGTTATTGATGACGCTATCCGAGAAGAGGAATACATCCTGCAATACCGTCGCAATGGTATTTCTCAGATAATCGAGATCATAATCGCGGATATTACGGCCGTCCAACAGAATTTCACCTTTATTGATTTCATAAAAACGGCTTAGAATATTGATGGTAGAAGATTTTCCAGCACCAGTAGCCCCAACTAAAGCCAGCGTCTCACCCGGATTAACATTAAAGTTTACATTCTTTAGGACCCAGTTTTCCTCATTATAGGCGAACCAAACATCGCGAAACGCAATTTCACCTTTGATGTGTGCAGGTTTCAATGTACCCAAATTTGGAGTCTTTTCATCGGTATCCAACACTTCAAAAATCCGTTCAGCGCTAACCATGCCCATTTGAAGCGTATTGAATTTGTCAATAAGCTCCCGAATGGGCCTAAAGATCATATTGATATACATGATAAAGGCCACCACTACACCCGGAGAGATCACATCACCCATAATTTGTTTGGAACCGAACCAGACCAACAATCCCAAAGCAATGGCCATGATAATTTCCAAAACAGGGAAAAAGATGGAGAAATACCAATTGGTCCGAATATGGGCATTACGATGTTGCGCATTAATTTCCTTAAATTTATCCATTTCCTGCTTTTCACGCGCAAAATATTGGATAATACCGACTCCCGTAATGTGTTCCTGCAAAAAGGTATTTAAGTTAGAAACCCATTTCCGCACATCGATAAAGGCAGACTTCATCGCCTCTTTAAATACGTAAGTCGCTGCCACCATCAAAGGCATCGGAATTAAAACAATCAATGTCAGCTTCCAATCGGAATAAAACATCACAACCAGAATAACGACCAACTGCAATAAATCGCCGATAATCTGAATCAAACCTTCAGAAAAAATATTGGAAAGAGTCTCCAAATCAGAGATGGTACGGGTAATCAATTTTCCCAGTGCTGTGCGATCAAAATACTTCAGCCTGAGTTGAACAATGTGGTTAAATACCTGAATCCGAATATCACGGATAACCGACTGCCCCAGAGTATTTGTCATTAAGGTATGGTAATAACGGATCAAAGTCTGCAGGATGACCAATGCCAACATTGCAATCAGCATGAGGGACAATCCATTGGTATCGAAGTTTAGGATATAGTTATCCAGCGTATGCTGGATCAGCATAGGCAAAGCGGGGGCTACTGCAGCCAGCAATATCGTTAGGACGACCGATATCCAAAATGCCATATGATATGGACGCATATAGCGACTCATGCGTTTCACCAAATTGAGATCGTAGGTTTTACCAGTTATTTTATCTTGACTCACGTTAAATTCTATATATAAGGATATGCTACTTCTGTTAAATACAACCCATGTGCCGGCACGGAAACACCTGCCTTCCCCCGGTTTTTGCTTTGGATAACCTCTTGCATAAATGAAACAGGTTTGCCTTTTATGCCTATTTCCAACGATGTACCCACAATAGCACGCACCATATTGCGCAAAAAGCGATCAGCGGTAATATGAAAGACCAAATGTTGTTCGGTATGCCATACCCACTCGGCTCTACGAATATCGCAAATATTTGTAAACACCTGCGTATGAGACTTACTAAAGCATTCGAAATCTTGTTTACCCAATAAAAATTGTGCAGCTTCATTCATCTTTTCAACATCCGGACGATCGCGCATAAAACATGAATAGGGATAGATAAAAGGATCTTTATGAAAATGAAGATGGTATTCATAGGATCTTTGTGTCGCATCGAAGCGAGCATGTGCTTCGGGTTCCACTTCGATCAGGCGCTTTACGGCCACATCAAAGGGCAATAGTGCATTGAGCGAATGAATAAAACGATCAGCTTTTTGTAGAATACCCACAGGGGCTGCATCGAAATGTGCATACAATTGCTTGGCATGAACACCTGTATCTGTACGGCCAGCTCCAGTTGTTTCAATGGGTTCCCGCAACAGGGTTTCAAGCGCCTTATTCAGCACTTCCTGCACGGAAATTGCATTATTCTGAATTTGCCAACCATGATAAGCCTGTCCAAAATAGGCTATTTCTAAAAAAAAACGTCTTTTATCCATTATATGCAACAAAGGTACGTTTTTCCAAATGAGCATCATTTCTCCGTAGAACGAATTTGCTCATTTTCCTTATTATTTAATCCTTACATGACAAAACTGTTTGTTTTGCACTTCCTTTCGCTCGATGCTACTGGGCGAGTCATTCGGGATTCAGTGGAACGAAGGTTTCCGCAACATCCTATCAACTTCGTCCCGCAACCACGGTAAGTCCACAGTGAGTCCACGTTGAGTCCACCTTTTTAAGTACATTCAATGCGGGAGCACCATGGTCGCCATATGTTCGCACCCCGAACTTATCCCCTCGTTGTGCATAGCATAAAGCTAAAAAGGCTACAGTAGTTCGACCAGATTTTCAAAGGCCATACCCCTTGACGCTTTCAATAAGACCGTGCTGTCCACAATAGGATTTCCGCTGATTGCCTGTTTTGCTTCGGCAGTAGTTTCATAAAATGCTCCACCTTCATAACGATGTGCGAAAAATTCTTTTCCTACAAAAATTTTGCGATCTGCAGGAATAGCTCTTACGTTCTCGACAATTTTTTTATGTTCTTCAAATGATTCTGTCCCCAATTCAAACATATCACCCAATACAATAGCCTTCTTATCCGCTTCAATAATCCGAATATTATCCAATGCAGCAGCCATGCTTGTTGCATTTGCATTATAATAATCGCAGATTAGCGTATTGTGGGCAGTTTTCATAACCTGCGAACGATTGTTCGTAGGGGTATATCCTTCAATACCCCGATTGATTGACGCAGAAGAAACGCCAAAATGCAAACCTACTGCAATAGCTGCAAGAAAGTTTTCGGTATTATAAGATCCTGTTAAATGGGTATCGACAACATAAGATTCGGCCGTGCCTTTCTTGTGCCATTCAATTTGCAAAAGGGGATTTGCCCTAAGAAGCTTTCCAATCACATCATTACCTTCCGAAAAACCATAAGTGACAATGTTGGCTATCTTGCGGGCGGAAGCCATCTCTTTAAGATGTGGGTTATCTGCCTGCAAAAATAATACCCCTTGATGGTCCTGCAGCCAATCGTACAGCTCGCCCTTGGTTTTCTTTACTCCTTCAAAAGATCCAAAACCTTCTAGATGTGCTTTGCCAACGTTAGAAATCAAACCATGTGTCGGTTCGGCAATCCCACACAAAAAAGCAATTTCTTCCAAATGATTTGCCCCCATTTCGATGATTGCTAGCTCAACAGAATTATCTATGGCCAATAATGTCAATGGAACACCAATATGATTATTCAAATTTCCTTTTGTTGCATAGGCCTTGTATTTCTGCGAAACAACAGCGTACAACAATTCCTTTGTCGTGGTTTTTCCATTGGTTCCCGTCACTCCAATAACTGGAATATCCAATTGCTGTCTGTGGTAATTCGCTAGTTGCTGTAATGTTTTTAAAACATCATCAACAAGAATATACGCTTCTCCTTTTCGGTAGGTCTCGTCATCAATAACAACGTATTTAGCACCCATTTCAAGCGCTTTCTCGGCGAAAGTATTCCCATTGAAATTGGCCCCTTTTAAGGCGAAAAATAGACTATCTTTTTCTATTTTACGTGTATCTGTTGTAATATTCGGATACTGTTTATAAATCTGATAAAGTGATTGGATATCCATGTTGAGCAATTTGTTGAACAAACTTAGAGAAATTGCTTTTTATATGCAATACAATTACGCTTTAGCAGATCATATTATTCGGGACTTATTCAAAATTTCAAGCAATCTGCGATAGCGAAAACGTGCTTAGAAAACGTAGAAAATGCGGTATAACCCGATTGCCTTAAACGCTACCGATAACGTTTGCGCATTTATTTTATTGAATTTCCTTTAAGTATGACCTGAATATTGGTAATTTCATTGACCATTTAAACAGTTTGGGAAATTCAGGCGACCGTACTTTCACCCCTTTTTGCATTTTTTATGTCCGATTACTTCAGCAATAAAAAGTTTGACAAGCAAAAGAGGATAGAAAACAGATGAACCTACAAATCAATACATTGTATGAAAACTTTTTTAGACGACAACTTTTTATTGAACACAAAAACGGCTGAAGAGCTGTACCATAATTATTCAAAACATCTGCCGATTATTGATTACCATAATCACCTAATCCCGGAACAGATTGCAAATAATGTCAAGTTTGATAATATTAGTCAGGTTTGGTTACATGGTGATCATTACAAATGGAGGGCCATGCGTGCCAACGGTGTCAACGAACATTATGTGACCGGAGACGCTTCAGATGAAGAAAAATTCATCAAATGGGCAGAAACTGTCCCTTATACCTTGCGTAATCCACTACACCATTGGACACACCTTGAATTACAACGCTATTTTGGCATAACAGATGTATTGTCTCCAAAAACCGCGGCCAAGATCTATGCAGATACCAGTGCTTTACTGCAACAAGATAGTCATTCTGTCCGCGGACTACTCAAGATGATGCATGTTGAAGTCGTTTGCACAACAGACGACCCAATCGATAGTCTGGAATTTCATCAGCAGTTTGCGAAAGAGCGTGAATCATTTAAAATGCTTCCGGCATTTCGTCCGGATAAAGCAATGAATTGCGATGACCTGCCTGCATTGAACCAATACATCAATAAGCTTGAAGAAGTCAGCAATATGCAGATAAGCAGTTTAAGCGACTACCTCAAGGCCTTGAAGGCAAGGCACGACTTCTTTGCGACCAACGGCTGTAAAGTCTCAGATCATGGTTTGGAACAGATCTATGCTGAAGATTACACCGAAACTGAAATCGCATTCATCTTTGATAAAATTCGTGCAGGCAAAGAAATAACTTTTGATGAGAGCCTGAAGTTTAAATCGGCCATGTTAGTCTATTTTGCAGAATGGGATCATGAAAAAGGCTGGGTGCAACAATACCATTTGGGCGCTTTACGTAACAATAACTCCCGCATGCATCGCTTGATCGGTCCTGATACAGGCTGGGACTCCATTGGGGATTTTAGTCAGGGACGTGCATTATCAAAGTTTTTGAATAAATTAGATAACCAAGATAAGCTAACCAAGACAATTATCTATAATCTCAATCCAGCCGACAATGAACTTATTGCGACAATGATTGGGAATTTCAATGATGGTTCTATCAAAGGAAAAATTCAGTTTGGTTCAGCTTGGTGGTTTTTGGACCAAAAAGACGGCATGACAAAACAGATTAATACCTTGTCGAATATGGGTTTGTTAAGTCGTCTTGTAGGCATGTTGACCGATTCCAGAAGTTTTCTTTCTTTTCCAAGACATGAATACTTCAGAAGATTGGTCTGTGACATCTTTGGACAGGACATCGAAAAAGGAGAAATACCAAATGATATCGAATGGGTCGGGAAAATCATACAGGATATCAGCTACAATAACGCAAAAGAATATTTTGAATTTTAATAAATGAACATGCAGGGTAAAGTTTTAAGCTTTGGGGAATTGCTGTTACGGATCTGTCCGGATATTGAAGACAATTGGATTGAACAGCACCAATTGCCTTTCTACGTTGGAGGAGCAGAATTAAATGTCGCTACAGCTTTGGCCCTATGGAACGTGCCATCATCCTACTTATCTGCGATACCGCAAAATGCCATTTGTGAAGGTATAGATGTCTATTTGAAACGTAGAAACATAGACACATCGGCGATGCAATGGGGCGGAGAGCGCTTGGGCATTTACTATCTCCCCAAAGGTAAAGATCTAAAAAATGCGGGGGTTATCTACGATCGCGCCAATTCATCTTTTGCAAGCCTCAAAGTCGGCAGTATTGATTGGGACAAAGCCTTGAAGGATGTCAAATGGTTTCACTTTTCGGCAATTTGCCCAGCAATTAGCCAGGATATTGCAGACCTCTGTCTTGAAGCTGTGCAAAAAGCACAGGAAAAAGGAATTTTTGTGTCCTTAGACCTTAACTACCGATCGAAGCTTTGGAAATATGGTAAAACACCGAAAGAGGTTATGCCTCGGATTGCCAAGTACTGCAATTTAATTATGGGCAATATATGGGCCGCGCATCAGATGCTGGGTACACCGCTTGACGAACAATTCTTAACACACACGTCAGGATACACCGAAGAAGAGTTACTCGCGCAAGCAGATCGGACAAGCCGAGAAATCATTGCTTCCAACCCCATGTGCCAGTATGTCGCCAATACCTTCCGTTTTGACCACCATACCAAAGGGATAGAATACTACAGCACATTATTTGATAAAGACCGTTTGATCAAATCCACAACCTATATAGCGGAAGAGATTTTGGATAAAGTAGGAAGTGGCGACTGCTTTATGGCGGGTCTGATTTATGGATTGTATTCCAACCTTTCGCCGCAAGAGACGCTAGAATTTGCAACAAGCGCGGCATTCGATAAACTATTTATCGCCAGCGATGCAACAACAAGTACAGTGGACGATATTAAAAAGAGATTAACAACATGAATTTAAAAGAGATTGTATTAAATAAAATTATCGAACAAGGAACACTTCCTTTATTCTTCCATCATGATCAGGAAGAAAGTATCGATATTCTACGAACATTATACCGAGCGGGTGTACGCGTTTTTGAATTTACAAATCGTGGCCCCGAGGCGTTGGCTGTTTTTGAGCGCCTTGTTGCAACGAGGGACCTTGAGATGCCAGACCTCTACTTGGGTATTGGCACCATCAAATCGGTGGACGATGCACAACAGTTTCTCCAGGCCGGTGCTGATTTTATTGTGGCACCCTTAGTGAATCCTTTGGTTGGCTCGCTTGTACATGAGCACCATAAGTTGTGGATTCCGGGCTGCATGACACCGACCGAAATCTACACGGCTCAGCAGCAACAGGCCGCATTGATAAAATTATTCCCTGCAAATATTTTGGGACCAGCATTTATGTCATCTATTCGGGATCTTTTTAAAGGTCAGAACTTTATACCAACGGGGGGTGTAGACATCGAAATAGAAAATCTAAAAGCATGGTTCAGGTCAGGTGTATGTGCGGTAGGTATGGGCAGTAAACTGATTGATCCAAAGGACACCAGCAATTTATTCGAAAATACACAAAAAGCACTTGATCTTGTCTCAAAAGCACGTTAAAAACAATAAGATTGCTTGTATGCCTTCCACGAGCATCGTAAAAGGAAGGCATACAGCGTTCATTATTCGTCATTTGAAGCGATAGGTTCAAGAAAAATAAACAATTAAACCCGTTATGATTAATACAGAGAAAAAGGGTAATTACCGTTGGGTAATCTGTGCCCTCCTATTTTTTGCTACCACAATCAATTACTTGGATCGCCAGGTATTATCCTTAACCTGGAAAGATTTTATCAGTCCCGAATTCCACTGGACCAATACGGACTATGGGAACATTACCGCTTTATTTTCTATTTTTTACGCCATCAGCATGCTTTTCGCCGGACGTTTTGTCGATTGGATGGATACAAAAAAAGGTTTTCTATGGGCGATTGCTGTTTGGTCCATTGGTGCCATATTACATGCTTTTTGTGGTATTGCAACCTCAGGAATTGTCGCTGGCGAGTGGTTTGTTGGATTTGAAGGCGCAAAAGAAGCCATTTCTCATGTGAACAATGTCGGTTTAATCATCAGCGTTAGTGTAAACTTATTTATTTTCGCCCGGTTTGTATTGGCTGTCGGTGAAGCTGGAAATTTCCCAGCTGCCATTAAAGCGACCGCAGAGTATTTTCCAAAGAAAGATCGTGCTTTAGCGACGAGTATCTTCAATTCTGGAGCGACCATTGGCGCCCTAGCAGCACCGCTGACGATACCAGTTATCGCCGCACATTGGGGTTGGGAGATGTCTTTCATCATTATAGGTGTCCTTGGATTTGTCTGGATGGGTTTCTGGATCTTTCTTTATAAAAAACCGCACGAGAATCCAAAAGTAAATGCGGCAGAATTGGCTTACATTCACCAAGATGACCATGAACACCAAACGGAGCATTCTGCCTTAACAAAACAGCCCAAAACCACCATAGCAGATTGCCTCAAGTACAAGCAAACCTGGGCCTTTGTCTTCGGAAAATTCATGACCGACGGCGTCTGGTGGTTCTTCTTATTCTGGATGCCAGCCTATCTATCAGCCGTTTACGACATAAAGTCTTCTGATACAGAAGGGCAATTGGCCATATTTGTTTTATATGCGATCACCATGCTGTCAATTTACGGCGGCTGGTTGCCGACGTATTTTGTGGAGAAAAAGGGAATGAATGCCTATGAAGGTCGAATGAAAGCTATGTTGCTGTTTGCTTTCGTCCCATTAGTCGTACTCTTTGCACAACCCTTGGGGCATATTTCCTATTGGATACCCGTTATTTTAATTGGTTTTGCAGGTGCGGCACATCAATCGTGGTCGGCCAATATTTTTTCCACTATTGGCGATTCTTTTCCAAAACGCGCCATTGCCACTGTTACAGGAATCGGCGGGCTTGCGGGCGGTGTAGGAGCCTTTATTATCAATAAAACTTCGGGCTGGCTATTCGACTATGCCAAAGAGACTCAACTTGTCTTTATGGGTTTCAAGGGAGAAGAAGCGGGATATTTTATTATTTTTTCGTTCTGTTCAATCGCATATTTAATTGCATGGATTGCAATAAAAACACTAGTACCTAAACTTATTTTAATAAAAAATTAACAAATATTGTAATATTTACAGTATATTAGCAATATCTTTATAAATATCAATCTAAACCACTTTTAAAAACAATGAGCTTAAACTTAGAAGGTATCTTCTACGAGGAGAAAGACATTCCCGCAGAATTTACGCTAGACGAACAGGTCGATCAAAGAGAGTTCCTTTCCAATGGAGAAATGATTTCTTGGACGGGTCAAGTAAACGAAGTATTTTCACCTATCTGTGTAAAGACTAAGGACGGCTTGAAACGTAAGCGCATCGGTAGTTTCCCTGTTTGTACTGAAAAAGAGTCCATGGAAGCCTTGGAAGCTGCTGTAAAAGCATACGACAATGGCCGTGGAGAATGGCCGACAATGAGCGTTGCCGATCGTATTACTTGTGTTGAAAATTTCACACAAAAGATGATTGCCAAGAAGGACATTGTTGTCAAGCTTATTATGTGGGAAATTGGCAAATCCTATGCTGACTCTGTTAAGGAGTTTGACCGTACGGTAGAGTATATCTACGCAACGATCGACGCATTGAAAGATATTGACCGCGATTCTTCCCGTTTTCAGATCGAACAAGGTATTATAGCCCAAATCAGAAGATCTCCACTAGGAGTTGTTTTATGTATGGGACCATTCAACTATCCATTGAATGAAACCTTCACAACGTTGATCCCTGCTTTGATCATGGGGAACACGATGTTGTTCAAACCACCTAAACATGGTACATTATTACATTACCCTTTATTAGAGGCTTTCAAAACAAGCTTCCCGAAAGGCGTTGTCAATACAATTTATGGCCGTGGAAACAAGATCGTTCCAAGTCTTATGCAGTCTGGAAAGATCAATGTGTTGACGTTGATCGGTTCAAGCCGTGTTGCTGACGAACTTAAGAAATTACATCCTAAAGTTAACCGTCTACGCGCAATTCTTGGTCTTGACGCAAAAAATGCGGCAATCATCACGAAGGATGCCGATTTAAATCTTGCTGTTTCTGAAACCGTACTGGGTTCTCTTTCATTCAATGGCCAACGCTGTACCGCACTTAAAATTATCTATGTACACCGCAGCTTGGCACAAGAGTTCCTAAAACGTCTTTCTGCGGAAGTTGCTAAACTAAAGTATGGTATGCCTTGGGAAAAAGGCGTGTCTTTGACACCTCTTCCAGAGGTTAACAAACCAGCTTATCTGACGGAATGTATCGAAGATGCAAAAGCGTATGGTGCAAAGGTGATTAACGAAAATGGTGGACAAGTAGCAGAATCTTTCTTCTACCCAGCGATCGTTTATCCGGTCAATTCTCAAATGAAACTTTACAGAGAGGAACAATTTGGTCCAGTTATCCCTGTTGTGCCATTTGATGACCTTGAGGAACCTATCGAGTACCTGATCGGCTCTTCGCATGGACAACAGGTCAGTATCTTTAGTAACAATGCGGCTGTTGTGTCGTCTTTAATCGATCCATTGGTCAATCAGGTAAGTCGTGTCAATATCAACTGCCAATGTCAACGTGGTCCAGATACCTTCCCTTTCACCGGAAGAAAAGATAGCGCTGAGGGAACATTATCCGTTGTGGATGCTTTGCGTTCATTCTCGATACGATCGCTGGTCGCGGCAAAGTTCACCGATGAAAACAAGAAATTGTTGAATGACATTGTTAGTGAAAATGAATCGAACTTTTTAAGTACCAAATACATTTTCTAATAGCATTGTCTATAAAAAAAAGCGACACCGCAGGATGATTTTAGATCATCCGCGGGTCGCTTTTTTTAGAAAATTCGAGGGCCTATAGCGCTCTTTCTTTCTCCTCATTACTTGTATCTTTCTTACGATAGTTGTTTTTTAAATTTCCGAATTTATACGAATAGGTCAATCGAACCACGCGACGATCTTGGTATTGCCTGATACTGGAGTCAAAATCGCCGAAATTGGTTTTCAGATTCTGATTCCCTGTATTAAACAAGTCGCTCACCGCCAGCTTCAACGAACTACGTTGATCTTTAAATGTCTTGGTCGCTCCTACCTCCATATCCCAACGGGCCTTCATATCGTATACATTATAGTTGAACGGCGAGAAATACCTCAAATTGACATTAGCGGACAGACTTTTCGCCAGTTTTAAATTGTGCATCGATGTAGCCTGCAAAAGAAAGGAGGTCTTTTTCAGCGGATAACCACTCACCATGCCATCAAAGTTAAAGTGGATGCCTGTAATATTGTTATTCATGCTCCAAATCTTGGATACCGTAACCGGGATGTTCAGATTCAGATAAGCCGTCAAATTTTTACCTAAATTTTCACGTATAACCCACGTTTGTTTTAGCACCGAATCTTGCCCCATGCTCTCTACAATCGCATCCCGCACATCGTTAATACCCAATGTCACATTATAACGTTGCATCAAGGTATAGTTTAGGGTGAATTCATTGGAAAATTGCGGATTCAGGTAAGGATTACCACGTTCAAAGGTTAGTTTATCAATAAAATAATCAAAAGGATTCAACTGTCGGTAATTAGGACGCGTGATCTTCCTTGCGTAACCTAAGGAAAGGATATGATTCTCATGGAGTGTATACGTCAGATTTGCATTCGGAAAAAGTTTAAAGTAATTCCGTTTCACTTGCTTATTTAAGGTCAACGAGTTCCCGTCAGAAAATGTATATTCTCCCCTCGCGCCGACCTTCAGGCCCCATTTCCCTATGGTATTATTATAGTCTATATATCCAGCGGCGATCTGCTCCTTATACACAAAATGATTCGTACGCTTTTCATTATTAATCCAGGAATTGTTCAAAAAGTCTTCAAAGGTTAAATCGTTATCCGACGTAACGTTAGAATATTTAGCCCCCACCTCAAGCTTGGAGACCTTCGATAGCGGTTGTTCATAATCCAGTTTGGCGACATAGATATCGATTCCGATAGGCATTCTACTGCGTAGGATCTCTTCGGGCGTAATCGCATTCTTCTGACCATCAAAATATTGGTTATTATAACCTACGCGTTTGCTGCTTTTGAATTTACTCCAATCCAGGTCAAGGGTAAGTTTTCTGCCATTCGAATCAATTCTAAACTCATTGTTTAAATTAGCGGAGTAACGATCAAATAATTCTTTGAACTGCGATGTTGAAATCAAAAGCGAATCCAATGTTGTAAAAGACTTTCCTACATTGGTTTTACTATCGTTATCGTTGTATTCGATATTATTCGATCCATTAAACTGCACGGTTAAGGTGTTTCTGGCCGATGTCCTTTGCTCAACACCGAAGCGATAGGAATGGTTCTGTTCCTTTTCGTCCAATATCGACCTTTGTTTAAAATAGGTCTTTTCACCTTTATTCTGAATAACACGATCAAGCAGGAGCTTCCGGTGGCTTTTCTCATCCGAATACGCATACGATCCAAATACTGTCGTATTGTTCTTCTTATAGTTTAAGGATAAGGAGCTATTCCCTCTGAATTTTTCTCCCCTCCCTGCCGTCATGTTAAAGGTTCCGTTAAAACCTTCCATCCGATTTTTTTTGAGTACAATATTAATTGTACCCACTGCCCCCTCAGCGTCATCTTTTGCTGCACGCGTAGTAATCACTTCGACGGACTTAATCTGATTGCCATCCGTACTCTTCAAAAAATTCACCAACTGTTCACCGGACATATAGGTCTGCCGACCATCAATGGTCACGGATACACCAGATTGCCCCATCAACTGTAGGTTATTATTGTTATCTAAACTCACTCCAGGAGCCCGCTGTACAATATCTAAGGCATTATTCCCTGCGGCCAAAGGCGAATTTTCCACATTTAAAACCAGTTTACCGGGCTTGCTTTCAACCATCGGCCGCTTACCCTCTACGGCGACCTCCTGCAATTTTCGTGTATCCGTGTTCAGCAGGATCGCCGGGACCTTGTGGTCTGATTTGCTGATATCAAAAACATTGCTCTTATTGGTGGTATACCCGACCATTTTCGCCTCGACATAATAACTTCCAGCTTGTATATCCGAAAATTGGTATTCTCCATTTTCATCAGTAACAACGGCTTTCAGAATGACAGTCGTCTTTGCCTTCATCAGATAAGCAGTTGCAGAGGCTAAAGGCACATTATTTTCCACATGTACTTTGCCTGTAACTTTCACTTGCGCATAGGCAAATGAAGTAATTAAAAAATTTAAGAGTAAGAGGTAAAAATATCTTTTCATTCGTTTATAAATAGGTGTAATAGCATTTACTTTTAATGGTATTAAATAGGCTTATAACACGAAGGTCAGTACTGATTTTCGATTGGTTATAGCGGTAATAATTTGTCTTCCGCCTGAAGGCGGAAGACTTGGTTTATGTTATTTCTTTTTTGTCTCTATGGTAACACCATCTTTTTTGAGATTAATAATGGTATCCCGACGGATAACAACAGACGTATCATGTGCAACTACCTCATTCCTCTCGGTATCTGTTTCTTCACTGTCATCTGGCTTTTCGGGCGGCAAGGCACATTTCAACCCGAGTGATGTGACCACAAACTCGACGTCTTTTACATCATTTAAATCTTCCTTATAGCGATCTCTGCACTCGTAGAATGATATATCTCTTAATTTATCTTCCAGACGAGCATTAATGACCAATTTTGTGCCCACAGGCAGGAATAAAGTAATATTAACTTCTTGATCCCGATAAAGTTCGCCTTCATTCAATTGAAACGCGTTGTCAAATGTTAATGACGTACTATCTTGTCTCAAAGCATAATTAATTTTACCCGCTCTGTCTGTTGCAACTTTATAGGAATTTCCTTTAGCCGAATACTCATAACGTACATAAGGTTCTTGCAAAGAGTCAATACGCTCAATTCGAATACGGATATTACGCCTCAAATAGGTTGAAACGTTTTCATTTTTAATACCGATACCACTTCTCACACCATTTTTTAAGCGGATTACCCGAATATCATTTTCATTTAAGTAATAAACAGCCTGTTTTTGCAGTGGCTTCTCTTCAACAATCGTACTAGACTCTTTGAATTCCTTTGCTACCGATGTAGCGTAGTAGATGATACCGCCTATCGATGCCAACCAGACTAAAAACAAGGTGGTTGTCAAATAATTGTTCATTGGTTTTTTCTCGAAGAGAACACGGAGAAGCAAATAGAACAAGCCGGCGAAAGGGATAAAAATGGCCAAGAAACCCGCGATCAAAGCGAAAGGTACATCGCTCGGATTCATGAGGTAGAAAGGACCAGAATCGTCCATGACGTCAGGAATTACGTTCACAATAGCCAGTGCAAAGAAGATAAGTCCAATGATCAATCCGATGAGCGTTAACCCGACGATAATAACAAAGAATACGCCGATAACTTTCACAAAGACCTGCAATAATTTAGCAACACCATCTCCGGTGCGGTCCATTCCCCTCGAGAACGAGTCCCTTACCCCGCTCATTTCTTCATCAAAAGAACGTTTGAAGTTCTGAATATTCGGTGCTTCACCACGCATTTCCATCTTATCTGCACGGGTTACAGCGAGCGGCATTACGATCCATAGGATAACATAGACCAATACGCCCGATCCACCGATCACAACAAATAAAGCAAAGAGTAAGCGTACCCATTTCGCCTCAATACCAAAAAAGTGCCCCAATCCACTACATACTCCACTGAAAACTTTGTCATCGGGATCGCGCATCAGCTTCTTCCCTACTTTAAAACCATCTGCATTTGGCTGGCGCTGAAAAGACGCATAACCATCCTGATCCTCAGACTCGAAATCGCTGACGCTCCCCATTTGCTCGATAACGGCATTAACATCGTCCATATTCAGAACTTCTTTGCTGCCAGCCTGAATCTTCTCGGTAAACATTTCAGAAATACGATTTTCGATGTCCTCCAAAATCTCCTTACTATCTTCCGATTGTCCAAAGTGCTTCTTTATATCAATCATGTAGGAGCGAAGCACCTCATAAGCATCCTCTTCAATATGGAAGACGATACTATTTATGTTGATAATTATTGTCTTATTCATCGTTATTATCTTTAACTGGTTTAGTTGAATCATTGTTTCTACCCACCAATGAGGTGTTTACAGCAAACACGAGCTCATTCCAGGTAACATCTAGTCGCGAAAGGACTTCTAACCCTTCTTGGGTAATTTCATAATATTTTCTAGGCGGACCTGAAGTTGACTCCTTCCATATATAGCTTAACAGTCCATTGTTTTTTAGACGCGTTAAAAGCGGATATAAGGTTCCTTCCACAACCAATAATTGAGCTTTCTTCAGTTCGCTGATAATATCGGAGGCATAAATTTCTCCTCGAGAAATTATGGATAGGATACAATATTCAAGTATCCCCTTCCTCATTTGGATTTGTGTATTTTCAGCTATCATAACAATACAAAGATATATGTATTTTATGGTACCATGCAATACATAGTACCATACAAAACAAGACAATACAACTAAACAACTGATTTACAGTGAAATAATTTTTAAATAAATAATATTTTTATTTCTATCAGGAAATTTTTGGATATTTATCGCCATGATTAAAATCTTATTAGACTATAAGTGGTGTTTTATTTGGGCCATAATAGTTATTGTTTTATGCACCCTCCCGGGCAATAATTTTGATGCAGTTCCCGCCTATCCAGGTATGGATAAATTAGTCCATTGTGGGATGTTCTTTGTTTTCTGTACATTGCTATACAACGGTGTAATCCAGCAATTCCATGGTAAACCGACCCGTTGGCTTCCAATCTTTGTCGTTTCCATCCTTGGTTTTTTATTTGCAGGACTGACAGAGTTACTTCAGCTTTATATTTTTACGTATCGCAGCGGTGACTGTTGGGATTTATTTGCAGACAGTATCGGAATCGGCATGGCAGGATTTGCCTATCTCCTAAATTATGTCAATCGACGTCGCAAATAACGTGTTGAATTCGTTTTGACCTGGTCATTACTATTGAAGGCATGGCCTGCTCGTAATAGTGGTTACCGTAATTATTGAAATTCGCTTTATCCGGACGGAGAAGGGTATAAGTTATGGGATAGACTTTCGAACTAGGCTCTTGCCAGCGTAGCAACAGATACCCTGCAATCAACTGCATCTAAGAGTGTCAATGCTGCTGAAACAACCGTTGCTCCCGTGGTCAATACATCGTCAACCACAAGGATATGTACGTTAGCCGGCAACATAGTGCCTTTGTAATCGAAAATATCACTTACATTGTCGTACCGGTCGATCCGCCCCTTACCCGTTTGGCTCATTGTCGCTTTCTTCCTGACTAAAATATCTTCCCGCAAGGGGATTCCCATTGCTCTGGACAACCCTCTTCCGAAGTAAGTGGATTGGTTGTACCCTCTTTTTCGGAATTTGCTACGGTGCAATGGCACAGGAACAATACAATTGATATCCTGATAGGCCTTTGTTTTGATTAATTTTAAGCCGTATAGATAACCAAAATATTCTGCAAGAAAAGGTTGGTTGTTGTATTTAATCTGATAAATGAGGCGCTCTACGCGACTATCCTTTTGCAATAATAAGAATGAACAGGCCTCTTCCACCGGAGCTTTCCCCCAGAGCTGTCTTGCGGTATCATTATCCGAATATTCGTGAAAGTTAGTATAGGGCAAATGGAAATCGCATGCTGTACAGACAAACTTTTCCTGATATTTTAGCACACAGCCGCAACAGCCACATTCCCTTGGAAAAAATATGGCTATAAAATCGCTAAACACCTTATTTAATTCGGATTTCATCTGGTTAATTCCCCTATTAAAGATAGGAACTATCCTTCAGATTATGCTTCGGATTCCTCTTTTTCCTTATCCTTGATTGCTAATTGTCCGCAGGCTGCATCGATATCTTTACCACGGCTACGTCTCACATTCGTGATGATACCTTGGCTTTTTAAATAATTTGCAAATACCTCGATTTTATCTGCTTCAGCATTCAGGAAATCGGCCAATGCGATAGGGTTGTATTCAATCAGGTTGACCTTACAAGGAACATGTTTACAGAACTTGGCCAGTTCTTTTGCATCCTCCAGCTCATCATTGAAATTGTTAAAGACAATATATTCAAATGTAATGGGGTTTTTTGTTTTCGCATAAAAATATTTGAGTGCTTCGGCCAGTGCCTTTAGTGAGTTCTGCTCATTGATAGGCATAATTTCATTCCGTTTTTTGTCATTTGCCGCATGCAAAGAAAGTGCTAGGTTAAAACGTACCTGATCATCACCCAATTTCTTAATCATTTTTGCGATACCCGCTGTGGACACCGTGATCCGCTTGGCGGCCATATTCAATCCATCCGGCGCTGTAATGCGCTCAACAGACTTCATCATATTGGCATAATTCAACAAGGGCTCGCCCATCCCCATATAAACGATATTTGTCAGTGGCTGCCCATAGTGCTCTTCGGCTTGCTTGCTGATAAGAACGACTTGATCATAGATCTCATCGGCATTGAGGTTACGTTTACGATCCATATAACCTGTTGCACAGAACTTACAGGTCAAGCTACAGCCCACCTGTGAGCTGACACAAGCGGTCATTCGTTCCGGAGCAGGTATTAACACCCCTTCAATGATGTTGTTGTCATAGAGCCAAAAACTACTTTTAATTGTTTTATCTGAGCTGATCTGAGATTCTTTGACTGTAACTGCATTGATCGTAAAATTCGCTTTCAGCTTCTCACGAAGGGGCTTACTCAAATTACTCATCTGATCAAAATCTACGCAAGATTTCACCCAAATCCATTCATAAATCTGCTTCGCACGAAAGCCCTGCTCCCCCAACGCGGTAAGTTGATCTTTGATCTGATCCAAAGACAAACTCCTGATATCTATTATTTTACTTTTTTCAATCACGGTACAAAGATAAGAATAAATAAGTGACAAAAAATCCCGTTCTAAGAAATAGAACGGGACAACTGTTATGTATGTGTTTTAAAATAGGTAGGAGCGAGGTTCAATTAGCCATGAATGGCTTCTTTACTTCCGTACGACTGAATTAGCTTCCCTTCAAATTCCAACCACTCCTTCCAACGCTTTTCTACGTCGACGTCTACGGAATATTTGCGTGCAAAATTTAGAAATGTGGTATAATGATTTGCCTCAGACACCATTAAATCATAGTAAAACTTCGCAAGATCTTTATCTTGAATATTTTGTGAAAGCACTCTAAAACGTTCGCAGCTACGGGCTTCAATCATCGCCGCGAATAATAAACGGTCAATAAAAGCCATATTTCTACTGCCATCTTTTTTAGAGAATTTCATCAATTGACCGACATAATCATCTTTTCGTTCACGACCCAAGGTATAGCCACGTTCTTTGATGATATCAATAACCATCTTAAAATGTTCCATTTCTTCGATTGCGATTGCTGTCAGCTCATGCACCAAATCTTCGTGTTCTGAGTTGTTGGTAATTAAGGATATGGCATTTGAAGCAGCCTTTTGTTCACACCAGGCATGATCTGTCAAAATCTCTTCTAAATTTCCTTCTGCAATGTTTGCCCATCGCGGATCTGTCAACAACTTTAATCCAAGCATCTTACTCTCTAAAATGATTTACGACACAAAGGTAGCGAATATCTGAGCGTTAAAAAAATGATAATCGCTCTTTAGGCATATTTATGAAGAGCCTTTCGAATTTCAGGTGCTATTTTCTCACCAAAAATCTCTATAGAACGCAGCATTTCTTTATGCCCAGGGGCGCCCACATCCATATGTGCAGAGAAGCGTGTCAATCCAAATTTCTCCTGTATTTGCAATATTTTATCTACGGCATAAGCAGCATCCCCAACAATAAGGTGTCCTCTGGAAGATCTTCCGAAGTCATATTGTGTGCGTTGGTATGGCGGCCATCCACGACTTGCACCGATACGATCCATCTGTGCCGAATAAATCGGATAATAGTAGTCTGCTACCTGCGCGTTGTTATCGCCAAAGAACGCATGCATATGTACCCCGACCTGAAAATTAGCCATATCATGCCCATTATCCTCATATGCTTGACGGTACATGTCAAATAAATGATCGAAGCTTTCATACATCCCGCCGATGATGGCAAACATAACCGGTAAGCCCAACTTTCCGGCACGGATCACAGAAGATGTTGTGCCACCTACTGCAACCCAAATCGGTAGTGATCCATTTTTAGGTCTTGGGAAAACTTCCTGATTGATTAATGGTGCTCTAAAATTACCGCGCCAAGTAATTGGATTTTGCTTGTTCAGACGAAGCAAAAGCTCTAGTTTTTCCTCAAACAACTCGGAATAATCTTTTAGATCATAACCAAATAAAGGGAAAGATTCAATGAAGGATCCTCTTCCTGCCATGAGCTCAGCACGTCCATCGGATAAAAGATCGACGGCTGCGAAATCCTGAAATAATTTAACCGGATCGGCAGAACTTAATACCGAAACTGCACTGCCCAATTTAATATTTTTGGTAACGGTAGAAGCCGCAGCCAAGATAATTTCGGGTGCTGCAACCGCATAATCTGCACGGTGATGCTCCCCTATTCCAAAGAAATCCAATCCTACTTGATCCATAAGCTTGATCTCTTCAATAATTTCTTTCATTCTATCTTGTGCTGCCTGGATTTGACTTGTAACAGGATCTATCCTCGAGTCGCCAAACATTCCTATTCCTAATTCCATTTTTATCTATTTTATAAGTCATTCAAAAGTAACACCTTCTTTCCCTGAATTATTTGATCTAGGATAAGAAAATGATACCGCACCATACCCTGGATCACAAAAAAATAAAGAGCTGTCTATTTGGTCGCTTACTTGATCTGGCCATCAACAAAGTTATACTAGGCTCCTCGGCTAAAAGAGTGCAACAGTATTCTTCGCGACCTGGTCTGCATTGCCACTAAAATGATGCCCGCCGGAGAGGTATTTTTTTGTAAAATTCTTAAGTGTTATCTTCTGTATCGGGAAATCAGCTTCATCATCACCAAGAATAACGCCCGTTTTGACTGCACCCATTCGATTGATTTCCGCGATCACGTCAAGACTCCGTTTTGTATTACTCCGACCCAAAATATCCGCTATATGGATCTCCAAATCTGTTGACACAGATGGTTCCAGCAGGACAACACTCTTTAGGTTCTTCTTAATGACGGGATCCAGGCGATTAATAATAAAAGGAACCGCGTCTGCGCCAAATGAATACCCCACTACAAAAAGATGTATATTTTGCCGTGCTAAGAGTATGTTTTTCAGTGTATTCGAAACATCGGCAGCAATCTCACTCGGGCTTTTCTTCTTCCAGAAATAGGTTTTCGAATCGATCGCTGCCACAGTATATCCTACTCCAGCAATCAGCTCACAAAGCTTGTTAGAGAATGAATTAAATCCACCATCGCCACTCAGATAGAGAACCAAAGGTAATGCAGCTTTATTGTTCCAATATTTCATGTCAATCAAACGCTGTTGTGCAAACGCATGAAACGCCATGCCAGCAATTATTAATAAGGTAGCTATTTTTTTCATCTGTACAGCATCTACATGAAGCTATTCGTTCGGTTTCATGACTTTGACCAGTGCTACAGGAAGTTGTATGAGATCAAAATCATTATCAAATATAAGGTATTTATTTTCCCAAAATGTCGCATACTTCTCTTTAAAGTCGCGCAGGCTATGGTAATGTTTAAAGTTACCCAATCGTGTTGAGGCAAATTTCATAATCTTTTCTGCGGGACTATCTGTCGCCCCCAACCCCGTCATCGGTACCATGCCCAAATTTAGATAGACGTACTTTTTGGCCTTAGCATACGCAATAAGCTCAACAATCAATGCATCCATGCTACCACCCGGTGCATCAAGAGACTTCCGAATCATATCGTAGGTGCACTCATCTTTCGCATAGTCGGGGATGATATTCAGAAAGGCTACGATAGTATTCTGCTCATTTTTCAGTACAATGATATCTTGCAAAATAAGCTCATTTTCATCAAACATCCCTTGCGAAAAAACCATTTCCTTTTTATCAAATTCTTTTAACCATTCGTTGGAAATTATCCTTAACTGATCTATAATTGCCTTTTCCTGCGGCGCTTTCAACACTTCTGTTGTAAAACCCTTTTTTTGAATTGCATTAAGTCCATTGCGTAATGACTTACGTTCTTTTCCTTCGAGCTTGAATGTTTCCAATTCTAATACAGCCTCTTGTCCAATGGTGATCTTCTGTTTACGTAGGGATGAAAAATGAACCAAACTATTTTCATCAACACGGTAATAAATGGCCTTTAAACCATTCGCATAACAGTATTGATCGAATTCCTGGACCAACTCTTCCTTATCCCCCTGTTCACAGACAGGCTCATCCAATACAATAGCAAATTCATTCGCCAAGCGATAAGCGGTAAATCCCTCCGAGACTTCTGAGAAAAACAAACTCTTATCTTTTCCCAATTTAAAGAAATCCATGGGAGACTGACCAAACTCAATCAATAATTGTTCTGCACGTTCCAATTCAGATTGGCTGGAGTCTTCATCTGCGAGGAGACGGGGACGAGCTAACGCGTAGATTAGTAGGAGCCAACAAAAAAGTCCAAGTACTTGCGTAATCCGCAGGAATTCTTGTCCAAATGCCGTTTGGGGCATCAATTCATCATCAGCAAACAAGAGGAAGCTTCGTGCTGTATGATAGATAGATTGTCGCCAGGTGAAGTCGACACCGAAATGCTGTTTATCAATGAAGTAGAAGCTCAATACGTCAAACAGGCATATGGCTAGGAGAGCAACAAAAAATGTGATAAACCCGATTCGCACCCAGCGAATATTACTCTTGATCCGATATTGCTTATAGCTCACGGCCAGTAAAATCAAGGTCAATAAAGCAACCGAAGCTTCTTCATAGTCCAATGCCTTAAACACGTGCCCAAAAAGCGACAAGGCGCTAAACGCCACGGCGATCCAAAATGCAATTCGGAAACCTTTGATCAAGTACGCAGAGGTCACCAACAGCCCTAAGCCTAACACTAACACCATAAATTTGGACGCGTGAATTGCTTCTAAAGGCAAATAGAAACGATCAAGTTTCATCCGGTCGGCCAAAGGAGGCGTCAATACAGATACGAGATTTACCATGCCCAAGAAGAAGATAAGCAGCGCTGGGCCAATACGTGCCAGCAATTGTTTCCCACGCCATGCAAAAGCCAGAAGCCCCAGGACTAAAGGTAACCAAAATTCGAATGCCCGGTAGAGAATTGTAATGCCCAATCCTTCTGCCTGCGAGTAGCCGTACGCTTTAAAAATATACAGCATAGTCAACTCTACAGCCCCAAGCCCCCGTAGAAAAGGAGAAACAATCATCAATACCACCGAAACAGTATAGGCAATAGCCGCAGCCTCGAAAGAGTGGTCCAAACCAAGGGCATACATACTTACAAAAGCATGGGCAATACCGCAGCATTCAACGACCATCGATGCCAGCATGGTACCCAACAAATATTTTAGCTTGACCTCTCCTGAGAATATTTCATCAATATTAGAGGCTACAGCAGGAAATTTTAGTTCAACCCAGCGATAGACGCCTTTGTGTGTTCTAAAAGACCAAACGAGCCAAAATACGACGCCCAGAAGCAGCCCCAAAACCACCAATGAGATCCAGGCATCACCAAAATTTTTATTGTGCCAAATCGTATACAATATAATAGGTACACCGATCAGAAAGACCGTCAGTAGTCCGACATAGCCATACAGCGCCCCTGCTTGATGAATTTGCGTCGTATTCAAATTTCTTTTTCGCAACTGCGTCGTTGTATATGCCAAAGAACTAATCCCACCCGCAGGCAGAAACACACTGAGTAAATTTCGCTTGAGGAAAAGATCAATAGCGATTCTCAGGTTAATAGAAAGGCCTATCGCTTTAAAACTCTGCACATACATCAATCCCTGAAGTACAATATAGACGAGAGTAATTCCTACGCCGACCAAAACCCAGGTTAGATTGGCCGCACGCAAATGTGGAATGATGGCAGCAAGCTCTTTTCGTTCATTTCTAAAAAATACAAAGGCCAACAAAATAACCAAAACAGCTATTAGTTCCTTCCAATAGGTCTTTGGTGAAAAATGTCGAATTCGTTGCGCAATAGTTTTGGCCATATAATCGTTTAATGATGAATAACCTTGAGATATAGTATAAACACGAAATAAAGCTAATCGTTTGAAAATGACTAATTGTTAATTTTTCGTCAATTCTTTTCACATTAATCAGTAATTTTCCGGCATGAAAGAGAAAAAGGTTTTGTTCATCGGACTGGTGTGGCCAGAGCCAACATCTTCAGCAGCGGGCTTCCGTATGATGCAATTAATTGAGACGTTTATTAATCGCTCTTATCAGATTACATTTGCTTCTGCTGCTGCCAAATCGCCGTATAGTGCACCTTTACAGTCTCTCGGGATCCAGGAACAGACCATCGTGCTGAATAGCAACAGCTTTGATGAATTTATTGCGCAACTTAAGCCCGACATTGTTGTATTTGACCGCTTTATGGTAGAAGAGCAATATGGTTGGCGTGTTGCACAGCATTGTCCAAATGCACTCCGCGTACTTGACACGGAAGATTTGCATTTTTTGCGTCAGGCGAGACAGACATCCGTCAAAAATAACGGTGATTTTTCCTTTCAAGAGTTATTTACCGATACGGCCAAACGGGAAATTGCCGCGATATTGCGCAGTGACCTCTCGTTGATCATTTCCGAATCCGAAATGAAGATTCTGATCGAAGAATTTCGCATTTCACCCGATATCCTTTATTATCTCCCTTTTCTCGAAGATGAGATCACTGCTGCAGATGTGGAGCAATGGAACACCTTCGAAGAGCGCAAGAACTTATTATTTATCGGAAATTTCATTCATGAGCCGAACTGGCATACGGTACAATACCTAAAAACACAAATCTGGCCGCAATTACGGAAGATGCTCCCAAAAGTAGAATTACACATTTATGGCGCCTATGCAACCCAAAAAGTACTACAATTAAACAATCCAAAAGAGAATTTCTTGATCAAGGGCCGAGCGGAATCTGCTCGTCTGACCATGGAAAGTTACCGTCTACTGGTGGCTCCAATTCAATTTGGTGCCGGTGTGAAAGGGAAGTTTATCGACGCCATGCAGACAGGTACTCCATCTGTCACCACGAAAGTTGGTGCAGAAGCCATGAAGGGCAATTTGGACTGGAATGGCTTTATCGAAGACGATCCCGAAACGTTCTGCCGAAAGACTGTTGAGCTCTACGAAAATGAAGATCTTTGGAAAACGGCCCAAGAACATGGTATCCGTATTATCAACGAACGTTATGAAAAACGAAAGTATCAGTCCGATTTTATGACTAATCTATCTTTATTAAAAGTACAGATTGACAGGCATCGTCAACAAAACTTTATTAGTCAGATATTATTGCACCACACGATGCAGAGCACAAAATATATGTCCTTATGGATCGAGGAAAAAAATAAATAGATCCTTAGTTAACTTCCCGCCACCAAGGGGCGTATACGGTATCTAATTTATTCAAATGGATCATTTCCCCTATTTTTGGCGTAAGCAGTGTGATCTGTTCTTTGTTCGCCGTCTCGTAAAACTTCTCCATGGGCTCTTTCCAATCGTGCATCGCCAACGCGAATTTAGAAGAATGAACGGGTAAAACAGCTTGGGCTTTCAGATCCTTCGTTTCAGCAGCCCATTCATCAGGTAAAGAATGGATATAATGCCAGGCATCGTTATACTGGCCATTTTCCAAGATCGCTAAATCAAATGGACCAAATTGGTCACCTATTTTTTTGAAGTGCTTACCATACCCACTATCTCCCCCCAAGAAAATGCTGTACTTAGAAGTTTTTAACACAAAAGATGTCCACAAGGTATTATTCCGTGTAAATCTACGTCCCGAAAAGTGCCTTGCGGGTGTGAAGGTTACCTGAAAATCGGGCGCCAGTTTTATCTGGTCATACCAATCACCCTCGATGATCTGATCGGCCTTGTATCCCCAAGATTCAAAATGCGTCCCTACTCCGAGACCACAGATCACCTGACCGACTTTATCCCGCAATTTCACAACGGTCTCATAGTCCAGATGATCGTAATGATCATGCGAGATAAACAAATAGTCAATTTTCGGAAAAACCATCGCCGCATAGTCGACCGACATCTTAAATGCTTTATTGCTCCCTGGGACGGGAGAAGCATTTGCACTGAATACTGGATCCACCACTATTAATTTTCCATCTAACTTCAATAGATAGGAGGAGTGACCAAACCAAATCAGAACATCATCTGCGGGAAGATGTGCTAAATCGCATTCCATAGCGGGCAATACACTGATAGGTTTTAAGTGGGGATTCTTGTTGAAAAGGAAATCCCACAACAAAGAGACCATATTCACATCGCCTTTCAACGATGGCGTTACTTCGAGGTTATGAAAAATACCATTTTTAAAATTGGGGGACTGTTTCATACGTTCAAGCCGAGCTCCCTTGAAACTTCCACCAAACATTGGATGAACAAAATAATAAAGCACGCTACTGAGCACAATCAATAGCGTCGCTAATACAATCCATCCAATCGTTTTCATTAGAAGTTATTCTTCCACATCATCGACTCCACCGGACGGATGGTCTTGCCATTGTATTTTGCGTTACCTTTGGTGTTATAAAATGTCTCGATATCGCCTTCTACAGCAAAATAGATCAATTGTCCAATTGGCATTCCTGCGTAAACCCGAACAGGCTGAGCAACCGAAATTTCCAAGGTCCAGGTATTACAGAAACCGACATCGCCCTTTCCTGCAGTTGCATGAATATCTATCCCTAAGCGACCAGTACTCGATTTGCCCTCTAAAAAAGGAACATGCTTATGTGTTTCGGTATACTCTTGCGTAACACCTAAATAAAGGGTGTTGGGCTCCAAGACGAAACCTTCTTCCGGGATTTCAAAATACTGAATTTCATTGTGCTTCTTGGCATCAAGTACACGGTCTGCATACGTTGCCAAATATTTCCCCAAATGCACATCGTAGGAATTTGTTCCTAAACATTTACGATCAAATGGTTGAATGACAATGCTGCCATTTTCAATCTCTTCGAGAATTCTTTTATCAGATAAAATCATGTGTATCAAAATAGCAAAAGCATCAGGCAATGCTATACAAATTCAAAAATACAGTTCTCCCACTAATTTTACTTCATTTTTCAAAACAAAAATCTGCGATTTGTTTTTTAAATTTGGGTATGAGTCTAGTGTATCTACGTGAAATTGATAGCCAAACCAAATTTGCAATTTGGCGAATTGAGGAATCGGACGACGATTTACTGTCGAAACTTCAATTGGATGAACGTGAAAAAGCGAAATTAGGGTCTTTCAACAAAGGGAAAAGACGGTTACATTGGCTTGCCACCCGTGTGCTGTTGCGCACCTTATTAAACACATCCCATTATATAGAATGTCCATCTGATGCAAATGGCAAGCCTTATCTCGCCAATTTTCCCCAAAAAATATCACTTTCACACTCATTTGATTATGCCGCAGCTATGATCAGTACAAAAGGAGAGGTGGGTATCGATATGGAAATCATCAAAACAAAAGTAGAGCGCATCCAACATAAGTTTTTAAAACCTGCGGAGCTTGCATTCATCGCACAGGATGAGAACCGATATGAGCAGCTTTATGCTTGCTGGTGTGCTAAAGAAGCGATTTATAAACTTCAGGGAAATGCAGGTGTCTCCTTCTTGAATAACATGACCATACAACCATTCGACTATCAGGTGCAGGGCATATTAAAACTCGAACTCCACAGCGATCAACATACACATCTATATGACGTGCATTACGAGAAGTTCAATGAATATATGCTCGCTTATGCTGTAGAATAGTTTCTTTAAAAAAATAATTTTTCTCAATTTCAATGAATTAGCACACAGACAGCACTTTTTTTTTGTGCTTTTTGAAAAAGCTTCTATATTTGCATCATCGAAAACGATATGGCCCGTTCGTCTAGGGGTTAGGACGCAAGATTTTCATTCTTGAAACAGGGGTTCGATTCCCCTACGGGCTACACATCTAAAAGTCAAAACATACAAAAGCTTGCAAATTAAACGTTTGCAGGCTTTTTTGTTTTTCAGTATCTACAAAACTTACATGAATTCCCAAGAAAAAAGTGAGTCATTCAGTGAGTCATTTTCGCTCATTTTTTTACTCACTGGGATGTATTTAACATTCTTATAATCAGGTTGTTTGAAAATTAAACATCTTGATCCGTTTTAGTTGCAAGGCTAATTTTGCATCGCTGAAATCTGTTTTTCAGTGGTGATGCAGAGCTCGCCGCAAAGGCGGCTCGGTTTGTTTCACTTAAATGATGTTGTAATGAGTACAAATTATTCCTTGCTCTTCTACTTGAAGAAACCAAAAAATTATGTTACTGGCCCCAAGCCAATTTACATGCGGATCACTGTCGACGGCTTTCCAAAAGAGACCTCTGTGGGACGGGAATGCGAGCCATCGAAATGGAATTCCAAAGCTAACCGCGCAAAAGGTACAACAGAAGCTGTAAAAACCCTGAACAGTTACCTTGATACACTTGTAACTAAAGTCAGTACGATCCATACTGCTATGGTAGCGGCAGGAGAAGAAATTACAGCGGAGTCCATTAAGCTACGGTTCCAGGGAAAGGATATCAAACGCAAAAATTTCTTAGATGTATTCAGGGAGCACAACAGCCAGATGGAAGCGCTTTTGGGCAATGGGTTTAAGCCCAATACGCTCAAAGGGTATAAAACCTCTTTTTCCCATATTGGTGGATATCTGGAAAAAGAATACAGGTCGCAGGATATCGACACAAGAAAGATTGACCATGCTTTCGTCACAGGATACGAGTTTTTTCTGCGTTCTACAATGGGTTGTTCAGCTGTGTCGGCGGCAAAGTACATGAAACATCTGCGGAAGATCATCAAGATCTGTATCGCACACCGCTGGATAACCGATGATCCATTTTCATTCTACAAAATCAAGGCGAAGGCGAAAGAGAAGGAGTTTCTAACAGATGCTGAACTTCGTAGGATAGAAGAAAAGGAATTCAAAATACTACGCCTTGCGCATGTGCGTGATATTTTTGTCTACTGCTGTTATACGGGCCTGTCTTACGCCGATGTGAAGAAATTAAAATGGATTGATATTGCCGAGGGTGTGGACGGGAAACTCTGGATCTTTACCAGCAGAGAGAAGACTGAAACATCATCAAATATTCCTCTATTGCCAAAGGCACTTGAAATTATTGAAAGATACCGCGATTATCCGCCGTGCGTGGCGAAAGATATGGTATTGCCTGTTCTCAGCAATCAGAAAATGAACAGCTATCTAAAGGAAATTGCCGATTTATGCGAAATTACCAAAGAATTGACTTTCCATAAATCACGCCATACTTTTGCGACCTCCGTTACTCTTGCGAATAGTGTACCTATCGAAACAGTATCCAAGATGCTCGGCCATACCGACATAAAAACCACACAGCATTATGCGAAGTTATTGGATAATAGGGTCGCGGTAGATATGGACAGATTGGAAAGAAAAATCGAGAACAAACCGCTACCAACAGACTATGCTAAAATTGAAAGGATATGTACTCCACAGGCTTTCGCGCCAATCAATGTAGTCCACCGGAAACAAAATATTGCGTAAATTCTTTTGGGAGCGACATATCGTATCGCTCCCAAAATGTCATCGAGCCTGTTGAACAAATGGACATGGTCTAATGGGAGTTGATCGAATAAATTTGGATTTTCATATCTCATCCCCTTTTATGGGTATTGCAAGACACAATTCTGTGTATAAAAATTTTATTAAAAGAATGGGTTATATGGTATATTTGTTATTAAACCATATAGAGGAATATGAATCCATTTTTTGATATTAATACGGAAAATGTAGTAAACGAAGTCGACAGTTTTCAACTTGAAAATTTAGGACAGCGAAGAATATATGCCAGCTTAGGGAAAAGAATCAGAGGGGATTGGGGAGCGAGCGACCAATATGAAAGCAGTCATTTCTATACAGATGTGACCACAGAAGATTATGACAATCAATTTGTCTCCAGGTTATTAAAAACACGCCCGTCATATAAGATTGATAAACTAATAAATCATCATTTACAGTATTATCTTTCATTGCATCCCGATGATAAGGAAGAGTTTCTTAAACATATGCGCTACGAGATATTTCCTTTATTAAAGAAGCGAAGCACTAATTCTGCTTATGTAGAGTTATTTGAAAAATGGATAAACAATCAAAATATGGATTCAGAAAAACATAATCAGGCTCAAACTATCAATAACACCATTAATGTCGGAAATGTTAATGCGCCACTACAATTTCAGCAAGGTTCAGATCATTCTGTTCAGACTCAGCATAATCATCCGGTTTCCAATGATGAGTTAAAGTCTTTTTTTGAAATATTACGAAAGGATATCCAGCAATTTGATGAAGATATCCGTAAAGATTTCGCAATGGAAATGGATTATGCCTTATCCCAATTAAAACAGGGGAGAGATGTAAAATCACAAATATCAAATATTAGCAGGCTGATAAAAGATGTAGGAATTGGTACATTCAGCAATTTACTTGCAGCGCCAATTTTTGAGGTCGTCAAACCATTATTAGGTTTATAGGATGGATCTCCTATCTGCAATTTTAGTAAAATAATACGGCTAGGATAATCCAATGTAGACTTGAAATAAGCTCGAAAATTCCAGTTTTTATTTACATTTCTGTTATAGTTATGAAAGAGCAATTGCATTATAATATCTTGGCCGATTTTGATTTAGGAGAGCTTGATAATCCCGAATTTAAAGAAGATTCTGTTCGGGAAGAAATAATTGTCCCAATTATTAAGGGATTGGGATACTCTGTAAGTCAGCCTAACCGGATTATTAGAAGTAGGCAGTTACTTCATCCATATGTTTCGATCGGTTCACAACGAAAGAAGATTTATATCATCCCAGATTACATATTTGAAGTAAATAATAAGCCCGCTTGGATATTGGATGCTAAAGCTCCAACAGAAAGTATTATAAAATCGCATCACGTTGAGCAAGCGTATTCATATGCAATTCACAATGAGGTTCGTGTAAGTTTTTTTGCACTGTGTAATGGGAAAGAATTTGTCCTGTATAGTGTAGAAAAACTGGAACCAATATTACATTTTCCAATGCAGGCTATCCCACTTTATTGGGAAGCCCTAAAGAAATATTTAGCTCCTGACAACATACTTTCAAACAATCATTTTAAACCCGCAAAGGACTTGGGCTTACACTTGAAGAGGTTGGGATTTGATACTTGTGAAAGTTTGGTTTTCTCAAATGTTCCAATTGTTGAGATTGGACAAATAGATCCAGATATGTTCTCTTTATCAGGTGGAATAAAAGAAAATGCCTCCAATTATCTTGTAACCTTTGACTTTGGACGTGAAATTCTTGAACAGTTAAAAGGTAAAATTCCCAACGAAGTAATTACAAAGCTATTAATCAGGAATAAAGAATATAGGCAATCCGTAAGATTTGGAGATAGAGCCTATCTAGCAACAATCGATTGCAGAGTGGGAAACAAGTTAGAAGAAAATGAGGATGAGATTTTTTTACCTATGATGGTAAATAGGATCATCGACTAAATGGGCGATAACGGGTATATCCATGATATGGTTCTTGAAGGCGACCTCTTGCATTTCCGGAAGGAACTCAGCGAAAAGACCTTAAGTACCCTCCATAAGCACGGAATAATAACTGTTGCGGACTTGACGGCATGTTCGTATGGAGGTCTTGCCACCATGGACGGATTAGGCCAGAAATCCCTTTCAGAGATATCATGCTTTGTTAACGAACTTGGAAAATGGCCCACCGAATTTTGAAAACTTCCCTTAAATGCGTAATTTGATATTGTTTTTCAAACAATCCCCATAAACTAACCCTTAAGCGGCTACCCCAAGAAGGGTGGCCGTTTTACTATTTCGACTCTGCCGTGGCCGTTTAAACCGGGGATAAGGAACATGGTATGGGTAAAGCTTTTATAAGTCCGAATTTTCTTCTCCTTTATCCCTTCTCCATTTTTTCTCGGTATAGGAGTTAAAATTTGATTTTTCCCATTTGGTCAGGTGGTATCCCCTGCAATATGTACAGTAATATGCCCGACGCTGCACAGGCCGTCCCTGCCTGTGCTTGATGCGGCGACCTGTTTCGTCCCTTTTGAAAAAGTAGTTCCATTTAATGTCGAGCATGACAAGGCGTGCCTCTATCCAGGAAGCAAATATCACCTTTCCGGTTTCCCTACATTTTTTATTGGTTGCCATAGAAATAGCTTTTCTGGTTTACCTATTCTATTTTATAACTCCTTTTCTATTGGGACCTGCAACATGACCCATTCTCTGATATGTTTTGCAATCTTATCGGATACCTCAAAATCATACCGCCCCTCAAACGGTATTTTGAGCACAATACGCAACCTACCCCGTTTCAGCCCGTGACAAGCCTGGATCATATCCAATGGTATGGCCTTATCACGGTCTATCTTCTGTACAAAGCCCTTCGTAATATTTACAACTTCCTTTAGGCTGCGCTGCTCGCCACAGGTCAGATTTTCGTTCATCGCAGTTTTTAAATAAAGGCTGACCATACCATTTTTATAAGTAAAAATCCCTATATCCTTATAGCGTATCTTCTGGGACAAAATTTTATTATTGAGCAGGAATACCTCCTGCTCCAGATCTAAGGATCTGCACAGGGCTAAGTCTATGTCATCCAGAGAATCCACATCTCTATCGTCTCCAGCTGTTTCCAGAATCTCTTTCAGCTCTTCTATGCCGGGAGAAAGAAGCTCAATCTGCTCCTGGAGCTCTCTCGTTCTTGATTCCTGTTGAAGGATAGTCTCGTCCTGTTCCAAAATCAGCTTTTTTTGCATTTGACAAATAGTAACGTAGAAATAAACTGTATAGCACATATTCAGGACCAAAATGCCGCTAAATATGACCATTAAAGGAAATAGCAGCCATTCATCCTTAGCCTGTGAATCGGGGCCAATGATCCAGATCAATAAAAGTGTCGGAAGTATGCAGCAAAAAAATAATTGCATACCGGCGCGTTTTTCTGGGTTAATCAGCCAGTTCTGCCTTTTGTCCAATATCACGATAACCAATCTTATATAAAAGAAAATAATCGCTACCATCAATACAAAAAATAGATAGCTATAGGTGACCGGCCAGTCTAAAAGCCATTCCGCCAAGGCGCCGCGATAGCCCAGATACCAACAGAACCCTCCAAAAATGAAAGATGCAATCAACTGCCAGATCCCATCGGGATACTGCACGATCAATTTTCTATTATCCTGATATCTATTCTTGCTAAAACTTTTCATGTACAAACGACATTTTAAAAACGCTATTAAAATTTACATACTTATCAGATTTATATTTCTTTCTATATATCTTTCACCTATTAAGTTTATCCGGCGTTACATAGCTACCTTGCTGGAGAACTTCCGTTAAAAACTCTCCTGTTGAGGAAAATTTTGTTATATAAATTTAGCCAATTATTTATTAAACAATATCCATCTCCCTTAAATCGACGTTCTTATGTCATTCTCCGGATCAAATAATTCCCCTTCCGGATGAAAATTTAATCCTTTGTTGCCAGAAAATCCTCTTTCGTTGTCAGGAAATCAGCCCTCATTGTAAAAAATAGGTCCTCATTGAAATGATGAGGATATTCACTGAAATTTCATGCTATAGTGGGTAAATTTAAAGAGTAAAACTTCACTGATTATTAAACCATAGATTATGAGGACGATAAAGAAAATAGGACTGCCATTTAGCCGAAATTATGTATTTATTGCAATTGCTGTCCTAATTACAATATATGTGCTTTTCTGGGCAAGAACACATGGTGAGCGCGTCTATAGTATCGGGGTAATGATCATACTTATTCCATTCCTGGAAATGCGTGGTCAAGAGCGAGTCATGCAGCTGTTCTTTGTCTTTTTCGTCTGTATCCAGGTCAGTAGTATTGCTTTATTTGACCGTCTAACTTACCAGCTATTGATCAGCTCGCAACCGTTTTGGCTCGCTGTAAAGAGAGGTATACCGATAGCTTTTATTGTCTGCGCGATGGCACATCTGTTTTTCTGGAGAAAAACAAACGTTGTCAAACTTTATGGAATCCAATTTCCTATCATGATAATTGCATGTACCTGGTATATCCGTATGCTGCTGATCATAGCTAATTGCCAGCATATCCCAAATGCAAAAGCTGTACGCATACCTGCCATTGTTATCCAAAAATGCCCCGCTTGCTGTGACATATACGAACTGTGGTTTTCGTTCAGGTATGAAGGCCAGGAAGAAAAGGTTTCCATTAATGTGGGCCCCAAACTACATGAACAGACCAATGAGGGAGATTCACTCATACTTAAAATGCATCCCGGGATATTTGGCTGGCCATGGTACCACAAAGATATCAAAAGGAGGTATAGATGATTGTAAGTTTACAGCAACTGACAATGCTCATAGAAGCCATAGTTCATCTGAAGAACACGGATATCCCAAAGCTTTTTTGTGAAATCACAGAGGCCTGCAATAATAATTTTGCGCTCGCGCTAGAGGCGTACCGAGAGATCATCAAAGTTGATAATGCCTGTCAGGCCATACGGTTATACCATACGCAATTATTGCGGCTACACTCTTTACTGAATAACTTCTGTAAAGAGTGTAAAATTGAAAATGCTACAGCACTATTTGCCCTGGAAGAATTACTTGGGCGAATCGAACATCTCTTTAAAAAAGATATTGATCCCTGTACGCCGCTGCCTGAGCATTATTACCTGAGGATGCATGAATATATATATGCAAATATGCCCTATATCTTGGATAGGTTAGCTCAGAAAAACATACCGAAAGCCTATCTCACCGAGATCCATTCGGCTATGGACAGCCTATTTGAAAATGGCAAGATTCCCTATATTCAATACCGACATCAGGATTACCTACTCAAAATGATCGAATCACTGCGCCAATTGGCCGACGACAAACGCCAGAGTAAAAACTGGCATTACCGCTTTTTGATTTTGATGGTCAACTTCAATTTTAACCACATGGGCTTCTTCAACCGCTGGAAAGAACTGTACAATTCAGACCCATCCTTTATGGATGCCCTGTTACGCTTCCCCAAACATTTCTCATGTATCCCGGACTTTGCATATGATAGCAACCGAAGGAGCCTGCTGAAGTTAATGCGAGAGTACATGGAGGATGAAAATATCTCCCCATCTACAACCATGCAGGATCATCCCCAACAGTTTATCCAGAGCAATTTTAATGGCAAAGAGCTCAAACTGTGGATGCATATATCTGTGAAGGCCAATATTATGTGGTCGTCGGAAAAAAAAGAAGTTGCAGAGGTGTTTTCCAGACTTGTCAAAACGAGGGAAGGTACCTTACTTTCTGCCCATAGTCTGACCCGAATGGACAAAAGTTCTGAATTTCATGCAGCCATCCGTATCCGCAAAGTATTGAATACAATGCTTGCCGAGCTTAACGAACAGTTTCCCGAATTAAAACAGTAAAATACAGAAAATTTAAAAAACAGGGGGTATGCCATCGCTACACCTCCTGAATGCATTCATTCTACCGATCAAAAACAGCCCTCACTGTGTCAAAACCTATTGTTTTACCAAGAATTCCCTCTGAACCTTTTCACTGCATAATACATCTTCATTACATCCCAGTCTTTATTTAAATCGAATAGAGGCAGGTACACTCTCCAGATCAACCATTTCGTCACACCTGCGCCGGCCGATTTTCCATACTAACTTTGTTTTACAGCGTACGAGAAAGTAGAAGCTGACGCTGAGGCAGGCCGCTGTATCAAATGGAGGTGCAGATACAGCGCTCTGTTTTGAAACGGCGAAATATAATAAAACAAGGAAAAGAAATAATAAATACGAATAAAAAATTAAAGTTATGAAAGCAAATAAAGCCGGCAACATGATATACAAGATCATTCGGGCAGCAATGGTGCTTTTTTGGGTCTATGTGGGGATGGAAAAACTCTGGCAGCTAGGAGCGTTCAAGATTGCCCTAGAGCAGCAACCAGTGATCAGTTCTTTGGCTCCGATACTCTTTTGGCTGCTTCCGCTCATGGAAATCGGTATTGGCGTATTGCTGGGAATGCCACCGGTCAGGCTGCGCGCCCTGGGATGGAAAGTTTCGATCATACTGCTTATTGCTTTTAGTATCTATATCGGTCTGGGGGTATTGAATGTATATGAAAAGAAACCCTGTATGTGTACCAGCTTTTTGAGCAATATTTCCTGGACAACGCATTTGATCTTTAATCTCGTTATTCTTGGCCTATCGATAAGTGGATGGCGATTGCATCGTACGGAGGACAGATATGGCGAGCGTGCACTGACGGGCAGAGCACATATCGCATTATTTCTGATAGGCTTTATGGCAATGGGAGCCATCAGCTACTGGAATATCCACTATAGAAAGTCAAAGGGTATTTGGTACGCACCGGACAGCATTTACGACTATTGGGAGCCCAATACTTCCAGCAGCAATTTAAAAGGTTTGCTGGTAACCTTATACGATCGGTACACAGGACCGTACCGACAATTATTTACCAAAAGTTTGCAGGCTAGCAGCTTTACTAATCAATTACTGGCCTGCAGTACAGAAAGGAGGGTAGCAAAATGCTAACCAAATTTTTAAACAATTATGGCTACATGATATTAGGAGGAGCCATGATTATCGGATTCTCAGCATTTAAAGGTGCTGAGGCTTATGCAGGAAAAAGTTTAGCTCCTGTGACTGTTTATTTCAACGGAGATCCATTGAATGCATCTCAGGTTGCTGATGAATCACGCTGGACGACTACGCCAAATGGGCATAGTTGTAATCTGACGAACAATAAAGCCTGTTCGCTTTCAGTTGACAATACAGACTTGAGCGGATCGGCTTTAGATCCAGCAAAAATTTCGATGGATGCAACTCCCGGTGCAGCTGGCGCTGGGTCAGGTTATATTCCGCAGCGTACCGGAGGGTCGAGTTCGACACCTTTCAATCCGTTGAACCGAAATTAAACAGTTCCTCAAAACACCAAAGCCTCCCTATATGGGAGGCTTTGGTTGTTCTATCAAAGTGGGTTTTGTTCGATTCCTGTCAAGCGAATAATATCATCCGGCAATGGCAAAGCATACCGGTTTGCATTAGGCTCCAACCGATACTCCTTTCCGGCCAAAAACCGCCTTTGTACAATATTCGCCCCTTCAAGATTCAGGCGTTTGATATCCATCCACCTAAGCCCTCTAAAAATCAGCTCTTTTCGTCTCTCTTTTAATATCAGGTCGAGTACATCCGCTGTGACAGTCAACTGATAAGGCCTAAAAGTTCCGGCTTTATATCGTGTAGCTAATAGCGTATTGAGATCGGCCTGCGCTTCCACTAAATTGCCAGTACGTGCCATGCATTCCGCCCGAATGAGATAGACTTCATCTACTGCAATCCCGCCAAATGGCGATACTGTTTCCCAAGCGCTGGAAGCCACGGCATAATTCCCTTTAAATGCTTGATACCCATTAACACCGGATTTAAAATAAACCTGCTTCCTGAGATCATTCGCTTCAAACGAGTTATACAATACTGTGTCCATCTGAGCAATACGTATCAAGGGAGTACCATTGGAAGTCTGTTCATAATAGCCTACAATTTCCTTATTGTATGGTAAAAACGGATTTGTACCTGTCCGATCGACCTCTGCAGTGTTATTAAAATTCATCAGATCATTTTTTATCTCTAACATTTTATCTGCATAATGATAGGCCGAATCATATTTGGCCATCGAAAGGTAAGCCCGGGCCAGTAAACCATAAGCAGTCGCTTTTGAAGGACGCATCACATGTGCACTCTTCTGTGGCAATAGATCCGAAGCGCCGCGTAGATCATTCAGCAACGCCTCATAGCAGGCCAATACTGAAGAGCGCTCTGACTTTTCGTTCATATCCGAGGAACCCCGCAACACGATCCCTAAATCTGACGCAGCTGTTGTACTGTGGAAAGCCTTAGCATAATTCCATAGTAAGGATAGGTACTGATTGGATTTTGCAAAGAGAGCGGTCCCCTTGATCCGATCATAGTCCGCTGCGTTGGCCGCTGTCCGCTCAATCTTGCCCAAACGCTCCAAAACTAAGTTGGAGATATACACAGGCGCATAGCCTGTCGACCAATCATTGCTAAAGTTATACAGATTGTTCCGCCAGGTATAATTTAACCGGTCCATATCCGTCTGCATATCCAGTACCGACTGCTCCAAAAAATAATCATCTGCTGAGATCTCCCCCATCGATCCAATTCCCCGGTTCATCGTAAGCGTATTATCCAGTAATTTTTGCAGGTCTTCCAGCGTTTTGGGGACCACCAACCCATCGTTGGATTGAATGTCCAGATACTTGCTACAGGAGCTATGCAATAACAGCATGCCAATGATACCCAGTAAGATTGACAGCTCTTTTTTTATCTTTTTCATATTGATTCGGTTGATCAATTCTAATATTCCAGTTGTATACCCAATGAAAACTGTTTTGAAGGACGCAGCCTATAAGCAAATTCAGGGTCAATCTTTTCCTTATTGGCACACCATATCATCCCTAAATTGCTGGCATTAGCAAATAGCCGAAGATTCACTTCCTTGGCCATGACCTTATAAGATTTTTTCCAGCTGAGGTTGATATATTCCAGCCGTAGGTGATCTCCCTTTAATACATTGATGCTCGCCCTGGCGTAAAAAGCATCCGCATCGGTCGATACCGGATAATTCATGGCCGGTACATCCGTTATCTGTTCGTCACCGGGCTTTTGCCAGCGCTGCTCAAAATCAGGATAGGCTATCCCTGACTGAAACAGCGTATAGTAACTGGTTGTGGGCTTATTGAAATAATAACCGCCCTTATAGCTCAAGTTGACCGAAAGATCAAAATCACGAAACGAAAAGGTATTGATCAGGTTACCAAAATGGGTTGGCTTAGCAGGGCCGATATAGGTGATCGTCTCGTTGCCCATTGGGTTCATGGATGCTGATCTAAATATGGCGGTATAATCTGAGCTTGCCCGGCCATCCAACAATCCCTGTGGCATCCCCTGATTGTTGAGCCCCATCCATGTATATGCTGCAAGGGCATTGAGCGGAAGACCGACGACTGGATTTATCCGATTACCATCAGCCAGAAAATACACCAGGCCTTCATTCAGATTACTATAATAGGCCGTCGTTTTATTCTTATTGATCCCCAGCAAAAGATTGCTGCTCCACCGCAATGAGCCGGCTGTATTTATCGAATTCAGTTTAATATCCCAGCCCCAGCCCTGCATTTCAGCCACGTTTTTTACGATTGTTCCCTTGCTGCCCCATGTCGTATAATCGTAGGCAGTCTCTCCATAGAGGTCTTTGCCATATTTTCGGTAATGGTCGATAGAGCCCGATAAGCGGCCTTTTATTATTGAAAAATCAGTGCCAACATTGAGCATGCCCACTTTCTCCCATCGCAGCGAGGGATCGTTCAGATTGGAAATACCCAGCATAGGATATAAGGTATAGCGGTCTGTCCCACTCCCGGCAATCGGTTCGGGCGTCTTGCGGAGATCAACATTACCGCTATAGCCATACGTAACCCTGAGCTTGAGCGCGTCTATCCAGTCCACCTTAAAAAACTCCTCACGGTCCATTTGCCAGGACGTACCCACAGACCAGAGCGGCGACCATCTGTCGTTGGTGGTTGCTCCAAAGATATTGGCGCCATCCCTTCTAAAACTTGCAGACAGGCCGTACTTATCACGGTACAGATCAGTCCAGTTGCTATATAACGAAACAAAGCGATTTGTCGTTTTGGTAAATATGGGCGCACCCACAATGTTTAAATATAGATTGTCAGGCACCGTGGCAAATGCCGTCAGGTAATCTACAGGCACCGAAGTGAGCGGCACCTCATTATAGCCATACGCCGTATTTGAACTTCCCGAAAGCTGATTTTCCCGAATCTCTGCCCCAACTATACCTTGAAGACGATGCAGGCCAAAGGTTTTGTTAAAATCCAGCTGTGTCCTTGCTGTGTACGATCTTCCCTGTTGCTGGTCCAGTGCACGGATAGCGCCCATGGGTACATTATAATTGCGCTGCCCACTTACCGGATCAACAGTCATAAATTGATTGATTTTTAAGCGTGTAAAATAACTGTCTTTTTCATGCAGGTTTTCGCTATCGACACGCTGATCCTGCCATTGAAGACCCGCATTAGCATTCAGAAAGTCAAACAGCCGATAGCGCAAACCAGCCGTCGCAAATAACTCGTTCAGATGATTTGTCTTCCGGTCGTATTTATAGTCCTGCAAAGGATAGTATCCCCAGTCCAGGTAGCCATCTGCATAATGCAGGTCGAGGTAAGTTTTGCTGTACATACTTTCAAAAGGTGTTTCATTTCCTGCTGCATCTCTAAAATAGAGATACGGAACAGATTTGCCCACTGTATTAAAAGCCCGAAAATCCGGTTTCCCAGAACGGTCATGCTGCTGGGTAAAATTGACTGTAAAATCTAATTGCATCTTTTCTATAGGTCTGTAGCTGTTGGAAAAGAGCAGGTTTATTTTTCGTGACCGTGCATCCAGATTTGTCCGGTCTGTCGTATAGCCTACGCCCAATCCATAAGCGTTTGAGTTGCTACCCCCATTGATATGCAAGGAAAGCTGATTGGAAAAAGCGGCACCGTAAAAGCTATCTGCAAAATTGCGACGACCGTCCTGAGCTGCAAGCCAATCAATCGTGCGCGCCGAATCTGCCGCTGTGACGAGTCCCTGTTTTCTACCATTAAGCAAATTGATGACCGGGGTCATCGCGTAATAGGGTAGATAATTAAGGAAAGTATCATAATATCCACCATCAAATAATATACGCTCTACCTCGATAAAATCCCGGGAAGAGGGCTGGTAAAGCTGATTCAGATCAGGCTTCTGTCGGATAATGGATGTGTTGCTGAACGAGATCTTCGCCTGCCGAGCCAAGCCGATACCTCCTTTTTTGGAGGTCATGACAATTACCCCATTGCCCGCCCTTGCTCCCCAGATAGCACTGGCGGCAGCATCTTTTAATATCGAAACAGATTCAATGTTATTTGGGTCTATATTTCCAATTGCACCTTCGTAGATAAAACCATCCAGCACCACCAGCGGGTCAAGGTTACCATTTATTGTACTCAGCCCGCGCACTGAAAAATTCAGTTTCTGAAGATCCGGGTTATTGATCGACTGGTTATCAAAGCGGATACCAGCAGTTACGTTATTCAGGCGCTGGAGCACATTTAACCCCGTCTGCTGCCCCAGTAATTCACTGGAAACAACTTCGACAGCCCCTGTGATATCGCGCGCTTTTACGGTCTGGTACCCCGTACTGACCAGCGCCTCTTGTAGATAGTTAACCTGCCTATCCAAAAATAAAGGTGTTCCACGATCAAAGAAACTTACCGCCACCTTTATTTCGATAAAGCCCACACTGGAGAAAACCAGTGAATCTTTCAAACTCTGCACCCTTATTTTAAATTTTCCATCCGAGGTACTATGGGCCACAGTGCCCTTTCCGATCAGCCTGATCGTCACACCCGCCAGCGCCTGATTGCTTTCACTCGAATAAATCTGCCCCGAGATCAGCAGTTGATCCTGCTGCCCCGGACATATAAAAGGGCAACAGAGTATAAGGACTATTAAATAATATATTTTCATCTCTTTAATTTGTTTATTCATTCGTCAATTTTCCCTTTAAGGCATTATTCATAAGTATTTATTCTCAATGGTATTCGTGAGCTCGTTTCACTCGGTTCATGCTGCCTTCGGCGGTTTTAGTTGCGATGAAGCTATCAGATTTAATCATTCTCCGGTGTGATTGAATAAATCTGATGGTTTCATAACAATAAGTCTTTCGAATTAATAAATACGGCTGATGTAGGGATATTCCTTTTCCTGCTGCTGCTTGGTCAACACAATGCCCTTACTGGCCAAAAAACTCAGCTTCTCTTCCACAGGCATCCGTTCAAAACCCACTGGAAAAGTGAGGTCGATCTGCATGATTTCATTCCCGTTATAGGAAACTGGCAGGTCAACATAGTGATGCAATAGGCTGAGCAAGGTTATCAACGGAAAGTTCCGAAAGGAAATTGGCCCTTCCTCAGGTTTTACATTGACCAAATGCATACCGCCTTTGGATTTCAAATCCGAAATATTTTCCAAAATTTCGATTTTGTAATAGGACACCGGGCCTCTTTTCCTCTCTATAGTGAGGTGGAAGTAATCTTTAAAAGCTTTCTGAAAATAGCGCTCAGCCCTGCCGGGCGAGATTGTATCCGCTACAAAGAGCTGATAGCTGTATTTGTACTGGCGATGCGAACCGCCCAGTATCATTTGTTGGATCTTATCCTTTAACCCTTCTTCAAACACATAGTCAGTACTTTCAAAACCTTTCAATTCATTTTTAAAAGCAATTCTTAGCATAAAATTGAAGGCCGCATTAACCATTTGATAGTTGGACTTATCATTCTTATAGGCGACGTTCGGATAAGTTGGTAGATAGTCGGGTAAATAGCCAGTTATAGCGGACAGGAATTTAACACCCGTTGTATCAAAGATCGGCGGTGTTGCCATTCTGTTATCCTTATTCCGAAATTTACCGCTCAGCTGTAAATCTGCTTTTTTATTTTGGAGAATAGCTTCGATTTTTTTTATGCCGACTTCATCTGGCAATGTATTTCCCAGAAAGATACCATCCGGATTGATCCAGGTAATATTGGGTATGGTATTGTGAGGGAAAAGGTTTGTTAGTATCGTATCATCCAATAAGGTCAACAGTTTGATTTCAAAATTGTACTTTTCTTTGTATCGATCCAATACAAGCTTAATCCTGCGGGGAGTATCCTTGTTTCTTTTGCTATTTACCAATACTACTGTTAGTTCCTGTGGATATCGCTTTTGGATTTCCTCCATGTGTGGAATATTTTCGATACAGCTCGGACAGGTGGTTGCCCAAAAATCCAGTAAGATCAGCTTCCCTTTCAGATCAGAGAACTTGATTGTTTTTTTCTTCCCATTGAAATAATTCAATTCGAGCGACTGGTTCCATACAACCTCAGGTATCTTATCACCCGGCTTTAAACCAACAAGATGTGAGAGCCCATCGACCCCGCTGTCCTCGCGGGGCGTCTGAGCCGATAAACTAAACATTATGAAACAAAATACCGGTAATAAAAATACCTGCCGGGCATATACTGGTTTATGTCTTAATATAGCCGGCGTAATAGATAGATATAGGGATATACAGTGTATTATATAAATACACAGGCGCTCCATGTAGCTGTAAAATAGCTTCATTTGTAAATAGGTTTATAACGTTCATAATTTGTTTATAAAAAACCTAGACACAGGGGCGCCTCCTTAGTGTAGGAAAGTGGAAGCCGTTAGACGGCTAATTGCTTACTCAGGGGCGGAAATTATGTTTCGTAGAAATTGCTTTTTTAGGTTCATACTCGTTTTATATTAACGAGTCTTGACAGTTAGCTGGCCAATTGATACATGTGGGCCTGCAAACCGTGGCTACATTAAAGTTTCTCACGCCTTACGTAACACGGATTTACAGCAGGCCCACATCTACCATATGCATACAAATATACACATAGCAATGAAGATGTGGGGTTTTACACTGCTGCCCTGCGTTACGGCGTGAGAAATGTAGCCGCAAGACTCTAAGTTAAAACTCAAAAACAAAACTGAAAAATCCTTATATAGGATTTCCAAAAACAAATATAAAAATATAAAAGTCAAAAACAAAATTATTTATTCTTATTTCAAGATTATATAGATTTATTATGAGATTAAATCATTAGAATACAGTTGTTTTCCTTCATATTCAAAAAAATCAATTATTATGAATGAAAAACACAATAAGAAAACGGATATAAATTTAAAAAAACTTGAAGATGCTTTAAAAAATATCAAGGCTAGGTTTCAATCAAACGAAATTAAACATATGAAAGAAATCGCAACTCCAAGTTTTTATGTCAATGGTCTCTACAAAGCTATGTCAATGGGGTACAATACATTTATCACTAGGTTTGAACATCCCGAGGAACTCACGTTAAAAGATATTTTGAAGCTTGCTGATATTTCTAATACAGATGCAGATTTGATTTTCAAAATTGCGATAGAAAATGCAAAAAAAGAGCATGAAAAATATGATATATCTCATCTGACCGAAAACTAGAATGTCTATGAGGACAAAACCAAGAATTATTGACTAAGCCTTTTAGATAGAATATCGCTAATTTGCATTCAGATATATAATGGAAATACAGTTTGGGTTATTTAATATCGATATATCAAAAGAACGATTTTTTATGGTATGCTACAATAGCGTATCAATTACCGATATATGTTACAGCTAAAATAGCTGTCACTAAAGCCCTCCATTTAAGCGCATTAAATTGGAACATACCATCCCATTGTCACCGCTTAGGCCACCAAAAGACAAGATGGCACAATTGGGTCAAGGGCGCTAGCTGGGAGATTGTGGGTAGGCGCGCTTAGTATACCCTTGATCTTTGTACCATCGTGGGTAAATTTGCAGGTGCGGACAGTGGATACCCATATATCGGTCTATTTATATTGATAAATATTCAAATAGCCTATTGTCTCCGCTGTCCACGTTTTTTCTTTTTGCGCTTCCTTTTTCTTTCTTCCTCATCGGCAACCGTTCCTTGACCTCCAAACTCTTGGACAGGATCAAGAAGAATATCCAGAAGTCCCGGACCATTTGTCGCAAATGAGGAAAATATGTCGCCAAGTATGGTAGATCTGTCCTGAACGGGGTTAGAAAGTATCGTATCTGTCCAGCCTTCTTTCATTTTTGGAATAGCCCCACTTTCCAGAAGCCTGTCAAAGGTATGAAGCCGTGCTTTCTGTTCCGCATTGCCATTCTTCATGATATTCGCATACTGCAAGGTTTCTTTCAGTTTTCGGTCAAAACCGAACATCCTGTCAAATACAGTTTCTCCGCACTGTTTAAAAGCCATCTGGTCAAATTGCCCGACCTTTTTGGAATGTTCCACATTCCTGCCCCGTGATTTGTTCTGCGGGCTCAGTTTGATACGGTTTGTGATGTCCTTTCGGCTAACGATAGCCTGTATGTGGAATTGTTGGCCTTCCTTTCGCTGCCCCGCTTTTTTCGTACCATTCTTAACCTCCTTATCTTTATGGCTATAGTAGCGGTAATTTTCCAGTTTGGCGAACCATAACAGATCTTTGTTATTTTCTATTCCTGGGCGTTTAAAATTGCGTGCATATTCATCCATGATCCTTTCCGCATATTCTTTTAATTTTTCTTTTGTCCCGTTCTCGCCATAAGTAGCCAGCAGGAAGTCGAGTTCCTTTCTGCTAGGACTGATATTGAGCAGGAAGAACTTACTGTCGTCCCTGCCCAGTTTGGCAATATTGCCATCAATCCCGATGCGCACTTCATGGGGTTTAATATTGTTCCGTCCTCCATTGAACCAGTGCTCCTGTTTTTTATTATCGGCAAGGCGGTTTTCTTTTTCCAGATAGGCGACAAGATCGCCACAGCTTCCCTTATTATTCCTTGTTTCGGAATCCGTGATATTTATATACATAGCAGCTAAAGTTTATCCAGTGCTTCCCTGACCTGTTTTGCAAGTTCCTCTTTTTTTGCGTTGGATACCGGCCATCCCAGTGTTTCCCGCTGGGCAATATAATGTTCAAGGATCCTCTTGAAACCATCCTTTAATTCCTGCCTCTGGGTAATCCCCAGAAATATCTTTTTAAGGACTTTATCCAGACTTCCGAGATATTCCGTATTTGCTTTCAGAAATTCAGAGGATTTCTGCTGTTCATCGGAAATCAGGTCAATTATACCAGATTGCTGTCTGGAGACAGCACCGAGCTCGTCCAGCATGGAATACAGGGGTACCAATAGATCGGTCTCCTGTTTTCGGATAAAAGAAAGGATACGATTTACTCCACTGGAGAGCTCTTTTTTCAGGACCTCATCATTCAGGTCAACAGGGTCTTTTTTGCTCCTGTAAAAATAATCGACCATCTCCATCACCAATTGCCGCTTGGTCCTACCCAGTTTACGCGAGAGCAGCGCCAGACGACCATCCACTTCCACCGGGAACCGGACAGACCGTGTATTCTCATCTGATCTAGCCATTGCTACTAGAATTATAGTCGATGATGAAACGAAACCTGCTGGCCTTTGTCGGGTGCCAGGAGGGGATGTAATCCACGTAGCCATAAAGGATGAGATCGGAAAGGCATTTGTGATAGGTCGCAATGGACTTTATACGTGAAAAATGCATCAGCTTTTTACGGCTGGAATGAAAGAATTCCCCGGAACTCTCTTTCTGGTGATAATAGAACATTGCCAGGAGCAGTCCGATGTGCGATGGAAGCAACCTGCTGTCTTTTGCAGTTTGCTCTAAATATGAGCAAAAGTAATGATCCTGCATACAGTTATCCATTGCCTTTACCTCCTTCCATCATTTTATTGACATCACTGCTGCGATAGTACATGCTACCTCCGATCTTTTTAAATGGGAGGATTCCAGTGATCCGTAGGTTCTGCAAGGTTCCGGGAGATATATCCAGTTTCTTTCTGACCTCCCTGCTTCGGAGCCATTCCTTATCTCCGAAGCCAGCTGGGGTTTCTCGTTTTAGAACCTGTGTGATCTCTTCAAGTAGTTCTTTCTTGAACTGCTGTAAGTCTTCTTTTGTCAGGATGTCAAATACCATAGTATACCAATTTTGTGAACAATACCGGTTCGGCTGTTGTGCCTCGCCATTGCTACAAAATTGGGTACACGAAAGGCTGTTTGGATGACCATCGGACTCCGCTGGTCATGTTCAACATTCGAACAGGATCGCTATTGTCCCTGTTTTATGGGTATTATCTGGAACAGTTTTTTGTCGTCAGGGATTTTGACGCCTTTCATGGAATCTTTTGGATCTTTCTGTACAAAATAGTTACGCACGGTATTGACCGGTATATGTTTGCCATTGTAGACGAAATATTTTGAGACCATTTTATAAAAAGGGCTTTCGTGGTCGCTGATTAGTAGCTTCCTTCCACTGGGAAGCTTCAGATCTCTCATCTGTTGGAGCAGGTCTATAAAAGTGGGAAGATGATCATCTTGTATCATCGGTTTGACGGATACCTCGTATTTTTCCAGATCGGTCAGTTTGTTTCTCAGAATTTCGAGTTCTGACTGCAATCCCGAGATCTGTTCATCCTTTTCCTTAATCAGCAGATCATTTGGCCTGATGTTCCATTTGTCTCGTGGAGCGAGAAAATCCAAAAATTCATTCAGTTTTCTGATGTTAGAAATATGGAGGGAATGCTTTGAGGAGAAAGGATCCTGTCCCTTAAAATAATCAATCCGATCGGAAACGATATGCCACACATGGGAAAAGAAATCTTTTTCCGAGCGGTTTCCGCCGGAAAGGTAATAATCCAGATGGTACTGATAATAATCTTGAAATACATTCTCTTCCAGATCATAGACCTTCAAAAGAAAATGATTGTCTTCATACCCCATTTTGAGGCCCAAAATGTTTCCTAGTTCAAAAGGGTGCGGATTTAAGTCAAAGGCTTTTCTTGCTTTAAAGTAAGTTGCTGTCATATAACGAATTTAATAAAATCATCACAATGAATATGAATCAATTTTTTGGATATGAATATTATTATTTGAGGTTACTCAACTAATAGTGAACAATGATTAAATTTGGTAAACTTCCAATATTATGCATGATTTAGATAGATTGAAAACTTTGATCGGACTGTACCAGAAGGAGGCTAAGGACCTAAAAAAGTTTATTTCTACCTGCCTTAACGATTGGGATTATATGATGGCAGATTGTTATGCTCAGAGGCTGGGGCAGGTCAATAGGGAGTTACAGATATTGCAGACAATTCTTGATCCCAATTATGGCGATAAACAGATCCTGATTAGACAGATTGCCCATTATAAAAAGAATCGCTCATTGCCGGGCCAAAAAGATTTAAGGGAGCTTTACGGACGGTGGATAAGAGACGCTGAAGAAAAATTGGAGCGGATGAACAACCTTACTGTCCCAGAATCTCCATTTTCAAAGACTTTGGAGGAAATATTGGAAAAACTGACGCAAAAGGAAGTTAGCAAAGTCATACTGATGCTCAATAGTAAACAGGATCTTGGGATCATAATTACCAGAGGGAGAAAGTTAATGCTACGTATTCCTAAAATAAAAACTCTGAGGAGTAAATACGCCATTTGGGATTATCAGATAGGGCTACTACAGCAGATGGGCTTCCAATGGGACTCAAAAGAAACATTGTTGTATCTGGAATTGGATCCTAGCAACTCAATCAAACAGGTGATGGAATACCTGTCAAGGATTGTGTTCAAAGTTTTCACGTTTGAGGAGATGAAAGGAAAAAGCTATATCAGTTATTGCTAAAAGACTGCTTATATTCAGATAGCCAGATGTATATTTATCTATATTGCTAGCATATTAGATATATAGCCTATGGATTTGTTTGCCTAGCGTATACAATCAATCTAAGTATACTGTCCAGTATACTAAAAAGAGACTTAATGCTATCATTAAGCGAAGAGAGTATCCCCGGAGGATACTCTAAACCCCATTTGCAGCGCATTGGGCAAGAAAAGTAGGGCTTTGCCCAACTTCTGCTTGCTTTAATGACTCCTCCTATTATAGGTTTACACAAGGTCTAATACGGTTCTTACTTTACAAAATGTATCGTCATACTGTGGGTCTACATATTAAGTCCGAATTTATTCGTTATCCTATTTGATTCTCTGAAAAGCTCAAGAATATATAAACATGCTTGGTCTTCAGTTTTAAATATTTTGATGTTATTTCTTTTCCCTCGTTCATCTAAATAGAAAACCTGCCATTCATTATAACTTTGATATAGTATAACACTGTCACTATTTAGGTTGCCATATAGGTCATAAAAATGTTCATTTATTCCTAAAAATTCCAATTTCTCTTTTAATTCTATTCGATTCATATTATTTTATTGGAACAATTATTCCTCTTTTTATTAAAGTATTCATATTTACAGGAGCAAGAAATTGTTTTCCTAATCCAATTTTCCCAAATGCAGGTGCTATTGTTGAAGACTGAACTTCAAAAGGCTTGAGAACCTTGAAAGCGTTATAAACACCTGTATTCTCGCCTGGTAATGCTCGCATATCCATAGGTGTATTTCTAGGAGAAAAGTATTTTCCAAATCCACTTCCAAACCGATCTATCTCCGTGCCTGGTAATAAAAATTCACTCTCCCATTTACCCAACGCACCACCATTTTTCGGCCAATATTCCGAAATTGCTTTTGAGCCTTGCGAGCTGATGTCATCTACAAGCTCTGCCGCAACAACTGATGTAGACCTTGTAGAGAGGGCTTTGACAGCAGCGCTCACTCCACCTACACCAAGATCAATGATCCAGTTTGCATCAACAAGAGCCCCATTTCCCGTAGGGCGCTTAGTAAACGGATCTATCTCCCAGCCTTTAAACCTTTCGAATCCTTCAAGATAGGTCTGATATGCGATATCATCCGGATATCCCATAAACAATGACCCTGCCCGACGCCTGTAATCAGATTTATTCTGGTTATACCTGGATAAAAAATCGTACTCCATAGCGGCCAGGCCTGAAGAAATTCGGGCTTCCTGAAAACTCTCGCTCCCAAAGATGTAGTTGTCTCCACCCAGCCAGGCATACCCGTAATATGACTGAATACCATCAATCCATTTAGCGTCCTGAAAACCCGTAGCCCACATTGGAAGATACCAGTCAAAGGGTGCCCTACCATCTGGATCAATAAAACGAAGCGGATTGTCAAAAGCATAATTATAGGGAGAATGGCGGCTCATTTGCTCTGCCAGCGGATCTATCACATTCCACCTGCCGATCTCGGGATCGTAAAACCTGGCGCCAAAATCTATCTGGTCAAGACCGAGTTCTACCTGCTTTTCCTTACCGTTGTACTTATAAAGATTAGCGGCACTATTCAAGGCGTTGCCCTGGTTCAGCTCGAGCCCGAAGGGATAATAATCTTGAATCTGACGTAAAGAACCCGACTGATCTACAACAGCACGCGTATTGCCCAGATGGTCTGCCAAAAAATATTCATATGTGAAAGAACTCCCGTTAGGAAGAATGCGGCCTTCTTCAGTCTGTATAAACTCAATTGACCCGTTTTTGTACTGTATACCGTCCACATATTGCGTAACAGCTGTACCATGCGTTTTAGTCAGCTTTTTGCCCGAAGCGTCATATTTGTAGACAAGCGAGTCGGTACCCTTCACAAACTTCTGCGGTAAATTTAAATAATTGTATTCAATAGTCGTAATGCCTATACGCGAATTCGATACATTATTGCCATTACCATCATAACTGAATGTATTGGACTTCAAGGCCGTGCCGCCATCTGCCACGTTGGTCAGTCGATGACCTATATAGTTATACTTAAAATTATTGTACCACCCTGTAGATCCATTGCTCCGGCGCAGGCTATCGATGTTGCCCATCTTATCATAGGCAAACTCCTCATTGTAGAAACCAACCTTACCTGTCGTACTATAACATCCCTTGCGCAGACGGTCCATCATGTCATAGGTGTAACTGTAACTCTGGAGCCCTGTCTGGGTCTGTCCTGTGCCTACGGTGGTATTCCACTGCATTGTACCAATATTGCCATTGTATGTACGCCCGCCATTTCCATAACCCAATAACATCCCGAAGCGCCTTTGGGCAGTCACAGATGCAGGGTCGTTTACCCGGGTAAGCCAGCCGCGCTCGTTATAAGCATAGCTACGCTGCTGGGCAGCAGCAGAACTATTACCATGCAGGCTCTTCTGCTTCAACTGACCGATCTCGTTGTATGCCAGACTGCTCTGGACAAATTCCGCCTGGTTATTGATTTTTTTCCGGACTTCTTTCAGTCGACCAACATGGTCATACTTATTTGTCGTTAATACCGTTGTTACTGCCCCACTCAAAGAGGCCCGATGTTCATTTTCTCCCTATGCAGACAACAATTCACGAAATACGGTACCTGATCTATATATCTATTCGGTAGTGGGGGGAGATGGACTGAATTTACAGAATTCAATTAAGTTGGGACTGGAGTCCGACGGCGCGGGTTACAATTGGACCTTGCATCTTTTGCCGGGAGAATATGAAGCCCGTGTCGAGAATGACATAAAAGAGGAATACATTAAATGTGAATTTAATTATACGAGCCCAGGTACCGAACAGATCATCGGTGAAAAAACATCTGGATTAAGAATGAAAGCCATAGAAGTAGACCCTTCAAATGGGCAAAAAATGCGCAAAGAATATAAATATCTAAATGCTTTGGGATATTCCAGCGGCTCGGATATGCGTCCCAATTTTTCTGCCAAAGGTTATACGCAGTTGGTCTGGGAGAATGGATCACCTACGGTTACCATTATGCCGGGGATAATATATGGTTCTACAATAGCGTCATCGGGTGCTTTTGGACAGACCTATTTTTATAGTGTGGTCGACGAACTACAGGTTAAAGGAACAGATACTTTAAAAACACGCTATAGTTACAAGGACTACGATAGGGTATTTAATCTCGATGCTGATCTAGATTCGGTTGTTACCTACCGTAAGGTGAACAATAAATTTGTGCGGCTCAACAAAAAGGAGATGGAGTATAAAATTAAATACGATACCATCTTCAATTTCTTAAGGGTTGAGCAAACTAAGGGCACACTTGGCATGAGTGGACCATCTGCCGAACCGCCCTACGCTTTCAATCCAGAATTAGGGGTTCACTATCAGGTCTGGAAATCCCTTTTTAAGGAAAGGGAGTATAGTTACGAAACCGGTGAACCGATACTCAGCAGCAAGGAATATATCTATGATAACAATCATCGAAATCTAAAACTACAGCGGAATACAACCTCCGATGGCAATCTTTTGCTGTCCAAATATAAATATCCTGAAGACTACATTGGAAGTATTTCGACTGGATTCTTAAATGCAAATGTGAGAAATGTCGTACTGGAGGAGCAGATATGGAAAAAGCGTACTTCGGATTCCTCCCTTGTGGATATGACGGTTACACAGTATGACAATAGTCTCTTTAAACCGATTAAAATATTCAAACCTGATGGGGCTATCCCAGCGCTGAATGCTGAATCCAGAACCGGACAGCTATTCAATAATCTGCTAAGTGATACAAGGCTTTCTGATCGGGTTATTTTTACCTACAATATAAACGGGCAGCTAATAACACAAAAATTGAAGCAAGGGTCTTCCACTTCCTATAAATATGGTTATGCGTCGAATCCTTTGCTGGTAGGATATCCTTCAGTTGGAACGGAGGTGATTGGGCAGATTGTAAACGGGGAGGAAAATGAACTATTTTATGAAGGTTTTGAAGAAAATGGTACGGTGGGAAATGCACATTCAGGAGCCAAGTATTTCACGGGGTCATATGCACTATCCTGGCAACGTCCCAATAGCAAATCGTATCTTCTTGAATATTGGCTACTACAGGGGGGAGTATGGAAATATATGAAGCAGGGCTATACGGGCAATATCACTATTGCCGCGCCGAACGGAATTGACGATGTCCGCATATATCCGCAGGATGCTTCTGTTACGACCTATACGCATTACCCGGGAATAGGCATACGCAGCATCGTTTCGCCCAGTGCTGAAACCAGTTATTTTTCCTATGATGATTTCAACAGATTAAGATCGATCGAAGATGATAACCATCATATAAAAAGCGTGTATGATTATAACTATATTGATGTTGCTGACCCACCGGTCATCGTACCTCCGGTGACACAGCCTTCTGTATTGTATGCAAAGCTGACCACCGGTCCCCAGACAACATCAGATCATAATGGAGTGATGAAAACTGCCACACCATACATTGTTTCCTTTTATTCGGATGCGGCTTGTACAATTCCTTACACACTTATAAATCCCATACAGATCAAATTCAAAGAAAAAACGACTATTACTTCTAATGCAGCGCCAACGCAAGTACTGGAATATGAATATCAGATAATACTGGAAGCAGGGGCATCTTCACGAAGCTTTAGTACGGGTTGGAGCTATTGTGAGGGCGGCCCTATCGAAATATCGCGGGTAGCCCAGGGGGATATAGCCACGAGGGGGCTTCCACCTGGAGAGGGTGGAGATGTCACGACCTGCTATAACAGCGTGATCACTCTTTCCAATAACGACGGATATATTGTTAAATAAAAGATTGGACGAAATTATGAAAAAGAACTTTTTAACCATATTATCTTTATTGACAGCCGGTATTGTACAAGGTCAGAATATTGTGAGCATCCCCACCTCAAACCAGAATTATATCTTGACCCGGACTTTTAGGGATACAGTAAGGATAGCCCAATTGGCAGCACAGCGTACCATCGGGCAGGAAAATCATACAATTCAGTATTTTGACGGTTTGGGCCGCGCGGTACAAACTGTACAGCTGATGGCGAGTCCGACGTATAAGGACATTGTTCAGCATATTGAATACGATGGGTTTGGCAGGGAGAATACAAAATATTTGCCTTATGCAGAGCAATCCAGCAATGGAAGTTTTAGAAGTGCTGCAAAGACTACCCAAGCTGATTTTTACAAGGTAGGAGGCGGTTGGGATCCCGCAGTGATGAAGACAGGTAACCCCTATGCTGTTGCCGTATTTGAAAGTAGCCCTTTGAACCGCGTTCAACAGCAGGGGGCTCCGGGTACGGCCTGGCAGCCTGCTACGGACCGGAATACGGTGCCTTCGGGAGCAAATGCAGGGCGAACTGTAGCAACCGAATATGGAACCAATGGTGTCAACGATGTCCGTTTATGGACTATCAATACCTCAAACAATGGTGCTGCAGCTACTTACTACGCGGCAGGCAGGCTTTACAAAACAGTGCTGAAAGACGAAAACTGGATCAATAAAAATGGGACCGGGCTTCCGCCGTCCAAAGAAGGCACAGTGGAGGAATTCAAGGACTTTGAGGATCGTGTGGTCCTTAAGCGAATTTGGGAAACAGAATCCAAAGCATTAAATACATACTATGTTTATGATGATTTTGGTGATCTTCGCTATGTACTGCCACCAGGATTTACGGGTACCACATTTTCGGAAACGGTTAGCGGAGATTTTTTTGAGCTTATTTATGCTTATAAGTACGATGCACGAAAACGGGTTGTCAGGAAAAAAATACCGGGAAAAGGCTTGGAGTATTTTGTGTATAACAATAATGACCAGGTGGTGTTCACACGTGACGCTGAACAGGTAGCACGTGGGGAATGGAGTTTTACCAAATATGACGCTCAGGGAAGAGTAATATTGACCGGAATAGAGAAAGGGCACACCGGTGATGACCAGAGCAGCTTACAGTCAGCGCTGTCATCCTTTACAGGTCCCCTTTGGGAACAGCGCGGAACTGCTATGGAAGGATATACCAACAATACGATCCCGCAGAATACAGGCAATATTACCGTTCAGGCAGTCAACTATTATGATAGTTATACTTCCATACCAGGTTTGCCATTTACAGACCATAGTGCTTATAGTATCAGGACACAGAGTCTGCCCGTAGCCAATAAGGTGCTTGTACTCGATTCAAGCCCCGCAAAATGGTTATGGACTGTCAATGATTACGATGATCAGGGCCGGATTGTGCGAGTAAGTAGCACAAACCATCTTGGCGGTAACGATATCGTCACAAATGAATACAATTTTACGGATCAACTTGTCAAAATTACCAGGGTACACACTCCAGCAACCGGGACTGCTGTTACTCTTGCAACGGGCAATGATTATGACCATCAGGGGCGTCTAGTTCAGATAAGGAAAAAGGTGAATAGTCAAACAGAGGTTATCCAAAGTAAACTGTCTTATAACGAGATTGGCCAGCTTACGACCAAATCACTTCACAGTGAGAATGGCGGTGGTAATTTTATGACCAGCATAGCTTATGCCTACAACGAACGTGGCTGGCAGACCAAAGGCAGTTCGGCGCAGTTCACCTCATTACTGAACTATAATGTCAACGGAAACACAGTGCTTGCAAATGCGCAGTACAATGGTAATATCGCTCAGCAACTGTGGGGATATTCCGCTACCACAAGTAGTACTTTTAACTACAGCTATGATGTCCTAAACAGGTTAAAGAGTGGTGTAAGTTCGGGAACAGTAATGAGTGAGGCTCTAGAATATGACGATATGGGCAATATCCGGACACTGATCCGGGACAATGGTACAGCTATCACGTATGGTTATAACAATAGCAATAAAAGTAATCGGTTGAATACATTGTCGGGAGGTCTGTCAGGATCGTTTACCTATGATCTGAACGGGAATGCAACCAAGGACCGTACTGGTATGCTATTGAGCTACAATCAGCTGAACCTTCCGAAAACAGTTAGTGGAGGAGGAAAGACTATCTCTTACACCTATGATGCCCTTGGAACAAAACTAAGCCGAACGTCGGATGTAGGAGGAATCAATGCGCAACGGGATTATATCGGAGGAATAGAATACAGTAAGACTGGAACTGGTAGTCCGGTCATTGAACGAATTGGTACTGAGGATGGTTTTCTGTTGAACAGTTCGGGGGCATATAGCTATTACTACAATCTGACGGACCACTTGGGTAATGTACGTATAGTATTGAAGAAAGAAGGCACAGCTACCGTGCCAACTGCGGCAGTAATGCAAAAGCAGGATTATTATCCATTTGGGAAGACGAAGAGTATTGCAACGAGTATCGATAATAAGTATCTTTATAATGGCAAAGAGATGCAGGCTGACCTAAATGGCGGTACGCATACTTTGGGAAGTTCTTATATACTTGAGGGGCAATTGGACTACGGAGCAAGATTCTATGATGCGGAGATAGGACGGTGGAATGTGGTGGATCCTATGGCGGAGAAGATGCGGAGATATTCCCTATATAACTACGCCTTTGATAATCCTATACGGTTTATTGATCCCGACGGAAGAGTGCCGATAGTGCCAATTATTTTAATAATAGGATATTTGACAACATCTCAACCAGCTGTCGCTCCAACAAGGGATCTTGCAGGAGACGCTGCAAAAATTCAACAGGCATACGATAGTTACAATACATCAATAGTAACAAATTCACTGCCTGGCGGGCAGCAAAGTCAACCTGTTTCGAAAGTTCTTTATCAAGCGGTTAAAAAGGAAGTTGTTAAGAAAGTAAGTACTGAGGCCAAGAAAACGTTTCAAACTTATTTTAAAGATGCGTTAGATCCTAAAAAACACGGAAGGTATTCAGGTAGGACGAGTGGGACTAATACCCCTGAAAAAAACATAGCCAAAAGGGACAAAAACCATCATATGAATGAAACTCATGGACCAGCTTATTTGGATAAAACCTTTACAAACTCTGATGATAATAGGGTACGAGAGCAGATAAATATAACAAATAGCGGTGGGGCTATATCAGTAGGAGGGACGTCAGGAAATCGCATTAATGGTATAAGTCCCCATAATAAAAGATTACAAAAATACATGCAGGAAGCTTTAAAATTGAAATGAAAAGACAAAGAATAACGGAAGGTGCTATATTAGAGATTAATATAGAGAATGAGTATTTCATTTATGCTCAGATATTATTAAAGGGGCTGGGATATGCTTTTTTTGACTATAAGTCAAAAGATAAGATAAAAGATTTAAATTATCTTCTCGAATGTAAGGTGCTTTTTATAATAGCGGTATATGATGATGTCGTCACAAAGGGGGTGTGGAAAAAGATAGGAAAGCTTCCAATTAGACACGATTTACTTATCCAACCAATGAAATTTATACAGGATCCTTATAATTTTAATAAATGTGATTTATATGACCCTAATACGGGAGAAGTTACACCTGCTGCAAAAGGAGAATGCGCTAATTTAGAACGAGCCGCTGTTTGGGAAGCTAACCATGTCGAAGATCGAATAAAAGATCACTATTTAGGCAGACCAAACGTCTGGGTAGAAAGACTCAAACTGAAATAGATTTTGAAATCTTTCGATATAAAGTGCTCGAATAGCTTTTTCTTTTTCGAATGATTATATTAAAAATAGATAAAATTATTTGTTTTTTTCTAAGATACGGATGACTTGGTTGCCGAAGGAGAATAATATTAATATGAAAACTATAAAATCAGGAACAAATTTGGACTTATAAAACTAGGGTTAATGAATATGATTATAACGTTACAGTTCTTGCGATTGAAAAGGGAATTGATGAGCAAAACATTATACATGTTAAAATTGATAATTTAAGACTTTTTGATAGTTATAATAACTTAATAAGCAATAGTATTGATGATCTTCCCGTCTCTGAGAGCGCTTTTTTAGAAAGTATGCTATTTATGGAAATCGGATTTTGATATCGGTAAAGGTGTTATATGGGATATCCACTTGGAGCAGGTGATTTCTTCAATAGAGAGCAATTTTTCTTGGTATGAACACTAATTTGATTCTTTAGTATTGCTCGAAAACAAATGTAAATTTAACGATAGAACAACAAGTGTACGTCTAGGCGAGGCCGCTCGAGGAGCTATTGTAGGTAGCGCTGGGGAGGCTAGCGCTCAAACAAATAGATGATTTTAATATGGATTATTTTTTTGAACTATCAAAAAAAGCAGTTACTAAAAGACAGAAACGATATTTTTAAAGAAGTTGGTATTCCATCGCTATTGAAAAATGGTTTTGAAATGTCAGTATTCAATAATGATTCCAATGGAGAATTTGATCTGGCTCACCAAGAATTTAACTACAATTTTTGTCGTCTTACTGAAAATACTTATTTAGAAATGCTTTATGTGACAATTAATAAAAATGAAAATAATATATGTTTTTACATCTGCGCATTCAAACTAGTTCCTAAAATTGATTCACTTATTTCTATGAAAGGAACTGATGGAATGCCATTTTATATGTCAATTAATAATAAGAATAAGTATATGCAATTAAGATGTGACGATTATAAAGGTTCACCACTGTATCATATGCTTTTTTCATCATCCTATGATATAAAATGCTATTTCACTAAATCTGGTTATGAATACAAACGTCAAAGATTAAAACATCTGGTCAAATCAGATATGACAAATATTGATCGTTTTGTAAAAAGATGGTACGAACTTCACAAGCCTATCATCAAAGAGCCCGATTGAAATAATATCAGCATTTGAGAATTATAATTGAAAGTAACCAAATCAAAAAATAGATAGTGACATAGCTGCTTTTCAAACTAGGCAAAAGAAAATAGAGAGAGTGTGTAACTAAAATTAAATATGCTGCTAAAGGTTACGTGAGTAAAGGTAAGGCAAACGTTGATACAGGACGAGCGACAGCCACGGGACGTGTTCAGGTGGCTAAATACGATCATAAAATGAAAAACGTATTTACGCGTAAAGAATTGACGGTTGAAAGTAAATTTAATACATCTTCTTTGACTCCTAATCAAGTGGCTGCAGAAGGTAATGTTCAGACGGCAGGAGGCTTGATTGTTGATAGGACAACCAGTAAAGGATTGGGTAATTCAGCTAGAGCTGTGACGACTGGTGCAGGCGCAGGAGTAGGTTCACAAAATAATAGATAAATGGGATTAACATACAACGTGTCGAAAAAAGAGCTTTTAGTTATAAGAAAAAAAATCTTCATGGAAGAAGGTCTGCCAAAGCTCGAAAAACAGGGGTTTAAAAGATCTCCATTCAGCACTTCCTGGTTTGGCTGGAATGCTGGAATAAACTGTTATATTTTTGAAATCGGTCGTTTATTGAATAATTCAATATTAGAAAATCTTAATGTTTATATAAATCGGGACGATAGATGGATTCAGATATATTTGAATATTTTTAAATTGTCACCAGCGGTTGAGAATATTGAACAGCTAAAAGAGTTAAATGGAATAAATTTTGGAATCCCTCCTAATAGTCTTACTAAAATGAGGTTAAGAGAGGATGGGAATAAAGGTATAGTTTTGATAAATGAACTGTTCTCACCGCATTATAAATTGGGTATAAGTTTTTCTTCAAATGGATTTCAACGGGAGGTGGAAAAATTGAAAAATTTAATCTCTAGCGATATGCAAAATATAGGGTTTTTTATTGAGAAATGGCATTCAATTTATCAAGTAAGCGTAACAGATTGGAATGGAAATAGAAAATAAAATCATCTAAAATTTGTTGCCAAGCTATATCTTTTGAAGTGATATTTTTAAACTTCACAAGGTAATAGTATTTCAAGTAAATGTTTATGTGTTTTATGGCGCCGGAGATCGAGTCAAATTACATGTATTGATAGCTAGTTTTAAATATTAAATTGAAAATGGGAATTTCAATGAAAAGTTCTTAGGGCCTAACAGTTATTAAATTTTTTTGAAAAATGATGATAAAGAAAATTTATGAAGGAGATCTAAAAAAGAACTAGGTCCAATCTAGTATAAGATTGGGCTTGGTTGTTTTAATTTATCTTTTAGGATCTTTACTTAGTTAGAGGAGACACTCATAGAATTCTATGACCTTCACCAGGGAATTGAAGTTGAATTCTAAATAGTAGGCGTGGGATTTTGATCTCGGTAAAGCTGTTATATGGGATATCGGCTTGGAGCAAACGATTTCTTCAATAGGGAGCAATTTTGTTCGTGTGACACTAATTTGACTCATTAGTATCGCTCGAAAACAAATGTAAATTTAGCAATCGGATATTTGAACCTAGATAACCTTGATTGATTGCTTTTTTTTTCTTGAAACTGTCTCATAAAGTGTATTCATTTAAAAATCATTAACGATGACCTTACAACTATGGCGTGACAACAGCTTTTGTAGATATTGTGAAGTTATTTTAAGGATAGTTGTCTCAAATGAATTAGTGCGAATAGTTTATTGAAGTTTACTATTCGCACTAAGATTTATATTTGTTTGGAACAATTAACGTTGTTGCGTTTTCAAAGCCTGAACTTCATTTTTCAAACTTTTGATTTCTCGACTTTGATCAATTAAGTACAGCGTCATTTCCTCAATTTTCTGTAGTAACTGACGGTTCAGCTCCCCCAAGGCGACACCATTCTCCTCAACAGATTTTGCAGGAGCTATATTTGGTAAATGCTTATTTTCTTTTACAAAACTTGCAAGTGAATCCAGGGGCATCAGTTGATGATCGTCATTGAAGACATAGTCAGGCCATGGATTGGCTTCAACCTTGATCTCTTTAGCACGAATTGTTCCATTCACAGCTAGTTTTTCTGTAGGATTGGCTGTACCTATGCCAACATTGCCTTTAGAAGCAGCCTTGATGGCTAGAATACCTTCTGAAGAAGTAAAAGTGTTGCCAACAACCAAATCCCAATCGTATGTCATAGGTAGCCTTTTTACTAAATTAGGCTCATTTCCAGTTGTCAGATAAGTATTAAAACCAGTGTTAAAATTAATAGAACGTATTTTGATATATACAACTAAAGGCGCTGTAACACCAAAAGTTTCGATCGCTCTAACACGAAAAGCTTTTGTGTTAGGATTATGGTCTATCGTGAAATTTACGGCACCTGTTGTATATACGTTATTGTTGACCCGACCGGCCTCCTGCCAGCTTGGACTATTTGCATGGGAGGAAGAAACTATATGTGTCGCTGCTGCGGCCATATTACCTCTCGTATAGGTTATTGATACTTCATAATAAGCCGATGCACCGGCCGAGAGCGGTTTTGCTGATGCAAATTCAATAAAATCCCCAATCTTATAATTAGCTGGGAAAGTGACATTGGTTTCCAAATAATCATTTACATTTTGTGCCTTTACAGCATAGCCAAATCCTGATAAAATCAGAATAATGAATAAAATAAATTTGTTCATAAAATATACTTTAATTGTGATTAAAAAACTGGACCTAAAAGAGGTGTTTTATCGGTTCATTTTTAATACATCAATTTCTTTTCTTAAACTTTCAATTTCTTGATTGAGCGTTTTCATGCCCTTATTTTGTTGAATAAGGTACAAAGTCATCTCCTCAATTTTCTGTAGTAACTGACGGTTCAGCTCCCCCAACGCGACACCATTCTCCTCAACAGATTTTGCAGGAGCTATATTTGGTAGATGCTTGTTTTCTTTTACAAAACTTGCAAGTGAATCCAGTGGCATCAATTGGTGGTCATCGTTAAAAACATAATCTGGCCATGGAGACGCTTTCACTTTGATTTCTTTTGCCCGAATTGTTCCGTTTACAGCTAGTTTTTCTGTAGGATTCGGAGTACCGATACCAACATTTCCATTCGAGGCGGCTTTGATGGCAAGAATGCCTGGAGTCGGAGTAATTGTGTTGCCAACGATCAAATCCCAATCAAAAGTCATTAGAAGAAGACCTACAGTCTCCGCTTCAATACCGGATATTGTAGAACTCGTGTAACTAGTGTTAAAGTTAATAGAACGAATTTTTATCGATACTTGCAATGGTGCAATTATCCCGAGCGTATTTATGGCTCTTATCCGAAAGGATTTAGTACCGGTATTATGATCTATTGTGAAATTAACACCACCACTTGTATATACGTTATTATTTATTCGACCTGCTCCTAGCCATCTCGAAGGATTGGAGTGGGTGGAAGAAACGATATGTGTGGACGCAGACGCTACGTTACCCCTGGTGTAAGCTATTGAAACTTCATAATAACCTGACGCACCTACTGCGATTGGTTGGCTGAAGCGAATTCAATATAATCGCCAACCTTGAAATCTGCAGGAAAAGTAACTGTAGTCTGGAAATAGTCATTCGCATTTTACGCTTTGGCACAGTAGCTATATCCTAAAAGGAGTAGGACGATTGAAAAAATAAACTTGTTCATAAAATATACTTTATTGTGGTTAAAAACTATTGCTCATTTGGAACATCGGCAGGTACATGGCGATGAGGATCAATCCAACGACCAAGCCCAAGAAGATAATGATAAAAGGTTCAAGCAAACTGGAGAGCGTAGAGGTCTTGTATTCGACTTCTTCCGTCAGCTGGGTTGCTATCTTTTCAAAGAAAAAATCCAGTCTGTTCACCTCCTCGCCAACACGAATCAATTGTACCGTTTTTGCTGGATAAAAAGGATATTTGGAAAGTGCGGCGTGTAAGGATTCTCCCTGTAAAATTTCCTTCTCGGCTCCCTCCAAGGAATGTGCTATCGGATAAAAATCGGTCATTTGCTGCACCAGCTGGATAGACTGCAACAGCGGCGTGTTGGTGCTGACCAATAGACGCATGGTATTAGCGAAACGCGCCAAATGGACCTTGCGAATAATATCGCCAAATAGTGGAAGTCGCAATATAATCCTGGAAGACCACTTGCGCCACCACAGCTGCTTCTGGTTGAAACGGATAAATATAATAAGACCAATAAGGACTAATACACCCCACCAAAAAGTGCGGTCCATAAATTGGGAGACTTTTAAAATAAACGCCGTAATGGCCGGTAGCTCGCCGCCGAAGCGTTTGAAAATATCCGAAAACATCGGTACCACAAACTTGAGCATAAACAGTACCGCTCCCATCGAGGTGCTTAAGACAATGACGGGATAGGTTAGTGCTGAAATAATTTTACGGCGCTGCCCAATCTTACTTTTGTAGAAAGAAGCCAATTCTTTCATGACCTCGCCAAGTTTCCCGGTCTCTTCTCCAATACGTAAACTGAAAAATTCGTAATTGCTGAATTTTCCGCTTTTACGGATGGCATCTGATAGGCTGTCGCCCACAAGGACATTGCTCTTGATTTCTTGGAACAACTTGTTGTCCTTGCTATTTTTCTGATCCAAAAGAACAAGATCAAATGCAGTCTTGAGGTCAACACCAGATAAGAGCAGGGTACTGAATTCGACATAGAACTCTTCTTTTTTCTTGTCGGGAAGCTGGCCGTTTCCAAAGCTGATGTCTTTGTTCAGAAAGGCCAAAATATCGCCAGATCCTTCTTTTTTCTTAGGGGAAGTAGGCTGTTCAGGCTTTTTCTTATATTTTGAGATATCAATTGAAGGCATAGACGAAATACATTAATTAGTGATCTCCGATTCAAGCTGTAAAAGTTGCTGAGCCGAATAGATCTTATGGTAATCAAATTGATGTTCTTTATTTTCAAACCGGATATTCAGGTTAATATGATCCGTCAGTTCTTCCGATGGAAGATGCTGTATCCTTGGCGTCATATCCAGGTTGACAGTTTGGATCAAAAAAGTATCTTTTTCTACGGTGTTTTGATTTCTCACAATGAATTTAGGTGCAAACTCATAACTGATATTTCCGGATTCATTTTCGCAGATCAGACTATTTTCGCTTGTTTTTAACCAAACCGATCTACCAATGTCCTGTTCCAGCAGATGTTTGAAGAGGCTGTAGGAGAAACGCTCCTGTCGTTGCTTTTGCTGTCGTAGAATAGTTGCATAAATACGCTCCCATTTTTTTGACTAAGAATAAGCAGATTTTGTTTTGATTGAATATACATATCGGCCAACAATATTTTCTATCTTGATAATATACCAGTGAAGTTCTTTTAGTTTTTGAGATTGAAAATCCTGGATCAGGATCTTATGGCTAATGTTAATTATTTTTGAATAGGGTGAAATTTCTGTTTCACATTTCATTATGTTTCATTATATTAGTGTAACAAAACCATTTATTAATTAAATTGACAATCTGATAGCCTAGTTTTGCTTCAAAGCTATTCTAGCTTGCTCCGTTGAGTATATCAGTTTTATTAGCCGGATTTATGAGAAAATTAACCTATGCTATCCGTTATTTGCTGGGCATTATGCTTTTTATTGGAGGTTCAACTCCGAGTTCAGGGCAGATGATCCGTGATTTCAATGCATCGATACAAAGTCCATCCGTTTCGAGTTTGGGACTTTTTAAAGAAATGCCTGTTTCACTGTTTACCGGACTTCCCAATGTTGAAATACCTATTTATAATCTGCATGAGGGAGAATTAAATGTTCCCGTTAAGCTCAGTTATCATGCTAGCGGCTTTAGATCGGACTTAAAACCGGGGATTATTGCTCCTAACTGGAGCCTACAGTCCAGTGGCGTAATCCAGCGGAAAGTAAAGGACAGGGCTGATGATATGAACTATTATGGATATGATGGCATTCCAAATCTCGGGATTTCCAAGTATGAAGCAGAAAGGTATAATTATTCGGGATTCTATTTCAATAGGGATACGCTGAAGACGATGATGGGAACGCGCTGGGGACAGATCAGTTTCCTGAATGACCTTGCTTTTCCACTATCTTCTTCCAATCCGCTGACCAATACACTGCTTGGCTACCGTGATACGGAACCGGATGAGTTTTCCTTTAGTCTTCCCACGGGCGGAGGAAGCTTTTATCTGGATATAGATGGGAACTGGGTAGTTGCGGCGGATAAAAATTTCAAAGTTGAACTCAATAGCACGTTTCTTGAAGTTCCCTTTAAACTACCGGTAACGAGCAAGGATAAAGATGGGTATTCTTTCAGTGGAGCTTTCGGTAACAACTGGAGGGCACAATATGGCAGTTATAAAACCTTTGGAGGTTTTACGATAATCGATGAGGACGGTACGAAATATGTATTTGGGGGCAGCAGTAACTATATTGAATACAGTATTGATTTTGTTAATCAGGATAGGGACTTCTGGCAGGCAGATGCCTGGCATCTGAAACAGGTAATTCACCCCAATGGCGAGATAATCGACTTCAAATATACTAGGGGCGCTTTCACGGCGCAGCTTTCAGAATACAAATATTGGAATATACAGACTAAATATAGCAATACCAATACCTCTATCTTTAATTTTCTAGGAGCAATTTCATGTGGAGGAAACAGCCAGTCACTGCAATCTACATTTACAGGAAGATTAAATGCACCGATCTATCTTTCGGAAATCATAAGCTCCAGCAAGAGAATTACGTTCCAGTATGAAAATAATCCGACAAAGATTGCGGCCACATGGGTAAATCAGGGGATATTGCAAGCCGTAAACCCGTTTACGAATATGCATAACTTTTATTTTCAGAGTCTAAGTTATCCTTCTGTACGTCTGAACGAGGAAAATGATAGCGCCAATTTCCCTTATTATTATAATACATTAGCTCTTCCCTATCTGATACAATATTATAATAACTTATCATCCTCATATGGCTCTGCGGGAACAATTCCCTATAATTTCCGGTCCGCTGATTTTTCGTATTTCTATTCGAGTTTTCTTGAGGATCTGAGGCTGTCGAAAATCGACATTTTCAATAATGTAAATAGCGGGGTTAATGCGGACGGCACGCTCACAGTGCTTCCATCAGATGCCCTGAGCGACATCTCGAAAATACAGCATATCGACCTGAACTATACGACTTCCACAGCAAGCAGTAATAGGTACAATCTGACCGGAGTGGTTTTCAGCGATGGAAATAGCTCAAAAATCAGTTCCTATGCCATGGATTATAATGCGTTGGACGGTAACTGTTATTTTTTCAATGGACGGACAGACCACTGGGGTTCTATAATTCGAACGCGATCTACTCGGTGGAAACCAATGATCTTAAAAATAATCCTGCAAAATATTATAACGCCCGCAATCCTTCTCTGATGCATACGAAAATGAATATGCTAAAGTCAATCACCTATCCCACTGGTGGAAGGGCGGAACTGGATTATGAATTGAACGACGCATATTTCTCCGTTCCGAAAAATCGTACAGACTCTTTGAACCTCTGGAATAAATCTGTGGGAGGATTGAGAATAAAAAAGCTGAGCTTCTACCCGGAAATAGGCTCCCCGATCGTTAAAACTTATCATTATGTGACCAATTACAATACAACTGGTCAGCAGAGATCCAGTGGCGTGCTTTCCCATGAGATACAGTACAATTTTCAGGACTTCAAAACCAAGGCGGCCCAAGGAGATGTATATGTGACAAAAACAATATTTTCCAATAATTCTGTAATTCCCGCAGCTAGCAGCAGTCAGGGAAGCCATATCGGGTATAGTGAAGTTGTCGAGGAGAATTCCGATGGAAGCTATATTAAGCATTATTTTACGAATTTTGACAATGGACACAAAGATGAATCAGGACTGTCAGTTATTGCAGATTTAAGCCCGTATAATCCCTATACATCTAAAGAAGCAGAACGGGGGAAAGAGTACAAGACCGAAATCTATGATAATTCCAAAAGGTTGGTAAAGAAAGTGGAGACAACTTTCATAAATCTTAATCCTGCCCAGAATATATCTAAGGCAATTTATGTAGAACGAAATAAATTGTGTGCGGGGGAATGGTATGAGTCCACTGCAAAATATTATGTGAATTACACGTATTCCGTCCTTCCCTCCAAGGAAAAAGTTACTGAGTATGTCTATAACGGAAGCAGTTCTACTACAGCGGTAAATACAACAGAATACAGTTACTATGAGCATAGAAAACCAAAAGAGATCACGCGAAATGACAGTAAGGGCAATATTCTGAAAACTGAATATAGATATTCCATTGATATGGCTTCAAGTGGTTATTCCGATCCTTTTGGGCAGGCTATAAATACATTGGCCCAAAAAAATATACTGGTACCCATTGAAAAGATCAACTACAAAAATGGGAGTCCAATTTCCGCGGAAATATATGAGTATAAATCATATGCCGGACTTAACAATCCCGCACAGATCTCTAAAGAATTTCAGTGGAATAAATTTCTCTCTGCATCCTATCAGAAATTATATAAGTCCGGAACAACCCTGACAAAAGCGGGTAATATCGATGAACTTGCACGGATAGAGTCTTATAATAAATATGGAAAACCGACTGAAATACTATTCAAACAGGCTGACAGGATCAGTTATGTGTGGGGATTTTACAAGGACCGTCCAATTGCAGTAGTAAAGAATGCTGATTATGCTACGATCAAGTCCCAGTTTGGCGCCAACATTGATCTCGCTGAACGGTACTTTTTGACAGAGTCAAAAATAAATGATCTTGAAAATAGTATCAGGAGTTATTTCAACAAGACGGATATCTATTTCTACAATAGCAACAGTCTGGGGCTTCTCTCCAAGATAGGCAGCCCACAGGAAATTAATGTTTTTTACGCATATGACAATGCTCAGAGGCTAAAAACTGTATATGATGCCAACCGAGATATAGTTAAACGATACGACTATGGTTTTGCTGATATTAACTACATTCCTCAGGCAGAACCTGGGGCGATAGTTTATGCGAAACTGGTCTATGAAAACTGGAATCCCGGTGCTGGAAATAACTATGCGGATGTTATTGTGAAATTCTTTTCCGATGAGGCATGCACCAGACCTATACGTGTTGAAAATATGACCGTCAATTATAATATAAACTTTGGGTGTGCGAATATTCCCGGTCTGCCAGTGGGTGAACCTATTGCAGAGCCAGTTGATGGAATGTATGGTGGGGACACATACGGCACCGGAGGTTTAATTGATGGTGGGGAGGTACCGGAGCCTGTTCCACCCGGCCCGGTTCCGGCAGGTTATTATCGCACAGCGGTTGCCAGTGGAACTTCTGTCGTTCTTGCATACCAGGCAAAAATATATGGCTCCTATGAGAGTGACTGCGAATGGATCTATGAGCCTCCAACTTTCTGTCCTGAATGTGGTCCGGGCGAAGTGCCGGGTCCGAATTATCCTGGGGGTACCTGGGTACAGATATGTCTGGTCGAGCAATGTGCCGATAATTATTTTTTACAGCCGGGGACCAATTATCGGATTACCTTTTATTAAAATTTATTATGAAGATCTTAATATTATCTATTATTCTCGTACATGTTGGGTTTTTCACATTTGCGCAGCAAAATGCCCAGCTAAGGAATGAACACTTACTTCTTAGCCGGATGGAAGAGTCAATAAAAAACGGGCTTACATTAACGGAAGAACAATCCGATGTTTTCTTTAAACTGGACAGGGAACGCAGCAGACTGGTCGACAGTATCTATTTCAATTTTAAAGGCAATGGAGATGATCTGGGAAAGAAACGTTCGGAAAAGATCAAGTCTGTACAACGGGACTTTAGGATTAGAATGAAAGCATTGCTTGATCCAAGTCAGTTACAGCGTTATGATTCTCTACTGGAAGCAATGAGAAAGCGTTCGGATAAAAGGATGGAGGCAATTAACCATCGGCGTGGAATTTCTGCCGGCAGTAAATAACACATATTTTGGAAACAGTGTAAATATTCTTTTATGCAGCTTAATTTAAAATATATAGCGTCATTTTTAGTCATGGCCTTTTTATCCGGGGAAATGAATGCCCAGGTGATCCCGACCCCTTATCCAAATTATATCTTTACGCGGGTGATCATGAAAAAGGGGACAAAGACAGATTCGGACCTTTTGGTACTTCCTTCGGATAGCATGCGTGCTGATGTTCAGTAGTTTGATGGTCTGGGGAGGCTCTTGCAGACTGTAAACGTAAAGGCGTCATCAGACAATAAAGATATTGTCACCCCAGTCAGTTATGACGCGCTCGGAAGGGAGACAAAAAAATATCTGGCTTATGCGTCAGCTGGTAGTGCTGGATCTTATAGAACAGGTGCCCTTGATCTGGCCAATTATAATAATAGTGCACAATATAGATTCTATCAGCAGGAAACAGGCGCGGTGGCAATGATTTCAAATCCATTTTCGGAGACTGTTTTTGAAAGCTCATCCCTCGACCGTCCCTTAGAGCAGTCTTCCCCTGGTGCAAGCTGGGCCATAGGCAATGGGCATACAATGACGACTGCCTACCAGATCAATATAGCTGGGGAAGTAAGGTTATGGAATATAAATTATAATGGTACATTAAGTACGGGAGCAACGAGCACCGGTTCATATAATGCCGGACAGCTATATAAGATTGTATCGAAAGATGAGCAGCAGAACCAAGTTCTTGAGTATAAAGATAGGGATGGGCTGCTAATCTGTAGAAAAGTACAGAATGGCGGTACAGATCAGGCACCTGCTTTTGTGACAACGCAGTATGTCTATGATGATCTTGGTCAACTTATATATGTTATACCACCTTCACTGGACAATATTTCAACTTTTACGGAGTCGGATGCCAGCTTTTTAAATTTTATTTATGCCTATCGTTATGATGGTAAATTAAGGCTTATTGAAAAAAAGGTTCCGGGCAAAGGGTGGGAATATTCCGTATACAATGTCGCCGGACGGGTTGTCTTTTCCAGTGATCAGGCGCAAAGAGATCGCGGTAAATGGGGATTTGTTAAATATGATGCACTTGGAAGGATCATCATTACAGGAGAAGCGGCAATTGCCGTGGGGACAACCCGAGCAGCTTTACAGCAGACAGTCGATAATACTTTAAAACCCACAGGAAGCACACAGCTATATGAATCGTTTGATGCGACCCTGACGGCTACAAAGGGATATACAAATATAACGATGCCAACCAGCGGAACTACCATTTTTACGGTCAGTTATTATGATGACTATGCAGTACTCGGTAATTCCTCGCTGAATCCTTACAGTACATATTTTACCCTACCAAATGGGACCGCCAGCGAAAGTCAGCATACAAGAGGGCTACCCACAGTGACTGCGACGAATATATTGGGAACCAGTAAATTTCTGATCGTGGCGACATACTACGATAATAAGGCGAGAATAAGTAAGATCGTAAAGGAGCACCAACTTGGCGGAGTAGATATTACCACCAACAGCTATAATTTTGTTGATGAAGTAGTTTCCACAACCAGAAAACATTATAAAGACGGAGCTCTGGCTCTGACACTTAAAAACAGTTATAAATATGACCATGTAGGACGGATATTAACAGTGGGGCATAGTGTAAACAGTCAGAATGCAGTAACTTTGGTCAGCAATGAATATAATGAGATCGGGCAGTTAAAGAAAAAATCTGTCGGAGGAGATGGCTCGGGTGCAAATTTTCATAACGTCACGGAATATGGCTATAATGCCAGAGGCTGGCTGAGATCCGCTAGCTCGCCTTACTTTAGCTATGGGCTCAGGTATGACGACCCTGAGCAGGGAGCAACGGCACAGTATAATGGTAATATTTCTGAGCAGTACTGGACCCGTCAGGGAGAGTCAGGATCCAAGTTTTTTACTTACAGCTATGATAGGTTGAACAGACTAAAAGATGGAAATTCGGCCTCTATGCGCGAGCAGGTAGATTATGATTTGATGGGGAATATCACCAGCCTAAAGCGGGATAATGCAAATGCTATTGTATATGCCTATATCGGAAATAGACTTGATTCACTGAAAGGGGGGCTCTCCGGACGCTATACCTACGATGTGAACGGAAATGCCAAAACAACACGCATGGGTATGAACTTGAACTATAACCATCTTAACCGTCCGGATTCCGTTTGGTTCGGCACAATGAAAGTTGGATACCTGTATGACGGATCGGGAGGGAAATTAAGGAAAATAGTCAGTTCCGGCAACACTACGACATTGCGAAATTATATTGAAGGGATAGAGTATAATAAGGTTGGTTCTGCAAGCCATACTATCGAAAGGGTGGCGACAGAGAACGGCTATCTTGTCAATAGTGGAGGATCATATGTTTACCACTATTTTCTTGAGGATAACCTTGGAAATGTACGTGCGGTTTTAAAACGTAATGGATCCAATGTAGAGACGGTACAGAAACAGGATTATTATCCATTCGGGAAGACGAAATCTATTTTGGCAAGCGCAAGCAATAGATATCTTTACAATGGAAAGGAAAAACAGGACGAAATCGGAGATCAGCTGGATTATGGTGCAAGATTCTATGACCCTGAAATCGGTAGGTGGAATGTTGTGGATCCTCTGGCAGAGAAAATGCGAAGACACTCACCATATAACTATGCTTTTGATAACCCGATTCGTTTCATAGATCCTGATGGGATGGCGCCGTTATGGAAACCGAGGGTCTATAATAATAAATTGGTACTTCAAAAAGAACAGGGTGACAATGCTCAGACATTGGCAAAATTTTTAAATGTTGACCAGAATACTGCTAACAGGGAATATTCAAATAGAAGCAAATATGGTCTATTGAGGTTGTCGGACAAGATATCAGGTGTTGCATCTATTAATTCAGCATTAAATGATATTGTAGCGAATAAAAGCCGTTATGCGGAATATACACCGTGGTATAAGTTTAATCAAATTAATTATAATTGCTATGAATCAGCCATTGCCACTTCCATTGGTGATACTCCCCGTTTCCTTTCAAGCCGAGCTACTGAGAACGCTGATTTTGCAAGCATTATTAGTTCAAATTATCGTGAAGTTACTGAAAAGAAAGATGATTATATTTTTGGTGAAACAGTTGTGAGTTTTAATGAGGAGAATTCCAATTTTTTTGATGGAAAGTATGAGGAACCTATCCACGCAGCAATCTATTTAGGTGTGTCCAAAGATGGGACTTTGTATCTTTGGTCTAAGAATGGATTTAAAGAGACACCAAAGGTTCAAACAAAAAAGGAAGTGCATAGGATATATGATAGTGCTCGGAAAATTAGGTATTACAATTTGAAAATGGATGACGAGGATGAAGAATAAAACTGTACTCTATGGTATTGCTATTTTTTTATTCTTTATAGCGATATTACAATTAACATTACTTTTAGAAAATCACAGGTTTAAATTTGACCATTTTCTTATAGTTATTCTTCTTATAATCTTATTGCTCTTTAGAAATAAGGTTTCATGGAGTTTTTTATTGATTTTTTGCTTGTATGGCGTGTATAATATGATTTTTAGACAGCAAATTTACAGTGATCCTACTTACATGAACTTTACAGGATCTTTATACAATAAAATACGTTCGTTTTTTGAGTATTACCAAAATAATTATGTTTGGACCTTCTTATGGGATTTCCCTAGATATTTTTATATATTGATGGTTTCTCTAATTGTAGCAAATCCTATAAGAAATCTATATTGGAGTAAAACTTCCAGAGCTAAATAATAATATATCTTACTGAAAGAAACAAATGGTTATACTTTTATCTTTTAAAGTGAATATCTTAGTTTTTTGCGTTATCTTTATCTATAGGCACTTGCAGCTAAAACGTATGTCAAACCAGTGAGTTATTCGGTGAGTAGGGAAATGGAAGGTTTGTAAATAACTGATAAATAGACTGATGCAAGTAGGGTTCGATTCCCCTACGGGCTACTAAACAGGACAAATGAAATTGATTTTCGTTTGTCCTGTTCTTTTTTTGAAGTAATCCGTTGTTTATCTGAAAGATATAGTTTGCGATTATGTTCATTCGGGCGGTTCGATACGTTTTTCCGTCAAACTCCAATTTTTCAGGGAATATCGAACCAATTATACCTCTCCTTGTCTTGATTTCGCCCTCGCTGTACATTTTGGGAATATTCTCTATGTACTTTAAAGCCCTGTCCAAAGACTCTTCTATATTGATTTTCTTGGTATCAGAACCGTCCTTGCTCAACTGTTCTTCCAAACTCTCGATTCGTTTTCTACATTCATCTTTGATTTCGAGGTATTCCTCATCATCAATAATTTCAGATAACAGTTTGTTGCGTGCTACTGATAATCTTGCATTCAGTTTATCTATTTCCTGTGCAATCTGTTTCTTTTCGTCAAACGGATTTTTTACGAATTTCTTGTAGTTGTCCAGCAACAGTTTTTTCACTATTTGAGCAGAACCGTTTAACGCAAACTGTCGCATACTCTTTTCAAAAATATGGTTTGCTACTTCGGCTTTTTGACGGAAGCCACAAGAGGAAACGCAATGATAATAGTAATATCGACTTGTTCTTCCTTTGGAAGCACTTCCTGTCAGGTTGCGACCACATTCAGGACATACCAAGAAACCACGTAAGGGCAGGTTCTCATCTGAAAGTATTTTGGTATTGGGGCGTTCTATCCTTTTGTTTCCGTCCAATATCAGTTGCACCCTATCAAAGAGTTCTTTGGATATAAGCGGTTCGTGCTGACCTTGTACCAGATGTGCTTCTTCGTCCTTGAATTTGGCAATGAATATCTTACCATAGTACAGCGGATTACGTATGGCTACGTGGAAAGCACTTCGACTGATAGTAGTCTTGTGTAACGTATTCATATTCTGCCGTACTTGGTCACAGGCAAACACGCCTTTTGCTATTTCATTGAAAGCCCAACGCATAGCTGTTGCTTCAGGTTCTTTTGGAGCAATGTATTTTCGTCCGTCCTCTTTGCTTCTGTTGATATATCCGAAAGGAGCTCTACCCATTAAACGCCCTTCTTTCCTTGCTCTACGCATTCCATAAAACGTATTTAATGCCCTGCGGTCATTTTCCACTTCGGGAGCGGACAGATATATCGCAAGCATCATCTTGTTTTCGGGAATGGAGAGGTCTAAAGGCTGTTCTACCGCTTGTGGTTCTATGCCAAGTTTGTTAAGTGTGCTAATCATCTGATAGGCATCACCTGCATTACGGCTGAACCTGTCCCATTTGGTAAACAAAACAAGGTCAGTCTTTGAACTTCTCTTTTTAAGACTGTTCAATAATCTTGTCCATTCGGGACGATTAAAAGTCTTGGCAGAATGGTCTTCATAAATAACCTGTCCGACAGCAATCTTATAGGTTGCACAGTATCTTTTCAGACGTTCCTCTTGGTCGCGCTGTGAATATCCCTTGTCTGCCTGTTCATCTGTGGAAACACGTATGTATAAATCGGCTCTTTTCATAGCTAATCTTTTTAAGTGGGTATTAATTTGTGGGATTAGCTAAAGTACAAAATAAATCATTCAGTATCAAAGCATTCACGGATAATTATCATTGTGAGGTTGTACAGAAACTCCATAATCAGTTCGGCTTTTTCCTGTTCCACATCAATACCGACCTCACGGAGAAGCTCCATTGCTTCTTCGATAGGTATTTTATCTATTTCTTTTCTCTCCTGCATCGCCTAACTTTTTTGTCCCAACTAAATTAGTCAGGTAAACAAGTCGGATTATTAAGGTTGTAGTCAGAGGTTGCATTTGGCGTTCAGAGGCCAATTACTATAAAAGAAATATTTAAAAATGTCCCCGAAAAAGAATAAAAAGGTAGCAAAGATAAGGCGGACACCCACCGCACCACCCAACTAAAAGACTACGGCATAATGGCAGGGCAAAAAGGTGGCTTCGCCGAGTTGTTGTGTTGCCCTACCACCCTTCGGGTCTTATTCCGTTTCCTTTTGGTTTTTCCGCCTGTCCGCCTTGTTAAAATGGCTTTCTTTTTTTTCTGTTTTTTTCTTTTGGAAACAATTTTAAGAGGGAGGAACACTATTTCATTTCAAACATAATATTCCTTGAAAATCGGCAAACCCTGAAAACGACAAAATGCTTTACCGCTTTTATAGTTTTATGCTTTTAAAACTTTACAGTTTTATTTCCAAAGACCAATACAAAAACTGTAATTTTTTACTTCTCTACTAAATGTTTTGTAGCACTATTTTGGCGTTCATTGACTTGCGGTGCATCTGTTATTCTTTCCGAAATTTGATACAGGAGATGAGCGTTTTCTCTGCTAACTCCAATCCGTTCCGCAGGACGGATTCTTGTGTTCACCAGAACACGGCAAGTTGTGTTTTGAGGCACTCGAAATTAAAAATAGTGCCTCAAAACTACTTGCCCTTACGCAGGGAGCTAAACCATTTCTCCGAAGTCGAATGGTTGAAAAATCAAAAATGGATTTATTATGGAAGAAGTGAACAAAAAGAAGAACAAAGGCGGTAGAAAACCTAAGTTGAACCCTGCACAAAATAGGTATATGTTCAGACTTACCGATGAAGAAAATGCAAAATTTTTAGCTCTTTTTAACCCATCGGGAATGGACAATAAGGCTAAATTTATTGTTTCGTTATTGTTCGGAAAGGAAATGAAAACGGTTAAAATCGACAAAGGAACGATTGATTTTTATATGCGACTGACTTCGTTTCATAGTCAATATCGTTCCGTAGGTGTAAACTATAACCAGATTGTAAAGTTATTAAAAGCTAATTTTTCAGAGAAAAAAACATTGGCATACCTCTACAAATTGGAAAAACAAACTGCTGAAATGGTACAGATATTTAAAAAAGTAGTGGAATTAACCGAGGAGTTTGATGGAAAGTATTTGAAGAGATAAAGATTAAATGAAAAACACCTTATTCTTTGTTCGATGCAACTTTTAAATTACATTTGTGCTATCACGATAAAGTTCTTTAGCTAAATTTTTCAGAATGGAAATATCAGATAAAAGCGTTGGGCAAATGCTTAAAGAAGCCCGGGAACAAAGTCGGTTAACACAAGAGCAGTTAGCCCAAAAGGTTGGAAAAAAGAGAAGTTATATCTCAAAATTGGAAACAGAGTATGGCAACAACATCAAGCTTCAAACGCTAAAGGAAATCGTGGAAAAAGGATTTCAGGGAAAAATTAAGATTAACATAGAGCTATAATATTTGAATTAATATAATGACCAATACATTACAATTAGAAAAGACCCTCTGGCAAGCTGCCGACAAATTGAGAAACAATATGGACGCAGCTGAATATAAGCACGTTGTGTTAGGGCTGATTTTCTTAAAATATATATCCGATGCTTTTGATGAACATTATGAGCATTTGAAGTCCATAGAAGCCGAAACAGGTGCTGATCCGGAAGATAAAGATGAATATACGGCTGATAAGATTTTCTATGTACCGCCGCAAGCCCGTTGGAAATGGTTGCAAGGAAGAGCCAAATTACCAACCATTGGAAAGGATATTGACGATGCGATGGATGCCATTGAAAAAGATAATCCATCATTAAAAGGTGTTTTGCCAAAAGATTATGCCCGACCTGCTTTGGACAAACAACGATTAGGTGAATTAATAGATTTAATTGGTTCTATCACACTAAGTAAAAACGGAAGTGGAAAGGGAAAAGATGTTTTAGGATTTGTCTTTGAATATTTCTTGGGACAATTTGCCGATGCCGAAGGCAAAAAAGGCGGACAGTTCTATACACCTCAAAGTATTGTAAAACTGTTGGTGGAAATGTTGGCCCCTGAAGCTGAAAAACGAGTGTATGACGGAGCTTGTGGTAGTGGCGGAATGTTTGTGCAAAGTGAACGTTTTATAGAAATACACGAACACCGAAAAGGAAAGGTTTCCATTTTCGGACAGGAAAGCAACCCAACCACTTACAAGTTGGCTAAAATGAATTTAGCCATTCGTGGAATAGATGCCAAAATAGAATTGGGTGATACGCTGATGAATGACAAATTCCCTGAATTAAAAGTAGATTATGTGATTGCCAATCCGCCTTTTAATGTCAGCGATTATAACATTAACAAAGCGGAGGCTCATAAATGGAAATACGGCATTCCACCCACGGGAAATGCCAACTACGCATGGTTACAGCATTTTATAAGTAAGCTTGCTCCTTACGGTACGGCAGGTATTGTATTGGCTAATGGGAGTATGAGTTCGGAAATCGCAACCGAGGGACAAATACGCAAAGAACTGATTGAAGCCGATTTGGTGGATTGTATGGTGGCCTTACCATCCCAATTATTTTACAATACACAAATACCAGCTTGTTTGTGGTTCTTGGCTCGGAACAAAGAAGGTAACAGTAAATTAAGAAACCGAAACCACGAAATATTATTTATTGATGCCCGTGAATTAGGTACGATGATTAGCCGTAAACAAAGGGAATTGACCGATATTGATATTGCTAAGGTAGCAGAGATGTATCACAATTGGAGAAGCCCGGAAAGATTTGAAGCAGACTATAAGGATGTTCCCGGGTTTTGCAAATCTGCCAATATTCAGGAAGTGCGGAAAAATAATTATATCCTTACTCCGGGAAGATATATTGACTTCAAAGCGGTAGAAGATGATGGTGTAGCTTTTGAAGAAAAGATGCAAACGCATACAAGCTTGCTCGCTGAACAAATGCACAAAGCGAATGAATTGGATGAAGCTATCAAAACTAATCTTGCTAAAATCGGATTTGAATTAAATGGGTAGATTCAAAAGAAGCAAATCCAAAAAAAGAGGTAGAGAACAAAAAATAATAGGTAATTCAGAAGAAACTCAATATGCTATGCTTAAAACGCTTATAGTTTTTGACACCAACGCACTCCGCAGTACAGAAGCCGGACAAGTTGCATATAGTTTCTTTGCTTTTGGCAAGCCCTTTCAGTTGATTGAAGATTATATCAACATAAATCATCTTAATGAGTACGTTCATTTGGCGATTCCATGTTGGGCAATTGAAGAATTAAAAGACCAAAAAAACAGACAGTATTTAGAAGATCTAAAACAATACAAGGAGGTTACCGAAAGACTTTCTGGATTGCCCGGTTTTCAAGAAATCCCTCTTCTACAAGAAGGGTTTGATTGCAGAGCATACGTACAGGAAAGAGCAGAGGAATTTTTAGCCACCAAACAACTTAAAAAGCTTGAAATTAAAGACGAATTTGCAAGTTCAGTATTAAAAAGTATGATGAGCCGGGTTTTAAAAGAAGAGAAATTTAAGAAACCATTCGCTACTTCCGGAAAGTATTACAAAGACGCAGGATTCAAAGATAATATCGTATGGGAAAGCCTAATGCACTATGAAGAAGTTAAGGATTATGATAAAGTAGTATTTATCACTAAGGATGGCGACTATAGTAATTGTGATAAAGAATTTCAAAAAAAATGGAATAAGCATTTTGCTGTTGAAAAAGATGAGAATTCTGTGATTGTAGAAATAATAAAAGATTATGAATTGTATATCAAAGAAAGAGTGCTTTATGATTATACACATAAGGAATACTTTTTAAATTATTTAAAAGACGAACTCAAAAAGAAATCTGAGATTGTAACGGAAACTGGCACAGGAAAGATTGAAAATTTTAAAATACAAGAGCCTTCTGTAAATATTGAACGAATGCCGCCTTTTGAAGAGGAAGATGAATGTATATTGGTTCATTCCTCCATAATTATTTTCTACAAAGAAGGTACAAATAAAAAACAGCAAGAAGTGATAATGACTACAAAACTTGCTGACGAAGAAACAAAAGACATTATTGAAACCGTATATAATATTGAACTGATTTAATGAACAATTGGAAAACATATAAGTTGAGTGATTTTGCAGAGATAAATCCGAGAATTTCTTTGAAGCAAGGCAATGAATATTCTTTTGTTGAGATGAAAGATTTGGATGCTACTTTCAAATATGTGACGCCATCAGCTAAAAAAGAACTGAAAGGAGGAGCTAAATTTGAAAATGGCGATACATTGTTTGCAAGAATTACGCCTTGTTTGGAGAATGGAAAAATTTGTCAGGTAAAAGAGCTTGAAAACAATGTTGGTTTTGGTTCAACGGAATTTTTGATATTCAGAGGGAAGGAAAAAATTTCGGATACTGATTTTGTTTATTACTTGATGCGTTCAGATTATGTACGAAATAATGCTATTCAAATGATGTCAGGAACGTCGGGAAGACAGCGAGTAGAAAAGTCCGCATTAGAAGAGTTAGAAATCCAAGCTCCCGACCTCACTACCCAAAGCCAAATCGCCCAAATCCTTTCATCATTGGACGATAAAATAGAATTGCTTCAACAAATGAACCAAACCCTTGAAAACATAGCACAGGCTATTTTTAAAGAATGGTTTGTAGATTTTAATTTTCCGGGATTTGATGGAGAGCTGGTGGACGGTTTGCCAAAGGGGTGGAAAATGGGGAAGTTTGAAGAATTAACAGATATAAAAACGGGTAAAGGGTTAAAAAGAAGTGAGTTTAAAATTGATGGAAAATATCCCGTTATAGGAGCAAATGGCGAATTAGGAAAAACCGATAATTATTTACTTGATGATAAATTTCTATTAACAGGTAGGGTTGGGACACTTGGCGCAATCAATATCTCGTATGGTAAAAAATGGTATTCTGATAATGTTTTGATAATGAAACCTTATTCATATTTTTATTACGCCTATTTTATTTTGCGAATGATTGATATGAATTCATTAAACAGAGGAAGTACACAACCTCTTGTAACGCAAACAGATTTGAAAAATTATTTAATGTTAATCCCTAACGATAATATATTGAACCTGTTTGAAGATGTTGTTTCTCATATATTTGAGAAAATATTTTGTAATAAAGAACAAACCCAAACCCTTACCCAAACCCGTGACACCTTGTTACCGAAGTTGATGAGTGGGCAATTGGAGATAAAAAATTGAAACAGCCTTAAGCCATAAGATATGCAACCTGAAAACTTTACCAATCACAGTGTTTTTGAAAAACTGGAGCAACTTAAACAAGCTCTTGAAACAGAAAATACCAAAGAAAAAATCGGCATAGATAATTTTTCATTTTTTGAAACGGCATATCTTTTTATAATCAATAGGCTTCAGTTAACCATACCTATTTTAGTCCAAGAAGCTGAATTAACAAACTTGGCTTCCGAAATAGAAGCTGGGACAGTTCAAATAAATTCGTTCTTTGGAAACAACAATGCAGGACATATTAATAATGCGATTAACAACCTCAACTCTGCTTTAAATCGAGTAAGGAATTTTCCATTGCCTTTGGCTAAGACTAATTTTGACTTTTCTAAAGTGATTGCAAGCTTTCAGAACACAGTAGAAGAAGCCCATAAAGCCATCGAAGCAAGCAATTTAAAGTTACAAGAAGATTTACAAGCAACTCAACAAGATTTAGTCGATAAAAACGCTCAAATAGCAGATTTGCAACAAAAGTTAGCAAATAAAGAAGTAGAAATTCAAAATGTATTGACCAATTACAATACAGAATTTGAAACGATTAAAGCCAATAACAGTAACACATTTGAAACAGAAAAGAAGAAATTTAATGATAGTATTGAAGCTGACCGAAAAGCATTCAAAGAGCTAATAGATGCTGATAAGGACTCCTATAAACAAGAGTATGAAAAACAAAAATCAGATTTAGAAAAACAGACAGTTGAAACTGTCAAAGAGTTGCAGATCAAACTTGAAGAAGCAAAAAAGATAGTTAATATAGTTGGAAATGTAGGTGTTACAGGAAATTATCAAAAGATAGCTGAGCAACACAAAAAGTCGGCTAACTTCTTTAGATGGGTAGCTTTAGGATTTATGGTCGTGATGTCGGGATTACTGATTTATTCCATTATTGAACTAAGCACTTCTGAGTTTAATCTGTATAAATCACTTGTGCGAATTTTAGCAGCCTCGGTACTAACGTATCCTGCTATCTACGCATCAAGGGAATCTACGAAGCATCGAAATTTAGAAACACAAAATAGGAATCTGGAATTAGAGTTAGCTTCTATAGGTCCATTTATTGAATTGCTCCCAGAGGCGAAAAAAGAAACGATCAAAGAAGAATTGGTGAAAAAGTATTTTGGACAGCAGGTAAATATTCATTCTGAGAAAAAGGATGATGACGAAGTTTCAATAAATGGATTAGAAAAAATATTAAAGGCGATTTTACCTTTTATAAAGAAGTAGAGTAAAGTTAAAGCAGAAAGAATGTTTTCAGGTTTAGAACAATATCAGCAAGGGCACTTCTTCTTTGAAAAAGGGGATAATTTAAGAACAGTTAGTAAATTCGTTCCCGATTTACCGGGTGTCTATTACGTTTTACGTTTAGCTAAAGGGAAAGTAGAAATTGTTTACATCGGAAAGTCGGGGACTATTCTGCAAACAGGAAGTTTTAAAGGACAGACTTTAAGAAGCCGTATCAACAATAAGCAGGAAAATATAAAGCGGCAAGATTATTTCACTCAAAAGATAGAAAACGAACAAATTGATGCTTTGGATATTTATTGGTTTGTAACGATAGACGAAAAAAATAACGACTTGCCAGGATATTTAGAAGGATTTTTGATGCAACAGTATTTTAAAATCTATGGTAGGTTGCCAGAGTGGAATAAAGAATTTAATCTAACTAATATATGAGAATAATTGTTTTACAAGGAATGCCTAATAAAGGAAAAACAAATACGATTTGGTTGGTTCGTGACTTATTGTTAAATAACGGTGGTATCCCAATACCAAATGAATTTCAATTTTTTGGAACTAACCAAATATACTATAAAGATGACTTTAAAGACATCTTCGATTATAACGGCATGAAGGTAGCACTATACTCAGCCGGAGATTATTCTACTTGTTTGGCTAACGCTATTTATGATTATGACCGTCAAAATTGTGATGTATTAGTTTGTGCAATAAGCACCAATACAGCTAAAGTAAGAGCCAATAATGCTTTAAACCAATTCAATACCACACGGATAAATAAAACTATTGCACCAAACAGAAATAATCCAACAGCAGAGAATACAGCAGACGCACAAATAATATTTAATTCGCTGTAAGAAAACCGAATATAGAAAAGAACATCATAAATTAATGTGTAAATTTGCATTATATGGCAAAGGCAGACTACATCATCTCGTTAATTAAATCGCATTATAATAATGAACCTGAAAGGTTCACCACTATTGCATTGCAGATAGCTGCCCACGAAGCCAAACTTGGGCATAATATTGTAGCCAGCGAGATTAAAACGATTATTGACAAAGCAAAGGAAACCAAACATAAAACCAAAACGTTTGCTCCCGATTTACAAGGATTGATACAGGAAAACGTTCCCGCGGTAAATCTTTCGGATATGATTGCTTCCGATGACATTAAATCAAAAGTCAACCGCATTATATCAGAGTTTGTACAACGAGACAAACTTCGTAAACACGATTTGGAAAACCGCAGGAAAATTTTGCTTTCGGGTCCTCCCGGAACAGGAAAGACCCTAACAGCTTCTATCCTTGCTTATGAATTGGGATTACCGCTTTATACCATTTTAATGGATAAGATGGTAACAAAATTTATGGGCGAAACCAGTGCCAAACTTCGTCAGGTGTTTGATTTGATTGAGCAGCGACAAGGCGTTTATCTGTTTGATGAATTTGATGCGATTGGTGGGGAACGAAGCCGTGACAATGATGTGGGTGAAATGCGGAGAGTACTAAACTCTTTTCTCCAGTTCATCGAACGGGATAATTCTGACAGTCTTATTATTGCCATTACCAACAATAAAGAACTATTAGACCAAGCCCTTTTCCGCAGGTTTGATGATGTTATTTTATACAACCTACCAAGTCTGGAAGAAAAAGAAGAATTACTTAAAAACAGACTTGCTCAATTTGCCAAGAAAATCAAATTTAAAGACTTGTTGCCTAATATAAACGGTTTGAGCCATGCTGAAATATCACTTGCCTGCATTGATGCAATTAAAGAAACCATCTTGAATGACAAGCAGCCAATGAACAATGAATTAATTCTCAGGGCAATCAAAGACCGTAATGCAGCATATCATAAATAATTTGGACGAATGGCATCATATAAACACATTTTTATTACAGGAAATGTAAATAGTGAAAAATTTAAAACTCCACAAAGAGGCAGAGGGGAATCAAATATTCCTGCTCGTAATAGAGTAGCTCACAGCCAAAAACTTTTAAATCAGTTTGATGCAATCTGGCAAGCAAAAGCACAATTGCAACAACAACGTGGAGCTGAACAAATAGCAACCAGAGAGGGAACCTACATTTCGTTTACCAGTGCTGCTGACCACGACTTGATTACCAAAAGTTTGGAAGACCTTAGAAAGGGTATTCGTTTATTGAATATCAAAGAGATCCCTGTTGGTGAAAACCAAACTCAGGTACGGGCAACAGTGTATGTTCCTAATGGAAAAGAAGGACATTTCATTTCCAAAATCCAAAAATATCAGCAAGAAGAAACGGCTAAAGGAGAGCCTAAAAATGCTCCTTTAGTAAATAGTATCGAAGACGTAAGCATAGCACTATTAGAAGGTTTGTGGACAGATAATCCACAACTTATTCCTGAAGAAAATACTAAGTGGTGTGAAGCGTGGTTAAATGTAAACACAAAAGAAAACCAAGAGCAAGAACAAATTGCACAATTTCTTACTACGCTGGAAAACATTGGAATAGCATATAAACACAACAGTATTATTTTCCCCGAAAGAGCAGTTTTACTCGTCAATGCAAACCGTACACAGTTGATTGAACTGATGTTGCAAAGTGACTTGTTGGCAGAATTTCGGGCAGGGCAAGAACCTGCAGGATTTTGGGTAAATGAAAGTAATGTGGAGCAACAGAATTGGGTAAATGATTTATTAGGAAGAATAGAGCTTGTCGATAGCAATGTAAAAGTTTGTTTATTAGATTCAGGTGTAAACAATGGGCATCAATTGTTGCAACCACTGATTGATGATGCTAATACACTGACTGTTGATAATGTCTGGGGAACAGACGACCACGAATCAGGAGCAGGACACGGAACATTGATGGCGGGTGTTGCGGCTTATGGAAAAATGGAACAGGTGCTTGTTTCACAAAATCAAGTTCCGCTTACACATAGGCTTTGTTCCGTGAAAATTCTTCCACGCCCCCATCAAAATGGAACACCAAAAGAATTATGGGGTGATATAACTGCACAGGCAATTGCAAGAGCAGAAATTCAAAATCCCAATATGGTTTTGGTTTATTGTATGTCCGTTACTTCAACAGAAGATGTAAATGTTGGGAGACCTTCCTCTTGGTCTGGAGCAATGGACAACTTAGCTTATGGCGAAGGTGAGAATCAGCGATTGATAATTGTCTCCGCCGGGAATATCCGTGATGATGAATCGTGGCAAAATTATCCTTATTCAAATTTTATCTCTTCTGTTCAAAACCCCGCGCAGGCGTGGAATGCTGTCGTGGCAGGAGCACATACCGAAAAAGTACAGGTAACTGATCCTAATTTTCAAAACCATTCTCTTGTCGCCAATGAGGGTGAGCTGTCTCCTTACAGTTCGACTTCGCTAATATGGGAAAGAAAATGGCCGGTAAAGCCCGATGTTGTCTTTGAAGGAGGAAACTTACTGAAAGCACCTGATAACAACATCACGTCTCACGAAGACTTGGAACTGCTTTCCACTTCAAAATCTATACAAATTAAGCCATTTGATACTGTGAATGCTACAAGTGCAGCCGCTGCACAAGCATCTTGGTTTGCAGCAAAAGTAGCTTTTGAATATCCGAATGCCTGGGCAGAAACTATCAGAGGTTTAATGATTCATTCTGCCGATTGGAATAATGCGATGCGCAATCAGCACGAAAAGCAAAACAATAAAAGAGATATTACAAATCTACTACGAACTTTTGGGTTTGGAGTCCCTAATTTAGACAAAGCTTTATATAGTCAGGAGAGTGCATTAACATTTATTGCACAGGAAACCATTCAACCCTTTAGTTACAAAGAAGGAAGTAGCAGCGATACCGAAACGAATGAAATTCACTTTTTCGACCTTCCTTGGCCAAGCGATTTATTATTGGAAATGGGACAAACACCTGTTAAATTGCGGATTACCCTTTCCTATTTTATAGAACCGGGGGCAGGCGACATAGGTTGGAAAGATAAATATCGTTATCAATCACACGGTTTACGTTTTGATGTAAACAATATTGGTGAAAATGAGGATGATTTTAGAAAACGAGTAAATAAAGCAGCCAGAGAAGAAGATGAAGAAGTAAACGGAAATGCAGGAAGTAATCGCTGGGTAATAGGGACTAATAACCGTAGTAGCGGTTCAATTCATTCTGACTTTTGGGAAGGTACAGCGGCAGATTTAGCAACTTGTAATCACATTGCCATTTATCCGGTTATTGGATGGTGGCGTGAGCGGAAACACTTAGGAAAAGTTGAAAATAAAACACGTTATTCCTTGATTATTTCGCTTGAAACCCCTGCCCAAGACGTTGAACTATATACAACAGTCAGAACTATGATTGAAGTCCCAATTGAAATTCAAACCTCATAGAAGAATATGAAGATATGGCAAGCATCACCGAAAACCAAATAGAAGAAATTGCATTGGGTTATTTACAAAGTTTAGGCTATGAATATCTGAACGGAGTAAATATCTCACCCGATGGCGATCACCCCGAAAGACAATACAACGAGGTGGTATTAACCACTCGCTTGCGTGATGCTATTGATAAACTCAATCCTTCGCTTTCGCAAGGTGCTAAAGAAGATGCCTTGAAAAAAGTACTGCGTACCGATAGTCCAAACCTACTCATCAACAACGAAACATTTCATCGTTACCTGACGGATGGTGTAGATGTGGAAGTAAGGACAGAAAGCGGTATAAGGGGAGAAAAAGTATATATTGTTGATTTTGACAATCCTGAAAACAATGAATTTTTGGTTGTCAATCAATTTACCATTATAGAAGGCAGTCAGAACAAACGACCGGATTTGATTTTGTTTGTCAATGGTGTGCCATTGGTTGTAATAGAACTCAAAAATGCAGTAGACGAAAATGCCACCATCAAATCGGCATATAACCAGTTGCAAACCTATAAACAAGCTATCCCATCATTATACACCTACAATGAGTTACTAATTATCAGCGATGGTTGGGAAGCCCGTTGCGGAACACTTACGAGTGATTTCGGTAGGTTTATGAGCTGGAAGACCAAAGACGGAAAGACAGAAGCTACTCATTTGGAAATGCAGATGCAGGTCATGTTTGACGGAATGCTAAATAAGCAAACGCTTTTGGATTTAATCCGTCAATTCGTTGTGTTTGAAAAAAGCGATACAAAAATGCTTAAAAAAGTTTCCGCTTATCATCAATATTATGCCGTGAATAAAGCGGTAGAAAGTACAGTGATTGCCAGTTCGGAAACAGGAGACCAAAGAGGTGGAGTGATATGGCATACGCAAGGAAGTGGAAAAAGTTTAAGTATGGTTTTTTATTCGGGTAAATTGATTATTGACCCTCGAATGGAAAACCCAACTTTGGTGATTTTGACAGACAGAAATGACCTTGATGAGCAACTGCACGAGACCTTTACTAATTGCCAACAATTATTGAGGCAAGAACCACAGAAAGCAGAAAGTCGGAGAGATTTAAGACAATTACTTCAGGTAGCTTCGGGAGGTATTGTATTTACGACTATTCAGAAGTTTATGCCGATGCAAGAAGATATTATTCAACCTGAAAATTCAAATATTTTACAAGAACCGGCTGTCGAATACATTGGTGCAGACATAAAAGCATTAAGCGAACGGAAAAACATTGTGGTGATAGCGGACGAAGCCCACAGAAGTCAATACGATTTTATTGATGGTTTTGCTAAGCATTTACGTGATGCCTTGCCCAATGCCACTTTTATTGGCTTTACAGGTACGCCTATCGAAACTTCGGATAAGAATACGCAAGCCGTATTTGGTAACTATGTGGACATATACGACATACAGCAAGCGGTAGATGACAAAGCTACTGTTCCGATTTTCTATGAAAGCCGTTTGGCAAAAGTTCATTTTAACGAAGACGAAAAAGTAAGTCTTGACGAACAGTTTGAAGAACTCACCGAAGGTGAAGAATTGAGCAATCGCCAACAGACGCGAGCTAAATGGACACGATTGGAAGCTATCGTGGGCAATCCGAATCGTATAGCCAAAATAGCGGAAGATTTGGTCTATCATTTTGAGCAACGCAATTCGGTTTTGGATGGCAAAGCAATGATTGTATGTATGAGTCGCAGGATTTGTGTAGAATTATACGATGCTATTATCCAACTACGTCCGTTTTGGCATTCAGATGACGATGATAAAGGAGTTATCAAAGTGATAATGACAGGAAGCAGTAGTGATACCCTGAATATGCAAAAACATATTCGTAGCAAATCCAAGCGAAAAGCTATTGGAGACCGTTTAAAAAATCCGAATGACTCTTTGAAATTGGTTATCGTTCGTGATATGTGGCTCACAGGCTTTGATGCCCCTTGTTTGCATACACTGTATGTGGATAAACCAATGAGGGGGCATAACCTGATGCAGGCTATTGCCAGAGTGAATCGAATATTTACCGAAGGCAAAGAAGGTGGTTTAGTGGTGGATTATTTGGGTATTGGTCAAGAACTAAAAAACGCAATAGCAGAATATACCGCAAGTGGAGGCGAAGGAAAGCCTACTCTTGACCAGGAATTGGCAGTAGCAAAAATGTTGGAATTGCACGAAGCTATTGATTATCAGTTACGGCATTTTGACTGGCGGAAATTCTTTACACTCTCGCCGGAAGAAAAGCTGAAGTTTATCCCTGTAATCGTAGATTATATTTTCAGTCAGGAAAACGGAGAGCAAAGTTTTACCGAGAACACCAAAAATTTATTAAAAGCATTTGCTATTTCTGTGCCACACGAAAAAGCAATGGCAATCCGTGATGATGTAGCCTTATTTCAGGCGATAAAAACAAGATTAGTCAAAATTTCTGACAGAAACGAAGGTAGTAAAACGGATGACGAAATGGAAACGGCTATCAAGCAAATCATTTCTGAAGCCATTACAGCCGATAACGTGATTGATATTTTTGATGCCGCGGGTTTGAAGAAACCGAATATTGAGATTCTTGATGAACGTTTTTTACAGGAACTGAAAGACTTACCACAAAAGAATTTAGCGGTTGAGTTGCTCAAAAAATTGCTCAAAGACGAAATCAAAAAGAAGTCAAAAATCAACTTGGTTGAAAGTAAGAAGTTTTCCGAGATGTTGGAGGATGCTATCAAACGCTACCATAACGGAATGATTGACACCGTAGAATTTCTGGAGAAAGTATTAATCCCATTTGCCGAAGAGATGAAAAAAGCAGACAGGCGGGGCGAAAAATTAGGTTTAGATTATCGAGAATATGCTTTTTATACGGCATTAGAAGTAAACAACAGTGCCGTTGCTGTACTTGGAGATAATATTTTAAAACAGATAGCACAGGAATTATTAAAAACAGTCCGTAACAGTACCACTATCGACTGGACAATAAAAGAATCCGTTCAGGCAGAACTCCGGAGAAATATCCGAAGAGTATTAAGAAAATCCGGCTATCCACCGGACTTACAAGAAAAAGCAGTTGATACCGTAATTACACAGGCTAAAATGTTAGCTGATGATTTGTCAAAAAACAACACTCGGTAATAGATAATAGTACCTCATTTATCATCACTGTCTATCACTGCCAACCGCTCCAAATCTTCCAAAAAATGTTTCGAGATTTGTTCGGTTTCGGCTACAAAAAGCGACTTCAAAAGAGTCGCTTTTTTTATTTTAGGAACAAATATTAAAAAAGCAAAAAAGTCACTCCGGAAAATGGAGTGACTTTCAGCTCTACCAGATTGCAAGCTAGACTATACTTGAAGTTGTATTATGTCTAATCTCGGATGCATTTTATAATCCTTTGACATATACTTCTGCTATAGCGGATGAAGGCGGACGATTACTTGCTGTTACCGTACATTTTAAATAACGGGCTTTTGTCGTCGGAACATTCACGGCCAACGTCGATTTGGGACTGTTTGTTCCGAAATCAATCTTCCCTATTGGAACATATGTTTTATTGTCATTACTAGTCGAAAACTCAACGACTTTTAAGTCATTATTCCATAACCTTCTTGTTAATTCAATCATCATCACATTATATTCCTTTCCAAAATCTATTATGACATAATGCGGTAATGGGGGTTCTCCTCCCATCCAGACATTATGCCAGTAGGTATCGGGGTTCCCGTCCAATATATTTTCCTTTTCACCTCCGCCAATCCATTCGGAAGAAGCCGCAATTACTTTCCAGCCACTACGGGGGATATCTGGCGGTTGAAAGGACACTGGAACCAATATTGTGGAAGCATCAGGGTTAATACCATTTTTTGAAACAGACTTAATCCGTAAAGGCAACGCATACTCCCCAAATAAATTGGTTGTTCCATCAATAAGTCCTTTTTTCAGAATAGTGTATGAAAAACTCGTTTTATTCTCCTTTTCAGCAATTTTATAAGGCGCGGGTAAAAGCTGATAGGCCGCTTTTGGTAGTAATTTCAACTTCTTATCGTCTGATACCGTTCCGTTGTAATTATCCAAAATCACGGGATCCACTTCAATTTCATAGTCAAGATTCCATTGATTGGGATAATTGGTGACCAATGTCGCTTTTCCTACGACCTGTTCAGCTCCCGTGGGGCTCAGTTTGATCTGATCAAGCTGCAGGCCCGGTGAAGTGAATTCCAAAAATGGGTCTTTAACGTTAGGAATCAACAATGTCGTTGCCATTTCAGGTTTCAGTGCATGCAACACCCCACCCTCTGCTTCAATGCGGCAAGGAAGCACATATAATTCCTTATATTTTCCTTGCAACACTTTTATGCGCTCAGTATCAAAAGCAATTGCGATATCCTGCAGATAATCCTTTTTTTCAAAGGCTAGTGTTGTATTTGCAATTTTATAGCAATCAGTGGGAAGCAGCTTATAATTTGTCCCTTGCTGCGCGTTATAGGCTGCTAGGTACGCTTCGTCAATCTTGAAGTTTATCTTTGCTTCCTGTTGTCCAATTCCAGCCTTAACAACAGTTACATTATAATCAAATTTTCCCCAGTCAAATACCGTTATTTTATTCTCTTTGAAATCTCTGAAATAAATGGTGTCGTCGACCATGTTGTTCATTCGATCATCCTTTTGACATCCATTCATCAGGAAAAGTGTCAACAGAAGAACACAATAGGATATATAATTTCTCATCATTTTCAGTATTATTTAATAAGTACTACCATCCATAGTTCTGTGTAATGTTGATCATCTCGCTCAGTTGCTTTTGCTGTATCGGGAAGAAATAATGTTTGGCCTGAAAACTTCGCTTTCCAGGAAAAACATCTTTAGTCCGTTCCCAAGAGGATTCATAAGAAGTTGCGGCAACATTACGGGTATAATAGGGCTCATTCATTTCTTCCTCTGCAATCATCCAGGTTCTCAGATCGGGGTAACGATGGCCTTCAAATGCCAATTCGACCATTCTTTCTTTTCGCAGCAATACCCGCAGGAGTTCTTTATTTCCCCGAACCTCTGGATAAGCAACTTCCAAGTCGTTCAAGCCGCTCCGCTTACGCACCAGGTTGATAAATTTTAACGCCTCCACTTCATCACGAGCAGGTTTTTCATTGCAAGCCTCCGCGTAGTTTAGATAGATCTCAGCCAGACGATAATAGGGCCATGCAAACTGCCCCCAGTTACCCGCTTCGATATCATTTGTTGGGTCACTCATTCTCCGCCACAAGTAGCCTGATTTTACGCAGTCCCCTGTTTTCGTATACGAAGATGTTCCGCCATCAAAGAATGTCACCTGTCTGGGTTGAGGTTTTGGATTGGTCCAATACATTCCATTTGCCAAAATGGATGCGTAGAAACGTGCATCCCTTCCGACACAACTGTTGTGCGCCTTAAAAGAGGCAAAATTGTCCAAGGGATGCACATAGTTATCTGTAAACCCCGTTTCTTGGTATCCTGATTTTTCATCAATTATAGGCTGTCCATTGCTACTGTAACCTGTAATCGGGTAGCGTCCTGAACTTGCCATCGGATAGGTGTCGACCAGTTTTAGCGAAGGTGCATAACCGCCCCAGCCCATCGTCACAACTCGCGGTGGAGCCGTACGGACGTTATAATTGAAGCCGTCATCAGACCATCTTCCCCAAATAATCTCCGAATTCCACTTATCAAAATAAATACCCATGTAGGATTTAATTGCACGTCGAAAAGAGTTCGTCTCTTTGTTATCTTGGTAAAGTGCATACACATTCAGATCAATCAACGCCTTGGCAGATTTGGCCGCAAGCTCCCATTTATTGGGATCTGCGGTTTGTGGAAATAAGAATTCACCGCTTTTATTCCTTATTCCTATATAAAGTTTCGCTCCGTTAAATAGCGGCCTAGCCATATACAGCAGTAATTCAGATTTTGCGGCCATCACAGCCCCTTTTGTCAATCGACCATACCAGGCTTGATCAGTTATTTCCTGTGGCAATACGGCACTTGCTTTATCAAATTCAGAAACTATGAAATCCACATTTGTCTGCAAAGACATACGATCTACTGTCGTTGGATCAATTTTACTATCGGGAGCACGATCGCCCCATACAAATACAGGTCCATATCTTTTTAAAAGCAGATAATAAAAATAGGCTCTTAAAAAACGGGCTTCGGCTTTCATAATATCTTTAGTAGCAGCACTCAATTCCACATTTCTATCAATATTTTCAATGAAAATGGTTGCCTGATTAATCCCTTTATAGTTCTGTTCCCAAGTTGTATAATCCTGGGTTGTCACGCCCCATGCCCCATTCGCAAAGTTAAGCCATGGAACCCAGGCTACCCATGAAAATAAGGCTTCATCACTCAGCGGAACATTTCCGCCTTCACCATTGAACATATCATGTTCTATAGGCAAATAGCCATACACCTGAGCCAGATACTGTTCCGTGGTTTTCCGTTTATTAAAAACCTCTTCTAAAGTCATTTGATTTTCTAGATCCACGTCGAGATATTTGCTACATGCCCCGAGGGAAAATACCAGTAATAGGCAGGAAATCGAGTATATATACTTTTTCATCATTATCTTTCAGATTAAAGTGTTACACTTAAACCAACATTAAATACACGCATTTGAGGATAGCTGCTTCCTGAAACTGTTTCCAATTCAGGATCCCACAACTTGAACTTACTGAATGTGAACACATTTACGCCTTGTGCATAAATACGCACGATTGACATTTTCCATTTTTCCGTGAGCTGCTTTGGCAACGTATAGCCCAATTCTAGATTCTTCAAACGGATAAAGCTCATATCGCGTTGCCATAAAGTGGAAGCCTGAGAGTTATTGGCAATATTAAATGAGAGCCGTGGATAAGTTGCATTTGGATTAGGGTTGTCTGCACTCCAGCGGTGATCAGCGACATCCGAATAGATCTGTCCATAGCCCCAGATGTTGCCAGTTTGACCATATAGAGGTCCTCCCGCTATAATCCGGGATATTTGTCCAACGCCATGGAAAAAAGCCGATAGATCAAATCCTTTCCAAGATACACTGGCGCCAAATCCATAATTCCATTGCGGCATATCTGTATCACCTATCGCTACTTTATCTTCTTCTGTAATTTCGCCGTCTCCATTGATGTCCCGATATTTTACATCACCGGGACGTATCACATCGCCATAGCGTTGAATCGGGCTATGCGCGATTTCCTCTTCTGACTCAAACAGCCCCAAAGCAATTAATCCGCGCTGTTGTCCCCAGCGTTGTCCTATTTCAGAATGATATGCCCATCTTGGAATCGGCTTGTCATCAAATAATTTTTTATTTCGATTGTAAGTTAGATTACCCCGGACCTGTATGCCGACTTCTCCCTGGCGATGATTAAACTCCAAGGATCCTTCGGCCCCTTTATTTTGCATCTGTCCAATATTAACATAGGGTTTTACATTAATTCCCACGATGGAAGGCACACTTTCCTGAAGAATGTAAATTCCATCACGTTTCTCCGCAAAATAATCGGCCTGTATGGTCAATTTGTTGAAAATGCTTAACTCAAGCCCGATATTACGCTTTAATGCACTTTCCCAGGCAACCAGTGGATTCCCTGGATAACCGGTTGCTATACCCTGAAGATAATTTTTGCCACCAATGCCGAAAGAATAGCCACCATCGAGCTTCATTTCTGAATTGTAAGCAAATCGACGTGAACCACCGATTTTATCGCTACCAATCCGACCAATTGATCCCCGAATTTTCAGAAAGTTAACGACAGGCAATAGCGACTTAAAGAACGCTTCATTACTAATAACATAGCCCATAGCCAGGGAAGGAAAGAAACCAAAACGTTTCTTTGGCGCAAAGTTCTCAGATCCATTGTAGCCAAAGTTACCTTCGATAAAATAGCGGTCCTGGTAGGAATAGGTCAAACGTGAAGCAATCCCCGTATTACGATAGGGGAATGCTGCGATATAATCCCGTTCTGGAAAGTTATTTGTCCGCTCGCGCATGGAGAATAAAAATAGTCCTCCGACGCGATGCTTGTTTCCAAACAACTGGTCATACATCAGGGAACTTTCAAAATTAGTCGCACGCTCTCCCGAATGATAGTCGGCTAAAGCAAGATAATCGCTGCCATTACCGTTATCTTTTAAAATAAGATTCCCTTCGCTGTCCCGCGGTTTTGTTTTGTCAACATAATAGGTGGTTGGTGCCTTTCTTTTGTCTAATGTCGAAGAGTTCTTTGCATCCCAGGAAAATTTAACATTCGCTTTTAAACCGGGAGTTATCAACTCCGAAAAATCTTGAGTGATACCAATCAACGACTGCGCATTATTCCAGAAATCCTTCGAGAATCCAGTAGTATTGAGCGAATAATAGGGATTTTGTCCTCCTTGTGGCTGTGCATAGGCGCCATTTGAAAACTGGGTAGGTGTTGCCACTGGTGTGGTGTGGAGCACAATATCATACATATCACCCAAATTTACACCTAATCGGTTTTTTGTTTCGTATTGATTGGAGAGGTTTAGGTTTACTTCAGTCGATCGAGACAGTCTAATATCAACATTCGATCTAAAATTAATCCGGTCGAAATTCACAGATGGATCATAATTCGATGTTTTTCGAGGCTGAAAGATCCCATTCTCTTTCATATAAGAACCCGAAACGTAATATTTAATAAAATCTCCTCCTCCAGTCACATTTACATTCAAACGTTCATTTGATGTTCTCTTTTTAAAGATCTCTTGCATCCAATCCACATTTGGATAGACATCTGGATCTACTTTATTCACATATTTATTTATCTCTTCTTGTGTCAATGGGGCTTTTCCAGAAGCTTCAAAATTGATATCGTTATAATAATCTAACCATTGAGCAGCATTTGCCAATTTCGGTAGGACAACAGGTTCCAACATACCGCGCTCAACACGTGCATTGATACTCGGTTTAACACTTTTCTTTCCCCTTTTTGTTGTAATGATCACAATACCATTTGCTCCCCTTACGCCATACACGGCTGTGGCAGTTGCATCTTTCAAGACAAAGAATGACTCGACATCCTCGGGGTCTACGAGGTCCATGGGACGTTCGATCCCGTCCACCAATACCAGTGGACCGGTCCCCCCCGCAAAACTGCTCACCCCACGTATCCAAAATGACGTTGCAGAGCCGGGCTCTCCCGAACCTTGAACCGTAACAACGCCCGCCATCTGTCCCGCCAATGCGCTGCTGATCTTAGCAACGGGAGTTTTTAATTGTTGCGGGGAAACGCTACTAATTGCACCCACTACGCTAATTTTACGTTGCTTTCCATAAGCAACAACTACAGCTTCCTCCAGATCGCTTACCGCAGGCTCCAAAGTGATCTTCAGCTGATTTGACGCAATAATATTCCGCTCAAACGACTGAAATCCTACGAGCGAAAACTGCAGCACCTTATGCTGATCTTCAATTTCCAAGGCAAATTGCCCCTGCGCATCGGTCTTCGTTCCAATAGTTGTCCCATTAACCGAAACCGTGACACTTTCCAATGGCGCTCCCTTCGTATCAGACACAACTCCTGTTATTCTACGCCGCTGCAAGAACACCGCGGTGCTGGAAGCAACTTGCGGAGAACCCACTTTGGCCATAATCAATACCGTGTTCAGATTCAATTCGTAAGTCAGGTTTCTTTCCGACAGAAACTCTTGTAGGACCTCTTTAAAGTTTTTGTGATTTGCTTTAATAGTCACTCTTTTCTGTTTATTAATCAAACTGTTATTGTACAAAAACTCGTACCCCGTTTGTTTTTGAATCTCATCCAGGACGTCCACCAAACGTCCATTTTTTATATCCAATGTCACTTGTTGACCAAAGCTAGATGCATGAACATGCACCATGGAGATGATGAGGATTAGTATGCATACTTTCATCCTGATAAATGCTTTTACAAAGAATTTTTGTGTAAAAAAGCAACTTTTGCTATTCCTTTTATACATTTGTATAGGTTTGGTGTTAAATGGTTTATAACTCAATTAGGTTTATTTAATTGCTAAACTACGATCGGGAGTGTTGCGAGCACTTCCGATTACTTTTAGCTCAAAGTCTCATTGTTACATAACAAGGACCCTCCCATCCTGAATTTTAAATTTATAATTGGATATTTTTTCCAGCTGCCGGAGTAAATCCGAGAGCTTTTTGGTCCGCTTTATCATCCCCGTAAATTTATCGGTGGACGATGAATTCACCTTCACTTCTTTGATATCATACCATTCGCCCACTTTTTGCAAGACAGTCTCAATATTATCTTCTGTAAAGCGGAAGAAGCCATCCCGCCAAGCGAGAACCTCTTTTAGGTCGGCTTCCTGTACGGAAATTTGTTTCGTATGCAGATTGGTTTGTGCTTGCATTCCAAGGCTTAAAATCTGCTGATTATGCCCCGCACTTACAGCAACCTTACCTTTGATTAAAGTGGTCAGGATTTTAGTTTTGCTGAGATCAGAGGCAATATTGAATTGTGTTCCCAACACTTTGACCTGGGTTTGTTTCGTCTGAACAATAAATGGTTTTCTACTGTCATGAGTGACATCAAAATAAGCTTCACCATCCAAGAATACCGTTCGGGTATGTTCATCAAAATGTGTTGGATAGGTCAAGCTCGCGCCCGAGTTTAGTTGAACCTGTGTGCCATCAACCAACTTCACGGTCAATGCGCTACCTTTTGGACTCAGGAAAGTTCTCATCTCAGATTTGCCCTCGACATTATTTTTAACTTGATATACCACTGTACCATCTGTTGCTTTAACGATGCTCAGACCGTTTTTATCCAAGGTTTCAGGATGATCTTCTGAAATTGAATATTGGTCACCATTGGAAAGTTTAAGTATAGGCGCACCGTTTTCTGGCAAGGCGATTTCCCTTGGTGAGACGGCTTGTTGAGAAGTTCCTTCCTTCGCGCTTTGTTGGACCAGAAACAGAATTGAAAAACAAAAGACAACAATTGCGGCAGCAATCCCCCCCCATTTGATGTAGCGCAGCTTTGATTTTCTTTCATCTCCTATCTCTTTATGATGTCCGCCTATTCGACTTGAGATCTGATTTAAAACCTGATCCCTGTTAAATAGCTCCGAGCGTTCAGGAACTCTTTCGCCCATACGTTCAAAAAGATCGGAGAACTCAGCTTCTTCCAGCTGATCTAATTGATCGAGCATCTCTTTCAATTCCCAACGAGAGATTGTATTCCTAAAATAATGGGTTAGCAAATAGCGTAGTCTTTCTTCTTGCATGGTCAAATTGGTTCGTACTTTCTAAGTATTTATTTCAGTACACCGCAAAAACAGAAAAGGACTACAGGAAGAGATATTTTTTTTATTTTTTTTTAGATCCTTATGAAATTGTTATAGGTATAAAATTTCCAATGGAACTTCAGTCCAACTGTTTAGCATATCGATAAGCAGTTAGGAGGATTCCATCAATCCATGAAATCCTTTTCAAAAAAAATAGAAAAATAAGGATAATAGCCGATTTCGTCCAGAACGGACTTGTTTTAAATGTTTCGATGCTCTCGCAAGATGGTTTTTTACTGTGTTCTTAGAAAGATTGAGTTCCGCTGCGATTTGATTGTGGGGTATTCCTTCAATTCGGCTTAATGTAAAAACAAGTTTTTGTTGTTCAGGAAGTTGAGCAAGGTAATTTTCTATTTCATCGGCAAGTTCCTTTCGTTCTATTAAACCATCGGCCCTATCCGAATGATGTTCAATATGGTAATATAGAAGCTCAAAGGCCGAATGAGAACGTTTGATGCTTCTTAGTTTATTGAGACACTCTCTTTTAGTCAATACATAGAGGAACGGCCAGAGATCCACATCCTGTTTTATAGTTTCTCTATTGGTCCACAGTTTCACGAAAACTTCCTGCACAACATCCTCGCTCCAACCTGTATCTTTCAGCAAGTGAAAAGATACATCGAAAATGCGGTCTGCATATCGTTCGTAAAGTTTTGGTAAAACAGCCTGCTTCCCTATAGAGAGCGCTTGGATCAAATTGGCTTCATCATTTTCTTTTCTCATAACTAAAGCTCCCAATCTTCAGTTTATTGGTCATTGTGCTTTTCAGGTAACAATTAGATTACAAGGCCAAGTTAACAATTATTTCTACATATTAATCAAGCATATTAAATTTTTCCAAAGCGATCTTATCGTTAATAGATCGCTTTAGGTTCGGATTTTTCCTGTGCTTCTTTGTAGCGTAATACCTGCGATAGTATAGCTGGATTTTCGATCACTTTAGGCCTAAACTTTGTACTGTTCATATACGTTAAGATAGAGCTCAACAGCTGTCTTGCCACGGGTCTGTTGGCTAGATCTGTCTCCAGATCAAACGAAGTAATCATCAGTTTGCCCGCCCCGACTGTCCCTTCAAAAAGAGAGGCTAATCTCCTATTATTAGCAAAGTTATCAATGAGCTCTACAATTGCATTCCCGCCTTTGATCTCATCCGTAATTAGCGTAGTCGATTTAATTTGGAGATCCCACCATTGCCAGTCTGTGTGATTATCTGTTGGGAAATCGGCAAATATAGGGTGTTTAGGGTCACAAAGCAATCCCATGGTACCGGCCTGTTTTGGAAAATGTACGGGGCTCCAAAAATTAGGAACGAACTTCCCTTCAATACCGTTTATTTTCTTCCAATCGGGATTTAAAAGCACCTTTTTCCCATCTTTCAGCAAGCGCATCGCTTCCGCCAGATCGCGCGTATAACTCACGTCCCCAAAATCAACAGCGAGCTGTTGAGGGTATACCCAAATATTCCAATGATTTTCATAGGATGTACCTTCCAGTTTAAGTTGAATCGTCAATTTCTTCGCCTGTCCAATTGCTTGTAATGGCACTTCTAAATGCCCCACATGGCCTTGATGTCCCTTTCCAATGGTCGACTGAAAATGTCCTTGTGCGATTATTTTTCCTCCATCTTTCAGAAACCAGCTAATCCCCTGATTCTTCAAAACCTCCTGGCCGTAATTACTCACATCGATAGAAGCTTCGAACGTTTCATTGTTGGTATATACAGCTTTCGCAAACTGGAGCAAAGGCACGACAGGAGCGCTAAATTGTCGAAATTCTGCCGCAGGAAGTATATCTTTACTGTCCCAAAAAGCATCTAATAAGCCTACCAGCGCCGTTCCCTGACCAGGGAAATCGTGAAGATCAAGGAGCTGATACCCGCTGATACCAGGTGTCTTCAAAGCTCTTTCCATCTCCTCCTTATATAGAATAGCAGCCAATTTTCCTGAAGACATCGTATATGCTTTGGCCTTATGTAATAATCCCTTTTGTTTCAGATCTTCTGCTACAGAAATGAAGTTTAGCGGTTTTAAAACACCTTTATATTTTTTGATTTCGGCGAGATTTGGATAGACAGCATATTGTCCAATTTCATGCGTCACGACCGGAATCGAAATTCCTTCCAAAGAATTGCTGTAATTTTTATTGAATGTGGGTGCTTCGCTATTAAATACACCTTGTCCCCGTACCCAGCCCTTAGCTGTCCACTGGGTAATCAGATAATCATCATAAGGTTCTTCCTTCACACCATGCCCTTGCTGGAATGTAAAAGAAGTTGCCGTATAAAGATGCCGTCTGTCTTTCTGCTTTAGGTGTTTTACCAAAGTATTCAGCGCATTGAAATCACCACTCAACTCATTACCCATACTCCAAAAACAAAAGGACGGATGATTTCCGTAAGTCTGCATTATTCGATCGGCCTCTTCATAGAGAAAACTCATCACTCCTTCATCTTTACCAATATTATTCTCCCAGATTGGCAACTCAATTTGAAGATAGAATCCCAATTCGTCGGCAACAGCAAAGGCCGCCTCCGGAGGACACCATGAATGAAACCGGAGATGATTTAGCCCCCATTCGCGCGCTGTCAGAAAGACTTTCCGCCAACCGGCCTTATCCATTGGCGGATGTCCCGTTAACGGGAAAATACTGCATTCCAATGTTCCTCTCAAAAATAAAGGCTCACCATTGACTTTTAGGATTGTCCCATCAGTAGAAAGCTCACGCATACCTATTGAGGTACACAACGTTGATACGGCATCTGCAGCTTCCAATTCCAGACCGATGTCATACAAATGCGGCGAAAATTCGCTCCAAAGTTTCAGTCTATCCCCAAGAAGGTAGCTTAGGTTGATCGTTGAATCCCCTGGCGAGAGCTGAATAGTTTTTTCAACCGGTGGTAGGGAACCCCTATTGTCTTTTACCGCTATTTTCAGTTTACCGACAATGCCTTTTGCTAGTTTATTACGGAGATTGATCTGCAGATTGATTTCCTTCTTCGCTAGTTTAGGGCTAGCGTACACCGACTTCAGACGCACCGCATCATAGGCCTGAATAGCAATCTTTCCAAGAATACCATTCCAGATAATTTGGGTGTGATCGGTATAAGCATGCGCCATATCATCAACGCTGATTGGAAGCTTCTTTCTGTTATCTACGCGGATTGTCAACCGATGTTTCTTCCCAGTTTTCAGAAGTGAGCTTAGGTCAAACTCATGCGGACTGACAAGGCTACGTTGCTTTTGTACCACTGCTACCCCGTCGATCCAAACCATGGACTCCCAAAGAACACGCTCGAGGGTTAAGATCATCTCCTTACCAGCCCAACCTGCCGGAATTGAAAGTTCCCGCGTATACCATGCTGCCCCAACATAACGATGTGCTCGCGTTAAATGCGAAAGCTGAGGTTTGGCAAGAGCAGGTGTCAACGTATTTAAGGTTCCTAAACCCGCATCATCTGTTGTTCCTGGTAATTTGATCGATGTTTCGAACGATTTACCAGCCCAGCCCTGCTCGATACCGACATCTTCGGGATCAAGCCGAACTTTCCACTCACCTGCAAGGTCAAGCCGATTTAGTCCATCTGCCGAGACCATGTAACTTTGAAATAGAATGACGAATACTATGATATAGCGATACATACGAAATTAATTTTTTAAAGAAGTTTCACCTAAGAAAGAATGCATGATAGCCTGGCTCCCCTGGTGATTGGGATCCAACTGCCGAACTTGTGCAAAATAATCCATTGCCAGAGCACGATCCCCATTCCCCAAATACCCCAATCCCATGACATACAGACAATGTATTTTATTCTTATCATCCAGATTTTCCTCCCAAATATCCATATCAGGTAAGGAAACTGCAAAATAATCTATTTTAAAGGGCTTGTCAATAAATAACTTTCCATGATCTATTAAACATTGAAAACGTTGCTCAGCTCGCCCTGGATCACCAAGCTCATGCCAGGCTAAACCTTGATAGAATATCTTATCTGGTTGTGGATCATTATAGAAAAGGGCTTGCTGGGGTTCATCAGCACCTTCTGTTGCTTTATAGAAATAAACCTTAGCTTCTTCTTCCCGACCCAATAAACGATAGACAAGCCCTTTATAATAGTGAATGTCGTTTTGCTCCATGGTAATCAGCTTACCTTCACCAAGATTATGTGGATAATAATCAATTGCCTCTAGCAAGGAAAGCGCCTGCTGCGGTTCATTTTGCAATATCGATTTTTTGGCCAATTCCAGCTGACATATCGTGTATTGACGAGAGACCTTACCTTCTCCTCCTTCCCAGGGCTTAAACTGCCGGGAAGCAAGCAACGTTTTCGCGCGCTCGTATTCGCCCAACAGATTAAACAGGGTGATCCGCTCCAAGAATAGATCATCTCTAAGCGTCACCAAATCCGGATATCGATCGAGTAACGCCAACCTCTCTTTGTAAGGACGGCCCTCCTTCTTGTAGAGCTGATGAAGCTCCATGAGTAAACGTGCATCAGTTTCATCCAATGAAAATGCCCGCTCCAATAAAGTCACGGCTTCCTTCTTCTTACCTATCCGATTATAATAAGCTAAAGCCAAATTGCGAAAAACGGTAGGAAACTCTCCATCCAATTGGATCGCATGCTCCCAACAGTCTGCCGCATCCTGATGCTGTCTTTTTCCATACCAAAGATTGCCCAAATAATACGAGGCTTTTGCGTCAGCACTATTTAAACCGATGGCATGTCGGAGAATTGCAATCTCTTCCAAACGATTTGGAAAACAATAGGTAGGATCCATAGTCATGGCCTGATCACAGTAACTCTTTGCCCTGTCGCGCAAGCCTAACTGGGTCGCAAAATAACCTAGTGTATAATATACCATAGGGTATACTAAGCTTACGTCTTCAATGGTTTTTTCCAGCAGTAACGATGCTTCTTCATACAGACCGGCATGCGCAAAATCCAATGCGTACTCAATCACACTATGAATATTTACACGCGCTAAATCGAGAATAGGAGAAAAAATGGATTCTTCTTTATTTAACAGGTACCATTCGAATCGACAGCCCATATTAAAGGGATCCAATTCCATTGATTCCTGAATAAATGCTAAAGCGGCATCTTTTACCCCAAGTTTTCTTAAAATAGAGGCCTTCAGCTGTCGTCCTTTGTGGTGATACCAGTTTCGGCTCAATGAGTGATCTATTTTTTCCAAAGCAGCTTTCCAATCGCCTCTCTTCGCATCAATTTGTGCCAAACCAAAATAGCCAGAGTCCTTCCAGGCTGCATTCCATGTTGCTTTGTAGAAAGCTGAATAAGCTCCATTCAAATCCCCAGATAGTTGCAGAGCTACACCTAGGTTGTAATAAGGTTCTCCATCATAAGGATTGGGATTACGCTCCGTAGCGCGTGCGATAGCGGTCTCAAAATAAGGAATAGACTCCTTTATCTTACCGCTTCGCAACAAGAAAACACCCATTGCATTATTACATCGGATATCGTTCGGTTCACGTCGCAGCGCTTCCTTATAATAATCCAATGGATTATAAGTTGCATGTCGGTACTGTTCCAAATGCTGTCCCGTCAAAAACAATTCTTCGATAGAACGAATATCTTCGGGTAGCAATGCTGCCTGTGCTGGTTTGGGTATGTCTTTAGCATCCTTTGCCTCCTCTTGCTGGTAGACCAATATTTCATGGTTATTTTTATCGTACACAGTCAATAGGAGTTCGGTTGGATCACTGTCCAATCCAGCAACACTTTGGGTATAAATATTCCGAGGAGCACAGTCCGTTTGTTCGTCCAAATAGATTTTACCTGCCATATTGCGTAACAAAATACGTATACCTTCATACGTCCCCGTTGTATATAAGACAATGTGAGCGGTCTGCTCCCTAACCTCCATATTGAGCACCACATCTTTTGTTGCATTTTTCACCTGTCCGACTTCTGCGTAAGGCATAAAATACTGAGACCAGGATTTCACTTCATAGGGTTGTAACCAAGCAAAATCAGGCTGATTATCGGTATATACACCGGCCATCAATTCTATGTACGGTCCATTTTCATCGGTCAAATTTCTATCCCAGGCGACACCAAAATCACCATTTCCCCAGGTCCACTGTTTTTTCCCGGGTGAAATGTGATGATCGGCCACATGCAACATCCCCGCATTGGTCTCACCGGCCTCATAGCCGCCAACGAAATTGTATTTCGATTGAATGGCCATATAGGATGTCGGAACAGGAATATTCTTGTATTGTGCTATATCAACACCAGCTGAGTAATCGTACTTGTAGTAGGTCCCCGTAGCAATCGGAAAAGAGGAAACCTCTCGCTTTCCATGATCAAAAACGGCATTGACATCGGGAGGGAAGACGGAAAAATAGTCATCATTCACAACAACAGCCGGATTGGCCCACCACAGAAAGGTTTGTGGCAATGCTGTCCGATTATATACCTGAACCTTAATCTCTAGATATGCTTTATCGGGATGCAAAGTAAATCCCTGCATGGCCTTCATCCGAAACATACGTTCGATTTCGTTGCACCAAACCGTAATGCTTCCATCGCTATTGTGTTCGATTAAATGCTCTGTTGGCATGAAAGTAGTCGGTCGATGATGCTGTGGCCAATTGAATTCAATCCCCCCCGAAATCCAAGGGCCAGTAAGCCCTACCAAAGCCGGCTTGATCACTTCATTATAATAAACAAAATGCCGTTCTCTGACTTTATCATAAGCCATATGAACCCGCCCACCTAAGGCTGGAAGAATCATTACCTTAATATATTCATTTTCAAGAAATAGCGCCTGATAGATCTTGTTTCGCTTCTGATCGCTAATTTTCTCTATGATTGGATAGGGATATACTACCCCTGAGCTACCTTGATATACGCGTTTTTCTGCAAATATGGGATTCTTCTCCATCGTTCCAATCTCGTATGTTGGAATAGCAACTTGCTCCTCCCATGCTTTTACGATCCCTTTTTGATCCACTGTTGATTTTATGAGGTAACGAGTCAATTCTGTCATTTTCTTAATACGCTAATAGGTTTATATAGGTCGAGTTGATTCAGTTGATTATCCGGGTGCCAATTATCCTTCCAGTTCTTGTTCAATTTCTTCTAAGCTTTTTCCTTTGGTCTCTTTCAATCGGCTCCATAGAAACAGACAACCGATAAAACAGACTCCACCATACAGCCAGAATGTACCAGCTGCTCCCAGGTTTTGATTCAGTAAAGGAAACGTATAGGTGAGCACAAAACATGCAATCCATAATAACGATGTTGCAATCGCCATGGCCTGCGCCCTTACAGCGGTAGGGAATATTTCGGCGATAATTACCCAAGTTACAGGAGCCAAGGTCATCGCATACACCGCAATTCCGGCCAGTACAAGGAGAAGCACAAAAATGCCGCTGCAATTGAAATAATAACATGCTCCTAAGGCAATATAAATCACAAAAAGGCCTGCTGATCCGAAAAGCATCAATGCGCGACGACCAATTCGATCAACCAGATACATGCCAATGAATGTAAAAATGACATTGATCACGCCAGTGATAATAATATTGAAAAGCATCCCCGAAACCGTATATCCAGCAGCTGTAAAGATTTCCTGGGCATAATTAAAAATAACATTAATCCCACACCACTGCTGAAAAACCGCAATAAAACTCCCTAGCAGTAGCAACCGCAGCAGTTTCCCCTGAAATAAATTTCTCTTTCGGGATTTAGCCTGACTTAGTTCAGCCGCCTCGGCAATAGAACGTATATTTTCTGCTGCATACTCCTCTCCACCCATGCGTAAAAACACACGTTTTGCCTGTTCGTGCTTCCCTTTTGTATATAACCAGCGCGGACTTTCAGGAATCAGGAAAAGTAGCAATAAAAAAATGACTGCCGGGATCGCTCCTGCCCAAAACATCCATCTCCACCCCTCTTGCGCATTCCAGGTTTCTAGCATAGATTCTCCGGCTAAAACCGGCTTTGCAATGAGCCAATTGACCACTTGTGCTGCAAGGATGCCCAGTACAATGGTCAACTGATTGATCGATACAAATTTCCCTCGACTTTCTGCAGGGGCGATCTCAGCAATATACATCGGTGCCAAATTGGAGGCTACACCAATACCTATCCCGCCCAAAATCCGATAGATAATAAAAGTGTCCAGTTCGGACGCCATACCGGTTCCCACTGCAGACATTATAAATAAAATTGCAGCAGTATAAATCAGCGGTTTTCTGCCATAGCGATCGGCCAATCCCCCCGAGAGTAGTACACCAACGAAGCTTCCCACAATCGCCGAAGACATGGCCCACCCCTGCAAGGCAGGATCGGACTCCAAATGAAAATAAGCCTCGTAAAATGGCTTTGCACCACCAATAACTACCCAATCATACCCAAATAGAAATCCACCGATAGCAGCCACAAAAGTGATCAATAGCAGATAGGTCGTCGCAGTCTTTTGCATAAGAGTTTACATATTTAGATTTACTTAGGTAAAATTAATGGAATACTTGGGGAGAATCATGTAAGTGAACACGATAAACATGTAAAATATTACTATTTTTATACGAATAACCAAAAATAAGCTCGATCTATGAAACAAAACCAAGATGTCATCGCTGAAGGATTCAAAGGAGAAAAGGCGATTGTCCTTCCCTATGCCGTATGCAATTACCTGACAGGCAACAACATCACATCAAAATTACACATCACACATATCGGCTATTATCCCAATGCTAAAAAACACTACCGTGATCGTCAAGAAGGATGTAAGGAATATATTCTGATTTATTGCGAAGATGGAAGCGGTTGGATAAAACAGGATGAAACAACGCACAACCTTAAAAGAAACGATATATACATTATCCCGAGAGATAGCGCTCATTGCTATGGAGCAAAATCAAATGATCCCTGGAGCATCTATTGGATTCATTTCGACGGCACAGATGCAGTTCTTTTTCAACATATCATGGGCGAAGTGATTCATATAGATGACGCGGATTCAAACAAACATGCCAACCGCATCCAGCTCTTCGAGAGCATCTACAAAAACCTGGAAATGGGGTATAGTCCAGAAAATTTGGAGTATACGAGTTTTTGCTTTCAATATTTTTTAGCGTCCATTCAATATCAGGCTCAGTTTAGAGAAGGTAACCGAATTCAAGTAGATAATATCATACAGGACATCATTATATTTATGAAAGACAATCTGGAAAACAATATCAACTTGGATGATATTTCAGCACATTTCAACTATTCCAAGTCACATCTTATTAACTTGTTCAAGCAGAAAACATCTTACCCACCCATGGTGTATTACAATCAACTCCGTATGCAAAGGGCTTGCTCCTATCTGCAATTTACCCTACTTAAGATTAAAGAAATCGCATTCAAACTCCATTTTTATGACCCCTTTCATTTTTCAAAAGCGTTTACACGGGAAATGAAAATGTCGCCACAGGAATATCGCAAAAAATATCAAAAATAATGTCGGTTAAAGCTTTCTGATTCAGATTCATGAGCCATCTTAACCAATGCCGCAAAACGATTGGCGCTCAATCCGAACCTCCTTTCTTGGTCTTATTTTACCTCTTCATCGATACTCAAACCTGACAATACACGGCAATATAGCATTTAGCGAAGTGCTGCGGTATTATTCAAAATTGGGTGTCCTTTTCGCTAAAAATGCGGAAACACCTTCTTTGAAATCTTCTGTTCCGAACAGATGTCCGAAAGCATCCATTTCCACCTTACTCCCGTTTTGTTGTTTATCTTCAGCAGCGTTAATAGCAGTAATAGCATTTGCCACTGCAACGCGAGAGCGCGTAAATATCTTATGGAGTATTTCCTCCGCACGGGCAATTAGTTTATCCTGTGCGATCACCTCATTGACCAATCCTAGTTCATAGGCTCGCTGCGCGTCAATCATATCACCCGTTAAAATCATTTGCATAGCCTGTCCTTTTCCGATCAACTTGGGTAAACGCTGCGTACCACCATAACCCGGAATCAGTCCCAAAGAAACCTCCGGTAGTCCCATTTTTGCATTGTCAGACGCTATACGAATATGGCAGGCTAAAGCCATCTCCAGCCCTCCGCCTAAAGCATACCCATTTATTGCAGCAATAACTGGCTTCGGAGAACCTTCAATAAGGTCCGAAAAAATAATATGTCCTCGTTCACTGAGCCACCGTGCTTGAATTACAGATAAATCCATAAATTCCTTAATGTCTGCCCCTGCAGCGAATGCTTTAAGCCCAGCGCCTGTCAGGATAATACCTCTTACGTGGTCATCGGCATTGAAATGCATGAAGATATCTTGCAATTCGTCAAGGGTTTCCTGATTCAACGCATTCAGCTGGGGTTCGCGATTAATGATAACATAGCCGATGCTATCTTTAATCACATAATTTAAATTTGAATATTGGACCATAATTGCTAAAAATTAAAATGTAAGGATGCTGTAAAGGTATCAGAAGGTATGCCTTCACCACCACTATAGCTTAATCTCTTTTTATACTCTAATCTAATCAATTTAAAGATATTATCCACCCCCACTAGCCCTTCTACATACGGTTTGTTACGCACTGCTTTTGTTTGGATAATACCATTTTTGTCCGCTTCAAACTGAATATTTTCGGGCGTTACAAAGGGGTTGTTGGCATCGCTTAACTTTCCATAAAAAGCCTTAAATCCCGTCACTTCACGCCATTTTAACCGCCTGAACAACGGAATTCTATTGAAAAAGAAACCATTCCAGTTGTGGTAATAGGTCAGTTTCAAAAACTGGTCTGAAACAAATTCCGAGGTAGCCATCAAGTCAAAATTCACCAACGGTCCCTGCTTATCTCTATTGACGTCAGGGAGTTCCAGTAAGGTATAAGGCAGATGTTTCCCCCAAATTCTTCCTCCTGAAAATTCAAAATCCGCCTGCCCCGCTGGGGATAAAAATAGTCGTTTGAAAATGCTAAAGCGTAATGCATCATAACTATAGTCTGCGCCCCAAAATCCTTTCAGTCCTTTATTATATTGCAGGGTAAAAATGGGATATTTGTTTTCTACGGTTCCTCTGTCGAGATTATGATAAGTAAATTCTTCATTCGGAGCCCAACGTAAAATCAGCTGTAGGTCATTTGTATTGACTTGTCGGACAGTATCAGGTAAAGGTAGGCTATTAATATAAAACAAGTCAGCGCGCGGTTGTCTGCGAGTATGCGTAAACGCCGTTCCTACGCTAACATGGTTCCCAAATTCGATCAGATGATCGATACGATAGATATCATTAAATTGCCATTTATTAGGCCTGTTTTTCCCAAAAGAACGGAAGAAACCATCCCCTTTTAAAAAACCCAAACCTCGCCCCGGTTCCATGACGTCATGCTGTACTGTAAAGCGTAAATAATTTGCCGGAAACTGAACAATACGTTCTCCATTTAAAGTAAATGCCGTACTCAGGTAGTACTTTAGCTCTTTGTCCTTATCGCCATAGGCTGTGTATCCTTCAATGTAGGCTTTTTCCGAAAATAAACGCGTCGTCCGACCACTCAGGCGCACACGATTCCCCTCGTAATTATTGCGGCTATAAAGATATTCCAGTGGACCAAATTCAACTTTCCCGGCATTATAATATCCCTTTGCTAACAAATAACCCAATGCGACCAACTGATTAAAAGAACGCATATTCTGTACCGAATCAACCTTTTGATAGGCTCCTAATTCAGCATGGCTTAACGGAGTTGGTCTAACCCCTACAATGGGTACCTTCGGTGCGGACTGGAGGAGATACCTCTTTTCAACTGGTACACCAGCAAAATTCTCATTCGAAATAGAATCTGTGCGATGTCCCAAGTATTGGGTTTCCCTGCGTCCATACAATACATCTGACTTGCTCCCACCAAATAACATTTTTAGATCTGCACGAACAGGGAGCATGCTACCATTTTTAAATTCACTATAGCTAAGATCTATTTGCACGTCATTAATCCAATTGATATTTGCAGAACGTCCGATATTCAAAGTCGCGCGATGAACAGCATACCTTGTATCATCTGAGATCAGAAGATCACCGTAGAAGAGCAGATCAATAGCCGATTTACCTTCAAAATGGAGCTCAATATAATCCTTGCCTTCAATCTTGACCGTATCTTGAATTTTGTACCTATAAAACGCTGTAGCACCTGCAGCAATTGGGCTCAAGACTCCTTTGTTTGTGATCTGAATTGTATTATCATAAAGATCAACATCACGGAGTATCGTTTGAAACCGCGTCTGCCAATTGTCATTGTTAAAAAAGCGTGGATTTAATTCGGTCTGGTTGTGGCTGATGACAATCTTCTTACTACGATCTGGATTATGGGATGAATAGACATTTGCATAGTTTTCTTCCAAATAAAAGGGTGCAATGGTTTGCCCCCGAAAAGCGGTAGAATCTATATTTTCAAAGAGGAATCGGAATGGTTTCGGAAATTTCTTCGCTTTATCTTCAGGATTGACAAAACCAAACTGCGTCTTTTCATACTCATCAAAACGAATTTCAGGTATGCGGGTGTAATGATTTTGTGGTCGATGTGCAATAACCTGTTCAATCAGTGCTATAGCAGGATCTTTGGTTTTTTTGTTTTTTCGATTGACCACGACCTCCTCTAATGTGTTATTTGAGGCAATTAAGTGCACGGTCAGCATTGAATCCTGTAAACGACGAACATCCACCGTACGCCGCTCATACCCCACCGCTCCAAAGACAAGCTGTCTGTATTTCTTGATATCCAGAATCTTAAAAAACCCAAGGGTATCGCTGCTACCACCGCTATCTCCATCAAGCCAGTTAATTGAAACCCTTGAAATACCCTTGCCTGTTTGTGCATCAATGACCTTTCCACGAATAAAGTCCTGTGCAATTACTTTTCCACCCATATAGAAGAATAGTAACACACTTAAAACACGAATCGAAAAAGATTTAACACACACTTTAAACGCCATCTGCAATTTGATAGGATTTCTTTTTTACAATATACAATTTGTATGCAAGAGTTATACCAATAAAAATAAAAAAAGCACAGCGAAATCGCCATGCTCTAATAAACAACAAGTATTTTAACAGAAACTTTATATTAATTTTAAAAGGCAGTCTGGATATACCCCAATTAAGATTGTAAGCGCTACGGCAAGGAATAACACAAATGAATAATTCCACTGTACATTGACACAGGATTCGTCACTGTCTCTAAAGTACATCGCAACAACAACCTTCAAGTAGTAATACACTGCAATTCCTGCATTGATTACAGCCAATACAAGCAAAACAATATGATAATTTTCCATAACAGAAGAAAACATCATAAACTTACCGATAAATCCAGCTGTCAGTGGTATACCCGCAAGAGAAAGCATTGCTATCGTGATGGCAAATGCGAGCAAAGGATTTCGTTTGCCCAGGCCATTGAAAGCTTCAAAATGTTCAGAACCGGTCGTTTTCTTGACTAGGATCAATCCTGTAAAAGCAACAATGGTGGCTAGAGAGTAGGCAAGGCCATAAGCAAAGATACTATTAGCCGAGGTAGCCCCAACTGCTACAATCGCAAATAACATATACCCGGCATGCGAAACGCTCGAATAAGCAAGCATACGTTTGAAGGAAGACTGCATTAATGCAGAAATATTTCCAACAAATAAGGTGAGAATGGCGATCACTAAGAAAACCGGCGTCCAAAAATCTTGTAAAGGCAATAGACTATAACTGAATAAACGTAACAATCCAGCAAAAGAAGCAACTTTAACCACGGTGCTCATATAACTCGTAATCAATATCGGAGCCCCATCATAAACATCTGGTGTCCAAAAATGAAATGGAACAGCGCCCACTTTGAACGTCAGTCCTACAATGAGAAGCAATATACCCCCATAAAACAACGGTGAAATTGCCTGCGGGTTATTGACAACATAGTCTTTGATTTCACTTAAATCAAATGATCCTGTGGCACCGTACAAAAGGGCAATACCAAACAATAGAAAGCCCGTAGAGAAAGCCCCCATCAAAAAGTACTTCAATGCAGCTTCATTTGATGCTTTGTCTCTTTTACGTATACCGACCAAAATGTAAAGCGCTACAGACATAATTTCAATACCTAAAAAAAGCATTGAAAAATTATGATAACTATTCACAAGAACAGCACCTGTGAGGGAGAAAATTAATAAGGAATAATATTCCGCAATTTGTCCCTCCTCATCAAAATATCCCTTTGAGATAACAAAAATGCACAAGGTAACTGCGATACATAAGATTGAGAAGGCAATAGCAAAATGATCAAAATGAACCATCCCACTATAGAGCGGTCCTCTGGTCGAAGTCCAATCATTCCATAAAAAACCAATAGCGACCAAGAAGCCAAGAATAGAAACAGGCAGTAGCATAGATTTCATCTTGAATAAACCAAGATAAAGGACGACTAATGCTAATATCGAAAGTGTAATTATTGCACCCATACAATTAAATATATCTATTATCTGCCTAAAAATGTACTTAAAACTTCCACGGAACCTGCAGAAAGGTTCAATAGGAAATTAGGAAATATACCAATATAAAGGATCAAGACGGAGACGACTGTCAATACAATAAGTTCCGTTCCTTTTACATCTTCAAATTGTACAGTTTTTTCGGTCGTTTCCCCCAACATCGTTCCTTGGTAAAGCCTAAGGATATAAACTGCGCCCAGAATTAAGGTTAGACCCGCGAAAACAGCAAACCAAAATCCATACTGAAAAACGCCTTTCAATAATAAAAACTCACCAATGAATCCATTCGTTAATGGTAAACCCACTGCCCCCATACAAATAATCATAAAGAAGATGGCCAAACGAGGCGCCTTGCTTGCTATTCCGCCAAGCGCTGTGAGACTACGTGTCTGTGTGCGCTGCTGTATAATATCCAACACATAAAAAAGCCCGATCACAGAAATACCGTGATTTAACATTTGAATAGTTGCTCCACTCAGGCCATTCGTATTCCATGTGAAGACACCGGCACTAATTAAGCCAACGTGGGCTATTGACGAATACGCGATCAATCGCTTCACATCGTCCTGTTTAATTGCGATAATGGAAGCATAAACGATCCCAATAACGCATAAGATCATTGCAAAATGCCCATACAGCGCAACACCAGTTGGTGCGATAGGCAATAGCCAACGCATTAAACCGTAAACCCCCATTTTGAGCATGATACCTGCCAACAACATCGTGCCTGCCGCTGGCGCATTTGTATACGTATTGGGTTGCCAAGTATGAAAAGGAAAAATTGGTATTTTGATGGCGAAAGCGACAAAAAATGCCCAAAATAACCACCGCTGCGTATTTTCTCCCAAATCTAAGGCAATAAATGAGGTCCATTCAAAATCACGGTTGGGCACTTGTTGATAGAGATAAAGAATACCGATCAACATCAAAAGGCTACCCAAAAAAGTATAAATAAAAAATTTCAAATTTACGCGAATACGATCTCCTTCACCCCAAAGCGCGCAAATAAAATAAATCGGTATCAAGGCAATCTCCCAACCCACATAAAAAGTAAAAGCATCCAGGGCCATAAATACGAGCAATAAGCCCGCTTGCATAAAAGCCATTAATGCATAAAAGTTTCCTTTATACTCCTTCTTAAAGGTTGTAGCAATGATTAAAGGCATCAATCCATTTGTCAATAAGATCAACGGCAAGCTAATTCCATCAACGCCGATATGAAAATGAATATGCAACGAAGAAATCCATAGCCAATTTTGTTCAAATTGCATTCCGCCATTTGCGTCGAAAGTACAGAGGAACGGAATAGTCAAAGCCAAAGACAGTAATGATAAAATCAAGGCAATAGACTTTGCAGCATTGGTCTTTAAGAACGTTAGAATCAATGCGCTTATTAACGGCAATAAAATAAGTAAAAACAAGTTATCCATCGATTACACCAAAATTAAAGACTCAACAATCCATAGATGAAAATGGCAATCACCCCAATTACCATCATCAATAAATAAAAACCAACATTACCATTCTGGAGCAAACGCAATACCTTTCCCGTATCAAATGTTGCCTTACCGGCCCCATTAACAACACCGTCAATACCACGTTGATCCACGACATTTCCGAAGAAAGCCGAGAGCCAATTGATGGGACGTACAATGATGCTATCATAGAGCTCATCCACGTAAAACTTATGGTAAGAAAGATTGCCCAAGAAACCACGCGTACCTTCGCCCTCTTCCTGTAGCTGTTGTCGTTTAACGTATTTATGAAAAGCCAAAGCAACCATAATCAATACTCCAACAACAGAAATGCCCATGAGTAAATATTCCGTACTATGTTCCAAATGATGAGTTGCAGGCATTATCGCTTTTCCCTCTGAAAACACTGGCGTCAGGAAATCCTCAAGCCAATGGTTACCACCCAAAACAGCTGGTAAATTGATCACTCCTCCGATCACAGAAAGTATAGCCAATACAATGAGTGGCACTGTCATACTCTTTGGAGATTCATGCAAATGATGCTTTTGCTCTTCCGTACCACGGAATGTTCCAGAAAAGGTCATAAACAACATCCTGAACATATAGAAAGCCGTCATTAATGCACCAATAAAACCTAAACCCCATAAAACTGGACTCGCAGCAAATGCCCCTGCCAATATTTCGTCTTTGGAAAAGAAGCCGGAGAAGGGTGGAATTCCTGCAATCGCGATTGTCCCCATCAACATCGTCAGATAAGTAATAGGCATTGCTTTCTTCAAACCTCCCATTTTTCGCATATCCTGTTCTTCACTCATACCGTGTATAACAGATCCCGCCCCCAGGAATAGTAAGGCTTTGAAAAAGGCATGCGTCAATACATGGAAAAACGCTCCCGTAAATGCTCCGACACCAAGGCCAAGAAACATATAGCCCAATTGTGAAACGGTGGAATAAGCCAATACTTTCTTAATATCATTTTGTGTCAATGCTATTGCAGCAGCCAATAGGGCTGTACAAATAGCGATCACAGAAATGAGCTGCAAGGTAAACGGTGAAAGGATAAACAGTACATTGGAACGTGCAATCATATAGATACCGGCCGTAACCATCGTTGCCGCATGAATCAGGGCCGAGACGGGGGTTGGGCCAGCCATGGCATCTGGCAACCAAGTAAACAAAGGTATCTGCGCCGATTTACCTGTTGCAGCAATAAACAACAAAATGGTAATGCTAACGACTGTGATATCACCAACAGCAAAATTCTTGGCCGCAGGAAATACAGTTGAAAATTCTAAGGATCCAAAAGTTCCAAGGATTAAAAATACCGCAAGTAGAAAACCTAAATCACCTATTCTATTCATCACAAATGCTTTTTTTGCCGCATTCGCATACGAACTATTCTTATACCAAAAGCCGATCAATAAATAAGAACATAGCCCTACACCTTCCCAGCCGATGAACATGACCAGGTAATTGGATCCCAATACCAATAGCAACATAAAAAAGATAAAGAGATTCAAATAGGCGAAGAACTTACCAAATCCATGATCATGATGCATATAACCAATCGAATAGACATGGATAAGGAAACCAATCCCTGTAACGATCAGGAGCATGATGGCACTTAGTGGGTCTACCAAAAAGGACAGACCGATCTTGAGATTGCCCACCGCAATCCAGTCAAATACATGTTGTTCTATAATACCTGCTTGTCCAGCTTGCCTCGCTTGGTAGACTTCGGAGAAAAGAATACAGCTGCATACAAAAGAAATAAGCACTACAGCGCTGCCAACAGCACCTATCATACCTTTGGAGAAGGCATTCCTACCCAATCCGTTCACAATAAACCCGATTAAGGGCAAAAGGGGAATCAACCAAACTAATTCACTCATCGTATTTATTTCTAAGTTCTACCAACGAAGTTTATTTAAGGAATCGATATCCACAGACTTCGTATTCCGATATACCATAATAATAATCGCTAGGCCTACGGCAACTTCTGCCGCTGCCAATGCCATGATAAAGAAGACGAAGACCTGTCCTGACGAATCGCCATGCTGCACTGAAAAAGCAGCTAAAAGAAGATTCACCGCATTCAGCATCAATTCAATAGACATCATAATAATAATGACGTTACGGCGAATAAGAACACCGATAACACCAATAACGAAAATAATCGCACAAAAAATCAGATAATGATTTATTGGCACCCCCTGCAACTGTTGAACAAATGTTTCCATTAGATTTGTTTAGGTTCTTTCTTAGCTAATAATATTGCTCCAATCATTGCTGTCAATAACAATAATGATGATAACTCAAAAGGAAGCAAAAATTCGTTAAACAACACCTTACCCAGATTCTTAACCAACCCTATTTCCGGATTAACAACAGTTAAGGGATTAGAAATGTCAAATACGCGGTATACACCGAAGAAAGTCACCAATAGGCAACAACCGGCGATAGCACCCATAAACTTAACCAGATTGGATTTCATGGGTTCGGTATCCTTGTTCAGGTTGAGCAGCATCAGTACAAATAAAAACAACACCATGATGGCTCCCATATATACGATGAAATTCACCACAGCCAAAAACTGTGCATTCAAAAGAATATAATGTATTGTAAACGTAAAAAACGTAATGACCAGATACAGTACACTGTGTACAGGATTTTTTGTAAAAATGGTCAGCAGCGCAAAGAAAATAGACAAGAAGGCTACAAAATAAAATACTGTCATAATTTCCTGGTTTAGCTCTTTAATTTGGTAATATCAAAAGTTGGTTCTACCAATTTATCTTTTCCATAGATAAAATCCTTACGGAGATAATCTGCTGTCACATGCGGTCCATCCAGATAAATCGCTTCTTTAGGACAGGCCTCTTCACATAGACCACAGAAAATACAACGCAACATATTGATTTCATATACCGACGCATACTTTTCCTCGCGATAAAGATTCTCTTCACCTTTTTTCCGCTCGGCGGCAGTCATTGTAATCGCCTCTGCCGGGCAGGACAAAGCACATAATCCACAGGCTGTACAGCGCTCACGCCCTTCCTCATCACGTTTGAGCGAGTGCTGCCCCCTGAAGTTTTTCGAATAAGGTCTTATTTCCTCCGGATATTTAATGGTTGGAATTTTCTTAAAAAAATGCCTTAATGTAATGCGCAAACCTTTGATAATAGCCGGAAAGTATATTCTTTCCGAAAATGTCATCGGTTTTTGTTCAATTACTTTTTTACGATTGGTTAGTTGCATAAAAAGTCCTTTCTTATGAGAAATAAGTATCTTTAATCAATGTAAATACACCTGTGAGTACAATATTGGCAATTGCCAATGGAATCAGCATCTTCCAGCCCAGATTCATCAATTGATCGTAGCGGAAACGTGGTAAAGTCCAACGCACCCACATAAAGAAAAAGATAAACAGCAATATTTTAATGAAGAATACCACTACCCCGATGATCGTGATCATATTGGCCGACCATCCCAGATCATTCATAAAGGGGAAATTATAACCGCCAAAATAAAGTGATGCCATCAATGCAGAGGAAACGAACATGTTAATATATTCGGAAAACATATAGAGTCCCAATTTCATGGAGGAGTACTCCGTATGGTAACCACCGACAAGCTCTGTCTCACATTCCGGTAAATCGAAAGGAACCCGATTACATTCGGCAAAAGCACAGACCATAAAAATGATAAACCCTAGCGGCTGCGCCCAGATATTCCAATTGACAAAACCCGACTGCTGCGCAACGATTTCCTTTAAGGAGAGACTTTGTGTCACCATCAATAAAGCGATAATTGAAAGTCCCATGGCGATCTCATAACTGATGCTCTGCGACGCAGCGCGAATAGCACCCATAAGTGAGAATTTATTATTGGAAGCCCAGCCGCCCAACATAATACCATATACACCTAATGCGATCACACCAAACATATACAATATCCCAACATTAACATCGGCCACCTGCAAGGAAACGACCCGTCCCCCAATTTGCAATTCCTGTCCCCAAGGGATAACCGCCGAGCTAATACAGGCCGTAATAATGGCAATAGTAGGCCCTAAGATAAAAAGTACCTTGTGTGCCCCTGCAGGGATAATTTCCTCCTTAAAGAAGAATTTACCACCGTCACAAAGCGGTTGCAAGATACCAAAGAGACCAGCCCGGTCAGGACCATATCGATCCTGCATAAAACCTGCAATTTTACGCTCAGCAAGTGTCGAATACATCGCAATCACCAGGGTGACAACAAAAATAACAGACACCAGTATTAATTTTTCTATGACAAAAGACCACTCCATGTTTGTGATTATTTCAATTTTTCCGTTCTAGCCAACTGTTCCCGATTTTGTTCCTGCAATATTGGATTTTCTTTAATGACTTTTGGCGGATTAAATAACTCGTAGTGATTGGCAGAAATAACAGAATGTGGATCTATTTCTGTTGGTTCCTCCAAAATCCAATCGCTTGTTTTTTTCTGATCAAAGCGGCAGGTATTACAGATAAATTCTTCCACTTCACCAAACTCATCCTTTCGAGCAGTTACCCGAATGACTTCTTCTCCCTTATACCATAAGGTTACTTTACCTGAACATGTCGGACAATCTCGATGTGCATCGACAGGCTTTGTAAACCATACCCTGTTCTTGAAACGGAAGGTTTTATCCGTCAAAGCTCCCACAGGACAAACATCAATAACATTTCCGGAGAAATCATTGTCGATGACATTTTCAATATAAGTCGATATTTCGGCGTGATCTCCTCTTCCTAGGATACCGTGTACACGCTGGTCGGTCAACTGATTGGCGACATAAACACAACGGTAACATAAGATACAACGGTTCATATGCAATTGGATCTTATCGCCCAGATCAATGCGTTCGAAGGTACGTCGATCGAATTCGTAGCGTGTATGAGCACTACCGTGTTCATATCCAAGATCCTGCAATTTACATTCACCAGCCTGATCGCAGATTGGACAATCTAAGGGATGGTTAATCAATAAGATTTCAACAACACCTTTTCTTGCTTCCACCACCTCTGGCGAAGTAATATTTTGTACTTCCATACCGTCCATCACCGTTGTACGACAAGAAGCCACCAATTTTGGCATCGGCCTCGGATCTTTTTCAGATCCCTTGGAGACTTTGACCAAACAGGTACGGCATTTACCGCCACTTCCCTCCAGTTTGGAGTAGTAACACATTGCCGGAGGGACTATATCTCCACCGATCTGTCTCGCTGCATTTAATATGCTTGTCCCAGGAGCAACCTCTACCGGTATACCATCGATGGTGACCTTAAACTTTACATCTTCCGCTTCTGCCATGATATAATTAATTTATCGTTACAGCTTCTATTATGATACTATTGGTTGTAAAGGATCAGCATAATGTGCCAGTCCATAATTCCGTGTTTGTGACTCTTCCGGATGAAGGATATGCCATTCAAATTCATCCCTAAAATGTCTTATTGCTGCTGCCACAGGCCATGCCGCAGCATCCCCCAATGGACAGATTGTATTCCCTTCAATTTTTCGCTGCACATCCCACAGCAAATCAATGTCTGACATCGAGCCGTGACCGCTCTCGATCTTATGCAGCACCTTCTCCATCCAACCTGTTCCTTCACGACAAGGCGAACACTGCCCACAGCTTTCATGATGATAAAAACGTGCAAAATTCCAGGTATTACGCACCACGCACTGATCCTCATCAAATACGATGAAACCACCCGACCCGAGCATTGTCCCTGTTTGGAAACCACCATCCGCCAATGACTCATAAGTCATCAACCGGCTATTTCCTGCCGCAGTTTTCAAGATCAAGTTAGCGGGTAGGATTGGAACCGAAGAGCCTCCAGCTACGACAGCTTTCATTCGTTTCCCATTGGCAATACCACCACAATATTCATCCGAGTAAATAAACTCTTCCACAGGCAGACCGAGTTCGATCTCATAGACCCCTGGTTTTACAATATTTCCGCTAGCGGAAATTAATTTTGTCCCGGTACTACGCTCCACGCCGATTTTAGCATATTCTTCACCGCCCAAATTGATAATGGGCACTGTGGTCGCAATAGACTCCACATTATTCACCACTGTCGGGCAGTTATATAAACCTGCTATCGCTGGAAAAGGCGGTTTAATACGCGGATTACCCCGTTTACCTTCTAAAGATTCTAATAAAGCTGTTTCCTCACCACAGATATACGCTCCACCTCCCGGCTGAACATAAATCTCCAGATCATAGCCCGAGCCTAAAATATTTTTACCCAAAAAACCTTTTTCCTTGGCTTCAGCAATGGCCCGCTCCAGAATTCTGATTTGCGGCATCATCTCTCCACGCACATAGATATACGATGTATGAGCTCCTAAGGCGAAGCTGGATACAATCATTCCCTCAATGAGCGCATGTGGGATGTGCGTCATCAAATAACGGTCTTTGAATGTTCCTGGTTCAGACTCGTCGGCATTACAGACCAAATAGCGTGGCACCCCTTCAGGTTTAGCCAAAAAGGACCATTTCATGCCCGTAGGAAAACCAGCTCCCCCACGTCCACGTAATCCAGACTTCTTAACCTCTTCAACAACATCCTCAGGAGACATTGTCTTTAATACTTTTTCAATAGCAACATAACCACCTTTTTGTCGATAGACCTCAAAGGTATTGATGCCCGGAACATCGATATGAGTCAACAAAAGTTTACGTGCCATATTATTCTGTTTTAGCTTTTAAATTATCAATCAATTCGTCGACTTTATCTTCTGTCAGATTCTCATAGAATGTATATTCAGGGCCAATCTGTAAGACTGGTCCAAAACCACAGGCAGCCAAACATTCTACACCACGCCAAGAGAAAAGCCCATCACTTGTGACCTGTCCCTCCTTTACACCGAGCTTTTGCTCTAAATGCCCCATAATACGCTCTGCACCGACCAAACAACAAGGCCCGGTACGGCAAATCTCCAGTACGTATTTTCCTTTGGGTTGCAACAGGAACATGGTATAGAAGGTTGCCACCTCATATACCTCAATCGGTAATATATTCAGGTAAACAGCAACCTTATCCATCGCATCTGAGCTAACCCAGCCGTATTCCGCCTGAACCAAATGTAAAATGGGCAATAAGCCCGATTTCTGCTTTCCTTCAGGGTAACGGCTTACCACTTCTCCAAACTTGGCTAACAATTCTGGAGAAAACATTACATTTTCATTATGTTGTTTTACACTAAGCATCTAATTCTCCAGCTATAACGTTAAGACTACTCATATTTATAATAGCATCTGAAATCAGCATTCCTGCACTCATTGGTGCAAACATCTGATAATTGACAAAAGAAGGTCTCCTGAAATGCAGACGATAAGGTGACCGTCCACCATCATGAATCAAATAAAAACCGAGTTCACCATTTGCCCCTTCGACCGCATGATAGACTTCGGCTTTCGGTGTGTCCACCTCACCCATGACGATTTTAAAATGGTAGATTAAAGCTTCCATATTGGTATACACCTGCTCTTTCGGTGGTAAATAGAAATCAGGCACCTCTGCATGGAAGACACCTTTAGGCTCTTTCTCAATTTTCGCTAATGCCTGCTCTATAATGCGAAGTGATTGCCACATTTCGGCATTTCGAACCATGAAACGGTCATATACATCGCCTGTCGTGCCAACAGGTACGTCGAAATCAAATTCTTCATATGAGCAATAAGGATTCTGTACACGCACATCGTAATCTACACCTGTCGCCCGTAAAATAGGGCCAGACCAGCTATAATCCAGTGCATCTTCTGCTGTTACAGCAGCAACGCCTGAAGTCCGCTCAATAAAAATACGGTTACGAACAAACAACTCTTCAAACTCTTGCAATACCGGCGGATAGCGTTTTAGAAATTCACGTATTTTCTCAAAGGCTATAGCATTGAAATCACGTTCGAAGCCTCCAATACGACCAATGTTAGTTGTCAGGCGAGCGCCACAGATTTCTTCAAAGATTTCGTAGATAAATTCACGCTCCTGCATCACATACAAAAAGCCCGAAAAAGCCCCCGTATCTACCCCCAAAATACCATTACAAATAATATGATCTGCAATACGGGCAAGCTCCATGACGATAACACGCATATACTGCACCCGCTTAGGAATCTCGATCTTGAGCAACTTTTCAACGGTCATATGCCAGCCCATATTATTGATTGGAGACGAGCAATAATTTAGACGATCAGTCAAAGGCGTTATTTGATAAAAAGGTCGATGTTCAGCAATTTTTTCAAATGCGCGGTGAATATAACCGATCGTGGACACACCACTCACAATACGCTCGCCATCGATTTGTACCACGTTCTGAAATACACCATGCGTAGCGGGATGCGTGGGACCAATATTTAGGGTAATCAACTCGTCTTGCGGATCGTTGTCTTCGAAGACAGGCTGATTAGATGTTATCTTGCTTATAAATTCGCTCATATCGTATAAATTAACGGCCGAAATACAAATCTTTCTTATCTACGCGATTTGGATCTTCCAAAGGATATTCCTTACGCATTGGAAACACCTCCATATCATCTACATTCAAAATCCTTCTCAAATCGGGATGCCCTATAAAATTGACACCAAAAAAATCAAAAGTCTCACGCTCCATCCAGTTCGCGCCTTTCCAAACGACGGTTGCTGTTGGAATCTCAGGATTCGGCCCATACAAAAAGACCTTCACTCGGATTCGGATATTATGAACGAGACTATGAATATGATAAACCACAGCAAACTCCTTTTCTAAATGCGGATAATGCACTGCCGTAATATCCGTGAGATGAATAAACTGCAACTCCTTATTCGATTTCAAGAAACGAAGTACATCAATCACATCTTCCGTATCCACGACAATCGTCAATAAATTGTGTGCATCTTGAATTTCGTTAATCTTTGCCGGAAAATTTCCTTGGAGCTTATCCAATAAAAAACTGTTTTCCATCATCTATTTATTTGTATGTATTCCGTACTTCTCAAGCAGCGCTTTGTATTCGGGTGTATTTCTCCGGTTCAATGATTCATTCTTTACAATATCCTGTAGACGCAACACGCCATCCAAAATTGCTTCTGGACGGGGAGGACAGCCAGGCACGTACACATCAACCGGTATAATTTCATCTATTCCTTGTAAGACAGAATACGTATCGAAAATACCACCACTAGATGCACAGGCCCCTACAGCAATTACCCAGCGCGGCTCGGCCATTTGCACATACACCTGCTTTAACACCGGAGCCATTTTCTTAGCAATGGTACCCATTACCAATAGCATATCTGCCTGACGCGGTGAAAAGCTCGGGCGCTCGGCACCGAATCTAGCCAAATCGTAAGTAGAGCCCATCGTTGCCATAAACTCGATACCACAGCAGGATGTGGCGAAGGGCAAAGGCCATAACGAGTTGGCTCGGGCCAAGCCAATGGCTTTGTCCAAACTTGTCGCAAAAAAACCTGCGCCTTCTACTCCCGGAGGAGCTTCTGCCAATTTTATATCACTCATGAAAAGTCGATTTATAGGTTTAAGTATTGCTGGCCCAAAGAGCCAACCATCACGGGAATATCTAATCCCAACTCAATGCTTTTTTCTTGATCACATAGATAAAGCCCAACAAGAGCAGTCCCATGAAAATAAACATCTCGATCAAGCCTTGTAGTCCCATTTCCCGGAAGTTGACTGCCCATGGATACATGAAAATAACTTCAACATCAAATATGACAAACAGGATAGCGACCAAAAAATATTTTATGGAGAAAGGCTGCCTGGCATTTCCGACAACTTCAATTCCCGACTCAAAAGCTCCAAGCTTGTTTTCCGTGCGGACTTTCGGTCCGATAAGATGTGTAATAATTATGGTACCTACTCCAAATCCAACAGCAACAAGAAGCTGTATAAATATAGGCAAGTAGTCTATCGGCATACTATTGGCTTGCTCCATCTCAATTAAAATTTATATTGGTAACTATCTCTAAATATAGAGATTTCAAGGTAAAAATCAAAACAAAAAAGGCGTAGATATTACTATCTACGCCTAATTTAGAATGATTTTATTTAAGCTTATTTCAGGCCCTCTAAGTAACCTTTAACAGCTTCATTTGCCGGATCTATAGCCAATACTTTTTGGAAGCTCTCCTTCGCTTTAGGAAGATCTTGCTTCACGTAATAGTAAAGTCCGATATATGTATTTGCATCGATCAAATAATTTTTATTCTTCTCTTGTGCGCCACGTTGATTGATGGTTTCGATCAATTTTTGGAATGGTGCAACGAAATCACCTTTAGGTTGCTCCAAGTTGTCCGCGGTTAAGGCAGCAAAAGCTTTATAATAAAGCGCATTGATCAAATATTTATCTTGTGCTTCTTTATTGTCTGTCGTTTCAATAACAGATAAGAAAGTCTGTGCTTTTTGCAAATCAGCAATTGCTTTATCTCTCAATTCTTGATTAACGACTACTTGTTCTTCATTCTTACTAGCAGCATCTTCCTTTGCACCGATTTGATAGTAAGCTTCACCTGCATAGTAGTTTGCATCGTATAAATACGTTTTATTATCTTTGTAAGACGCCACCAATTCAAATAAAGAGGCTGCTGTCTGCAATTCTTGCTCTTGGTATTTAGCAAATGCCAACTCAGCTGTTTCGCCCAACAATTCTTTGTCTAAATCAATTGCTTTCTTAATATCGGCAATACCCTTTTGAATATTCGCCGTATTCTCTGCTGTCAATACCGGAGCCGCAGTAGCCGTGCTATCTGCACCAGCAGCCGCTGGCTTAGGGCTATTTGCTGCAATCTCAGACATACCTAGATACATATAATCCAATGGAATTACACGATCTTTTTCCATTTTGCTAAACATCTGGTTTAAGTACTCCAATGCTTTCGGATAATCTTTAGCTTTTTGGAAGGCGATATACCCCAAATAACGATAAATTTTTGGATCTACAGAAGGGTTTTGAGCTAATTCCTCAGAAACTACCTTCAAATTGTCGTATTGACGCGCGTAAACCAAGAAATCGGCATAACGGATTTTAGCTTCCAATGAATTATCACCCGCAACTTCCAGGTATTTTTTGTATTGCTCAACACCTTTTTTATTTAACTCGACATATTTCTCGTCAGAAGTACCCGGCAATCTAGACCATTGGTTATATGTTTCAGCCAACTCACGGTAAGTAGGTGCATATGCCGGAGTTTCCGCCGCAATAGCTTCCAATTGTGTGATAGCCTCATCAAAAGCCTGCGCACCACGTACGATCACAGCCTGTCCAACTTTCGCTTGTACTGAATTTGGATCGATATCAGTCGCTTCACCATAGCTTGTATAAGCTAATGAACCTTCTTTTAAACCACGGTATGCATCACCTAATGCGATAGGAATTGCAACATCTTTTTTGTTTTTCTCTTTCGCTTGCGTTAGGTATTCCAAAGCTTTCGCATAATCAGGCTCAGGCGTTTTTATATATGCACGTCCAATTTCCAATAATGGTTCATAATCTTTTTTACCTAATTTTGCGGTTGCCAAAGCGAATTTAGATTCAGCGCTCGCTTTATCCTTTTTCATTAAGTCAACATAGCCCAAACCTACATTGTTGATTGTAGCCTTTGGATCAGCAGCCAAACCTTGGTTGAAAATCGCAGCGGCAGAATCCGCTCTGTCGTTTACCAAATAAATTTGACCCAAATAGAAATAATTATCTCCATTCTTAGGTTGCTTAGTCACTAACTGTTGAAGGATAGTTTTCGCTTTACCATAATTTTCAGCCTCGATGGCTGCTCTAGCATCTTTCAAACTTTGTGCACTTACTGTGCCCACAGATCCCGCCAATAAAAGACTAAATAATAATTTACTGTTTGTCATAATCTATTTTTGTACTATTTATTATCTATTTAATATAACTTTCATCTCTAATAATGATCTCTCGTCCAGGCATTGTAGCAGGAACCAATCCAGCTTTCAATACAATACGTTGTCCACGATCTCCTGTCAAAAAGGCACTGAAGCCTAAACCTAAGCCCATATTCGGCTGATAGTTCATAATGTAGACAGGTCTTATAAAAGGATATAAGCCGTCGGCGATAGTCGATTGGGATGGTCTATAAAAACTGACCTTTTCGCCCTCCTTACCAACACTTTCGATGCTCAATGTACGAATTTTATCCAATAAATTCGAATTTTTTTCTACAGCTTTTAAATACCAATTATAACCAATAACGCCCACTGTATTTGCATTCTCGCTCACATATTTCATCACATCTTCACTATCTTTCAAAGCAGAAACAGCTTTCGGATCGATTTTGTTCAATTTGAAATAATCTTTCAAATAGCGCAGTGTGCTTGAATTAGCATTGTCAAAGATCAGTCGTTGTCCTGCTAAGTTACCTTCCAACAAAGACTTAACGTCTTTTTGAGGCATTATAGTATCAGCACTGTTACGATTATTGATCAATACCACGGCATCCGACGCCATTTGGAATATTTTAGGTTGAATCCCTCGCTTTTTAAAGTAGCTATCTTCCTCATTTGTCAGCTTGCGCGTCAACACAACCACATAGGCCGAATCGCCAAGCAATGCATTCACCGCTTTAATTTCGGGACGAGCAATAAGCTCCAAACTCGAATTTGGATAAGAACTCTCAAACACATCCGCAGATTCTTGGATAATAGGCAACAAAGTTTGATCCACAATAACGGGTAGCTTACCCGTTAGAATATCATCGCTCTCTTTCGTTTGCTTTGTTTTATTTTCGCAGGAAACAAAAATGCCCATACAGATGCCAAGCATCACAAGAACCATTTTATATTTTCTCATATGATACATCATAAAATAAGACAGTTTAATTAAAAAATAGTTTAATTTTTGAAGAGAGAATTGGTTGTAGCCAAAAAGAAGAGGGCAGTTAATTAAAAATTATTTTGCCAAAGCCGTACAAACCGCATAAAAGAATACAGGATCAATACGACACCAAAGATTGTTTTGTAGGTTGGATTAATCTCAATGGGAAAATTGTCCCAGAATATAATCAAAAGGCCCAAAACAAAATAAAAGCCAAACATAAATAGTCCCAAAATAGACAGAAACCGCTTCAGAGGCGATTTCTGTCTATAATTTGAACTATTATTCGAATTAAAATTTGTCATTCTAATTTTGAAGGTTCAATCGAATTGGTAAAGTGTACGCTACACGAACTGGACGACCATTTTGAATACCAGGTTTCCATTTCTTCGCTTTCTTAAGCAACCTTACGGCTGCATCACCAGTACCATATTTCAAATCGCGTTTGATATTGATATCTGTTAAGCTACCATCTTTTTCTACAACGAAAGATACCTCAACGACACCATTTACACCATTTTCAGTTGCCGCAGCTGGATACTCGTAGTTTGAACCTACCCAAGACATAAATGCTTGCATACCGCCTACAGGCATTGGCTGAACCTCGATGGCATTAAATGGAAGAATTTCATCTCCATTACCATTTGGATCGCCTTTTGCAGCACCAGTGATTGCGCCATCTTGTTTCTTCGAACCAAATTCACCACGTGCAACAGAAGTACCAGTCGGGCTACCTTTCAAAGTAATACGCGCTGGAGTTTTATTTGGGTCTTTCAACTCTTCCTGAGAAGCAACTTCTTCCACAACTTTGTTTGCAGGAGCTACTTTAGGTTCAGGGAAACGAACCAAATCTTCTTTCGGTACATCCATAGCCACTTGTTGAGGTTTTTCTTCCGGTTCTTGCGGAAGCGGCTCCTCTTCTTCAGGCTCTGGTGGTTTAATTTCTTCAAGGTCTTCCAAAGTAACTTCAGTTACAGCAGGAGGAGCCTCAACGGCTTTCTTCGGGAACAGCTTACTTCCATAAACACTAAGGAAACTGGCTATGACTACAATGCCGATAACGACAAGAAGTCCCCTGTTAGTCGCTTTAGGCGCTAGCTTACGAAGCTCATAAGCTCCGTACTCCTTATTGCGGCCTTGAAAAACGACGTCAAGCCATTCTTTCTTAAAAATATCTAATTTTGACCCTATCATATTATTTTAGTTTTTTGTGTCAATCTAATAACTAATCATTATAGATATTGTCACGTTTTAACACGTCCACTTCCTCTGGAGTAATCTTTCCGATCATATAGCGTTTTACGTCTACAATTTTCATCTCGTCAAGAATGTCAACAAGATTACGTTGTGTACATTTATCACTCGGTCTTATGATTACGATCATGTCTTTACCGCCTGAAACGCGAGGTACATATGCCTTTTTCTCCATCAAAACCTTACGAATCCCATCTGCACCGTAACCAGCAACAGTAGGACCTTCGATCGGACGAGCAACTTGACCATATACCCAAGAGACTTTATTGTCAGAACCCAATAAAATTGTAAGTGAACGATTATCTGCTGTAAGCAATTCATCGCTTTGTTGCTCCTTAATTTTATTTTTGTCTGGCATAGCCACATCCATCGCTTGCGGTTTATTTAAGGATGTGGTCAACATGAAGAAGGTAATCAACAAGAACGCCAAATCCACCATCGCTGTAAGGTCGACCTTACCGCCATTCTTCTTGGATCTTACTTTCCCGCCTTTGCCTTTTTTACCACTATCCTGATTTAATTCTGCCATTGTTTGTTCTTATTAAATCGTCAATTATTTCTCCTCAGCACGCATGCCTGTTATGAAACTAAATTTGTTTTGCTTTTGATTGCGCAACGTTTCAATAACTAAATTAACCGAAGGATATTTTTCATTCGCATCTGCTTTGATAGCCATCTTTAAAGGTCCTGGATGCACGAAATTTTTATCAGATGCTTCTTTTTCCTTATTTACCTCCTCAGCTGCAAGACGGGCATTTTGAACCCAGTAATACAACTCATTTGAAGTATTCTCTGTACTATCAACCGGGATACCAGTTTGCAGACCTTTCTCTGTACGCTTACTTCCATCCAGAGCCAATAATCCTTTCAATTTAGACATTGGTACACCAAAGTTTTCCATCAATTTGAAACGATCATAATCTTCTTGTGAAAAGCCAACGCCATATTTTGCTGACATTCTTTCTAGTGCTTTTACGCGAACCTGCTGATCAGTCGTACCGAAGAAAACTTTACCTTGATCGCCTATTGTGATCATACCTACATTTGAATCAGGTAACTTATCTTTTGTAGTCGATGCTGGGGTATCCACCGTCAATGCTTCCGGTTGGCGCGCAGTCGCCGTTAAGACGAAGAACGTAAGCAGTAAGAACGATACGTCACACATCGCTGTCATGTCGATCGACGTACTGGCTCTTTTTACTTTTGCTTTACCCATTTTAAATTCTTCTTTTTAAATTAAAAACTCAATCTTCTATCCTATGATGCTTTTGATTTTTGATTTCCATAAAATAAAATCAAAAACTTTCATCATAGTTCTTATTTGTGGTTTGCGGCGTATGTTTGTACGATTGAGAAACCAGCTTCGTCGATAGAGTAAGTTAATTTATCGATTTTTGCAGTAAAGATGTTATACAATACGATAGCGAATGTTGAAGTCGCGATACCAGTTGCTGTATTGATCAAGGCCTCAGAGATACCGTTTGCCAATTTAGCTGAATCTGGAGCACCACCTGTTGCCAATGCCGAGAAGGCTTTGATCATACCTGTTACCGTACCCAATAGACCACATAATGTACCGATAGAAACTAATGTAGCGATAACGTTTAAGTTTTTCTCTAACATTGGCATTTCTAATGCTGTAGTTTCTTCGATTTCTTTTTGAATTGCAATAGCAGCTTTTTCGGTGTTTACTTCAGGATCTGCAGATACTGATTTGTATTTCAATAAACCAGCTTTTACAACATTTGCTACTGAACCTTTTTGTTTGTCACACTCAGCGATAGCTGAATCGATGTTTCCACCATTAATCAACGTTTGAATTTTACGAACGAAGTTTCCTACGTTACCATTACCAGAAGCTTTGTTAATAACGATAAAACGTTCTACTGAGAAAACCCATACCATCAAGAATAAACCAAGCAAAACAGGTACGATAGCCCCAGCATGGTAAACCATTCCTAAGTAGTTACCTGGATTTGGAGCATTTTCAGGATTGTTGTCAACGAAGTTAGTTGGATTGCCCATCACAAATTTCCATACACAGAAACCCACGATGAAACAGATGATGATTGCAGCTTGAGCAAAGAAAGATCCTCCGTTGTTGCTCTCTTGTTTTGCAGCAGTTTTAGGTGCGTTTGCCATTTTTCTAATTTTTAGTTTTTTACTGTTGTTTAAATATATAATGTTGTTTAAATTATATGCACTCTTATTCGCTTTTGAAACCAATTTTGCAAAGCAAATTTAATATTTAATGTCAAATTTAAAATATTCATCTCAAATATATAAAAAAAATCAAATTTGTTTTTTCAAACTGAACACACCATTAATCAGTGTTATTTTTCTCAGCAGTTCCCGTTATATAATCATTATTACTCTATGCTAAATCGCTTATTCGCAATAATTATTTTACAATGAAAGCCATTTTTTTTTTGATATGCAAAAAAATCAAGGATTTTAAACGACAAAAAGTAAGTGATTACTCATGTTTCTGAACAACTAGGCATCCTACACTCAAAGCATACTTGCCTAATAGACAATTCATTAGATTTACCACTATTATCCCTGATATACTTGTTTAACCACCAACTAATTTTACGCGATACCCCTCTTTAAGTAACAAATCATAGATCTTTTGTTTAAACTCTCCCTGAATGATGACCTCCCCATCCTTCACTGTTCCACCCACTCCGCACTTCGTTTTCAACAATTTACCTAAATTCTCCAAGTCTTCCGCTTTTCCAACAAACCCCGTAACCAACGTAACAACTTTCCCCTTCCGCATTTTCCGGTCAAGCTGCACTTTTAAGTTTTGCTGATTTACAGGTAACGTATCTGCTTCCTGAAAAAAATCAGCCAGCTGATAGCTGAAGCTGTCGTCTGTTGAATATACAACGCCCTCATAGGACTGTTTCTTATTTTTACTCATGATCTTAACAAATTATCTTTAACGCTTTTGGCATAATGGAAATATCCAATTTATCGCCAAGTTCGATCGGCTCCCCATCCACATGAACCGGTGACACCTTATCAATCTCGATCTGTATGTTCTTTCCAGGAATGATCTCGACATAACTGGATTGATCTGCCGATTTATTAAAAAGATGGAAAATCATCTTTGGCAAAATGTAAAGCGGAAATTTGTGCACGATACAGACATCTAAAATGCCATCGTTAACCGAAGCCTGTGGTGCGATATAGGCATTATTTCCATATTGGGGAGAGTTCGCTACGCTGATCATAAACGCTTGCCTTTCGTATACCTTTCCATCAATCGTCAATTTGTAATGTGCCGGCTGATACTTGCTGAGCACATTAAAAACGGACTTCATATAGCCCAAAGGTCCGCGAATATTTTCATTCGCAAAATTTTCACTTACAGAGGCATCAAAACCTAAACCCGCGATATTAAAAAATCGTCTATCATTAATTACACCACAATCCACCTCTATCGATTCAAAACGATTAATCCGACGGATAGCAGCAGCTTCATTCATTGGAACCCCCAAGTAAAGCGCCAGGCCGTTACCAGAACCTTCAGGAATAATCCCCAATGGAATTCCAGATCCTACCAAAGCGGAGCCCAGTTCATTGATCGTCCCATCACCACCGACCGCGATAACTGCATCATAGCCTTCTTTGACCGCTTTCAGCCCAATTTCGTAAGCATGGTTCGGTCTCGCGGTCTGCTGAAAAGTAGGATCAAACTTCTGCAGATCAAGCACATCCAGCACTTGTTTTTTAAAAGAAGTTTTATTTTTCCCCCCTGAAATAGGATTGATAACAAACAGTATTTGTTTACGTTCTGACATATCCAAAGATAGCGGAAATTACCAATTTCTTAAAATAATGTAATCTTTATACTAATTAACGCACTTCCCTATGCTTTTAAAAGTTAAAATATAAATTTGATTTTAAATAATCCTCAAAGTATTGTAGCTTTGTCGCACAAAAAATAGAATGTGGACTGATTTGCGTGCTGTTGCGTTACAAGGCAACGACAAGGAGATTGCAACCACAGTAAAAAAGTGCTAAAAACCCTTCGCTATCACGGCTCTTATCACTTTGCTGTTATTTCATTCTAGCGCAAATCCAATATTAAAAATTACGTAAAGCATGGCTTATTTATTTACGTCAGAATCTGTTTCTGAAGGGCATCCAGACAAAATTGCGGATCAAATTTCAGATGCATTAATAGACAATTTTTTAGCATGGGACGAGGATTCTCGCGTCGCTATTGAAACACTAGTAACCACAGGACAGGTTGTCCTTGCCGGGGAAGTTAAATCAAACATATACCTCGATGTTCAGAAAATAGCCCGTTCGGTGATCCAAAAGATTGGCTACACCAAGTCTGAATACATGTTCGAGGCAAATTCCTGTGGCGTTCTTTCGGCGATTCACGAGCAGTCTGCTGATATCAACCAGGGCGTAGACCGCAAGACAAGGCAAGAACAAGGTGCGGGCGACCAAGGTATCATGTTCGGTTATGCAAACAACGAAACTGAGAATTTTATGCCTCTGGCATTGGACCTATCGCATCGCTTACTTTATGAATTGGCCGAGCTACGTCGCGAAAATAACGAAATCAAGTATTTGCGCCCGGACGCAAAATCTCAGGTTACCCTTGAGTATAGTGACGATCACAAACCAAAAAGAATCGAAGCAATCGTAATCTCCACACAACATGACGACTTCGATACGGAACAAGTTATGTTGGATAAAATTACACATGACATCAAAACGATCTTGATTCCTCGTGTTAAAGCACAATTGAAACCAGAACTTCAGTTGTTATTTAACGATGAAATTAAGTTTCATATCAATCCAACTGGAAAATTTGTTATCGGTGGACCTCACGGAGATACAGGACTTACCGGTCGCAAGATCATTGTCGATACCTACGGCGGCCGAGGTGCACATGGTGGAGGGGCTTTCTCAGGAAAAGATCCATCTAAGGTAGACCGTTCTGCTGCATACGCAACGCGCCATATTGCCAAAAACTTAGTGGCAGCAGGTGTTGCAGATGAAATTCTCGTACAGATTTCCTATGCAATTGGTGTAAAAGATCCGATGGGAATCTATGTAAATACCTATGGAACGAGCAAAGTAAATTTGACCGATGGTCAGATTGCTGAAAAAATTGCTCATTTGTTTGATATGACTCCCTACGGAATTGAAACGCGTTTGGGTCTGAGAAATCCAATTTATTCAGAAACGGCTGCCTATGGACACATGGGAAGAACACCAAAAAAAGTAACCAAGGAATTCGAGAGCTCAACTGGCGAGAAAAAGCAAATTGAGGTTGAACTTTTTACTTGGGAAAAACTGGATTATATCGATAAAGTGAAAGAAGAGTTTGGTTTGTAAGAACCTACCCTCCATAAAAAGATAAAAGGAAGACATGATGTCTTCCTTTTTTTGTTTGTTAAAAACGCCTATTTTTCATTAAACACAAAAAACCTTTTCTCACGATGAGCGTCATTGGTAATGGTGAATTCACGAAGGTTTTGTATCTTAAAGCTTCTAAACCGTTTCAATCATGAAAAGACGCAACTTTCTTCTAGCACCCATGGTGCTCGTAACTGCTCCCACATGGGCAAATACAGTTCAATCGGATGAGGCTATCGAGTCCAGCACCATTGTACACGTTGTCAATTTTTGGCTAAAAAAAGATCTCAGTGAAAAAGAAAAAAAGAATTTTGTTGGATTTTTTGAGGACCTTCGAAAAATCGACATCATCAAAACGCTCAATTATGGAGTTCCGGCGCAGACAAACCCGAGACCTGTCGTAGACAACAGCTTTGACTATACATTGATTGTCACTTTCAAAAACCTTAAAGATATTACAACGTACGAGACACATCCGATTCATTTAAAAGCGATCGAAAAATATCAGCATTTGTGGACAAAAGTAATGGTCAAAGATACCTCCATCATTAAATAAGGCCACGTGCCTTAATTTCCAAATATTTGTTGATGGAGTTAATGGTCAGGTTTTCCGGTGCTGTATAGATTGTCTGAAACCCATTGCGAATCAGTTCCTGTACGATAAGTTGTTTCTCATAGATAAACTTTTCAGCAATGACCTGGTTGTAAATGTCGATTGTCTTTTTCGGCGTACTCTTCGCTAAATCCTCTATTTCTACGTTTTTAAAAACAACAACGACTATAATGTGGCTTCTATTTAACATCGACAGGTAATTTAGCTGACGTCTTAAGGAATCTAAGGTCTCAAAATTTGTATAGACAAAAATCAGCGAACGTTTATTAATATGTGCATTGGCATAACTATATAATCTTCCAAATTCCGACTCCTCAAATTTGGTCGACACCTGGTATAGTGCCTCCGAAATCTTGTGCATTTGATTATTCCTCTTCTCAGCGGCTATAAATGCATTGATATCCTTTGAAAAGGTTAATAATCCGGCTCGGTCCTGCTTTAAGATGGTCGCATTGGAAAGGACCAGCGCAGCATTGATCGAGTAGTCCAATAAGGTAAGACCGTTGAATGGCATACGCATTGCCCGACCTAGATCAATAAAAGAATAAATTGGTTGAGACTTCTCCTCTTCGTACTGGTTGACCATCAGCTTCTTTACTTTTGCAGATGCCTTCCAGTTCATGTGTCTATAGTCATCCCCCTGCACATATTCTCTAACATGGTCAAATTCCATAGCCGAACCAATCCGTCGAATACGCTTGATCCCCAGTTCATTCAACCGATTACTTGTTGCCAAAAGCTGGTATTTTCGGAGTTGAATATAGGACGGATAACAGGGTATTTCCTGTTCTTGATTGGTAACAAACCTTCTTTTGAAAAATCCAAAACGCTGAACCAAAGCCATACAACGACCAAACTGATAAACACCCCTTTGTGTGGGTCGCAGGGAAAACGAAATTTCCGAGCGCTGAAAGGCCAGCAAACTTGTCGCAAAATCTTTATCCCGAATTTGAAGCTGTACCGGAAACTCCTCCAAAATATCAACTTTTGTCCCAAACGGGTAAAAAGAATTCACAATCAGACGCATCGGGTTTTCATCGCCATTGGATAATTTTTCAGGATATACCCTTGTGACCTCAATTCGCCCCTTTCCTGAAAATAAGACAATAAAATCAAAAGCCAAAACAGCCAACCAGATCCAAAAAACAATCCAAGCCACAATCAACAATCCTTTAACGAAAAAAGAAAATGTAAAGAGTGTTGCTACACCTAATAGGGTGTAGAAGAATTGATTTGTTAGAAAAAGCTGCCTTAATTTCTTCATTATCTTGGAATTTCTACAGAATTAATGATTTGGTCGATGACATAAGCGGTGGTAAATCCTTCCATTTCCCTTTCTGGAGTCAACATAACACGGTGGCCCAGTACGACAGATGCCACCCTCCGAATATCCTCAGGAGTAACAAAGTCTCGGCCTGTCAAGGCAGCTGAAGCCTTTGCTGATTCCAACAAAGCAATAGAAGCCCGCGGTGATGCCCCAAGGGTCAAACTTGGATTCGTTCGTGTCTTTATAATAACTTGAGCAATGTAAGTTAACAACTCTTCGTGAACAAAGATAGATTTGATCAATTTCTGGAATTCTAAAATTTCTGCGGCCGAAACGACAGCCTGAACCTGATCCTCTTTATTCTCTGCTTTTTGGGCATGGTGCTCCTTTAATATTTCCAGTTCCTGTTCAAGTTCAGGATAATTCACATTGATCTTAAACAAGAAACGATCGAGCTGAGCTTCCGGCAATCGATAAGTACCTTCGTGTTCGATGGGGTTTTGTGTCGCAAAAACAATAAACGGTCCTGGCAATCGATAGGTCGTTCCATCGACCGACACTTGTTGCTCCGCCATACTTTCAAAAAGTGCGGCTTGTGTCTTTGCCGGAGCACGATTGATTTCATCGATTAAAACAATATTTGCAAAAATAGGTCCCCGACGAAATTCAAATTCATTACTTTTCAAATCGAGTATCGACGATCCCGTTACATCCGAAGGCATTAAATCCGGTGTAAATTGAATCCGCTTGAATTCACTGTGAATAGTTTTGGCAATCAATTTTGCGGATAATGTTTTTGCCACCCCCGGCAAGCCCTCGATCAAAGAATGCCCCGAAGCCAAAATTGAGATTAAGAGCATGTCAATCAATTGATCTTGCCCAACGATTACTTTTTTCACCTCCGACTTTACCTGCGCCATTTTATCGAATAAAACGGACACATCTATTCGATTTTCAAAAGATATATATTTATCGAAGTCACTCATATCATTTTTGCTTTATGTTTAAATTCTTCTATTGTATCATTAATCAATTTGAGATCAGCCACATCATGTTGTTTAGCATCTTGCATACGAACAATCAGCCTGATTAAAGACTGTGTCTCTGCGAGCGAAACCCCAGACCGCTCTGCCAGTTCCTCAATGAACTCTTCTTCCCGCAACATCAGCGTGTCCAAATGAAAGCGCATCCGAAGATCGTGCAGGAAGTAATCTATTTTTTTTGCGACCATATTACCTGGTGCACCATTTTCATAATATAAAGTAGCGATGGTTCCACAGAACTCCTTCGAGAGATTTGGTTCCGGACTCACTACCGCCACAGCCCGCTGCTCACGTCTACTTCTAAACACAAGCAAAAGGACTAGCCCCGCTAACAAAACATACCAGGCTTGCCGAAGACCATCATTCATAAGTAATACACGCAAAGGTGTCCGATATTGCTCCATATTCGCTTTAAAATCATACCAAGCGATCGGCTTATCATTTAGATAAGATAACGACTTAGCAACATAGGCATATTGCGAGGCGGAATTCAGCAAGTAATAGTTCCCAAATAAATCAGGGGTCAGGTGAAGATAGAACGTTCCTTTACCAAATTGAACCGCGATGAAGTTCGGTAGCCCAAATTCCTTATAGGTGATCGAGCCCAAAATAGTCGCATTTTTAGGAAGTTTTTTAAATACTTCGCCAAGATCTGATTTACTGTAATGAATTTTATTGTTATCGTTCATCAACCGCACGCGCAACTGACTTTTTATATTTACACCTTTTTTAAAACCATAGAAATTATCTGCTTCCAAACCCAGGGAATCCAATAGGTAATTATCAATATCCTCGGCTACAATCATTGCTTTCCCACCTCGGTTTACATAATCCAGTAACTTATCTTCCGCTGCTTCACCCAACGAAAAATAGGACGTATAAAAAAATAAGTTAGCGTCTGTTTTCTTTGTGCTATCCAGATACTCATACAATGGTCGCTCAATCGTTGTATTCTTTTGATCAATGATATGCTTCAGTTCTTGACGCAATACATAAGCTCCAAAGGGATTTTTATCCTTTGCATCAAAAGTCCGATCCCAGATAATAGGTTTCTTACTTGTTGCATCGATAAGAGCTATTAGCACTAACACAACAGTCAATAATATCAATCCAAATTTTACCGATCCCTTCATTTAATCTGTTTTTGATATTGGTGAAACAATTGCTGATATTGACTAAAATTGTCTTCTGTTAATTCAAATTGACCGAACCAGACATAATCAAATATTCTTGTACATTCAGCAAATCCACGACGGAGCTCCTCGTTTTGAATCTCTTCTGCAAATTCAGCATTTGTTTTGCTCAGCTTCCATTTTATATGATCTGATTGCGCTAGTTTCTGAATATTCAATAGCTGTAAGTATCGGATTCCCAACGCATAATTCCTTTGGGCAATAGCCTCCTGAATATAAGGTTCTAGGTTGCTATTCATCAGATTTCGCTCTACATACGCTAAAACGTCCAGTTCACTCTCCTCTTCACTATGTTTAATAAAATATTGTTTTCTGTTGTAGAGCACTTTATAAAGGATAAACGCTAATGCAATAACAGCTAAAAAGGCAAATACATAACCAAACTCTTCCCGAAATTTATAGGGATTATCTGGCATGATACTTCCAATCCACTCCGCGAGCCGCGCAAGGATGCGCTGTAATACGCCTACGCGATCTTTAATATTTTCTGAATAAACAAAATCGTCCGTCTCGTATCTTTTGATGATATCCTGATAAGGATCCATTTTAAACGAACGTTCTTCGGTATATTTTGGGATTGAATCAAATAATGTTGGATCCCACAGGTCAATTTCATCTTTTTCCTGCTGGCCATTAGGAGCCTTTACGGCTATTGAGTCAATAGCGACAGAATCGGCTACCACTAAGGTCGAATCTATTTGCACATGAAGTGAATCAATCCTATCGCTGTTGGATTCTGTATTTCTTGGTTTGGGATCACAGGCATACATAATCGACAAACAGGCAATGCAGAAAAAAGACAAGAGTTTATTCATCTTTTCCTCCTATCTTTTCGATCATGCCATAAATACGTTCCCCAAATTTGAGGTCCTTGGCCGTTTCATAAATAATACCATTGGCCAAAACTCCAGACATATACAGAAAGAGGGTGAATAACGTGATAAATAAGCCTCCCAATGTCATCAACAGTTTTCCCCAGGATGAATCAAAAAAGGCGGTATCTATACCTAAGAAGTTGAATGATAAAAGCCCCATGATAATCAATGGCACAATGGAAATCATCATGACCGCCATTTGAAAAATAAAATTCACGATATAGGTGGCAATACCATATTGAATCAATTTTTTGCTCAGCATGACATAGGCATCTGTAAAACAGCTCCCTAAATCCGAATAACCTTCCCGATAAAATAAAAATGAGCAAAATAACCAAATGCCAACCATAGACCCCAAAATACCGATCGCAAAACTTCCGACGAAAGGGATAAAAGCACAAATTGCAGCGACGATGGCCAGGGGAATAAAGACAACAATTAACGCCAATATCATGGCAATCAAAAACATAAAGTATTTCCCGAGGTTTGATCTGAAATTCTTCAGCACCTCCGCTCCCGAAAATGCCGTACTTTTGCGTTCTTTGAGCAGTACAAAATATTCGATAGAAATACCATAAACGTACAGCCCCAAAGCTATCAGCGCCAGAATGAGTAATCCAGCCCACGTAAAAGCATCGATATCCTCAAAAGAATCACTGTTGGCAGAGAATGTGATTTTTGTAGACAGAAAATAATAAACCAAGGCAATCCCCGCCAGTGGCAGAGCAGATAAACCAAAAATAGTAGAAACAAAGTGCTTATAGATCAATTTAAAAAGATCTATGAAACTTTGGATAAAGTCCCCCACCTTCCGTTCTTTTTGAAACTCAAAATCTATTTCCATTGAAATCGTTTTGCTAGTCGATAAGGATTAATAACATAAAAATAAAGGATAGCCAGTACGGATAAAACGATAATTATTAAACATAACCAAATTGACATATTATAATACCGTGTTACAAAACCTTCCAATGTTCCGGCTATAATAAAAAAAGGAATCGTGCTGACGAGAACTTTCATTGCAATCTTTGCTGTACGGACAAACGATGTCAAACGTGTAAACGATTTGGGAAATAGAATGCTATTACCGATGGCCAATCCGCATCCTCCTGCCACAATAATTACCGAAATCTCAATAGTGCCATGAATCCAAATCGCCGACATGGCTTTCCCCATAACGCCATACTGGAAAAACATATGGTGAAATGCACCAAGCATAATACCATTGCTAAACAGCACATAACCTGTCCCTACACTGAAAAATAGTCCGGCAGCAAAGGCCATAAAAGCAACCCGCACATTATTAATCGTAATCCAAATCGCTGATCCAAAGTTGCTCCCCTTCCCATATACTGCAGCAGGATCTCCTGCTTTTATGCTTTCTATCGTCGAATCGACATAGTAGTCACCTAAAATAAGCCGAATAAAATCCATATCGTATACAGACGATACAAAACCAATGACTGAAGCCAAAACAAAAATTAAGAAGGAGTACAACAAAGGTCTACGGATTGACCAGATCGCCTGCGGTATCTCTTCATTGATAAAAGATTTAAACTTATTATTGGAAGCTTTCTGATCTTTATAGATTTTCTGATGCACGGTCACGACCAGTTCATTCAGGTAAGCCTTTACCTTACTTTCAGGATAAAAAGTTTGTGCATAAGCCAGATCATTAGTGAGCTCAATGTAATTTGAGGCCAGTTCATCTGGATCAACCTGCATATTAATTGATAAATTATTTTCAATTAACGTCCATTTTTCTTTATTTCGTTCTACAAAGGATGCTTCTCTCATTAATTTTTTTAACTGGCTGAACCAAATATAGGAAATATCCATGATTGAAAAGCACAAATTGGAGCTAAAATGACCTAGAAATTCTATATTGCTATTAAACTCAAATAATTTACATATGAATAAGCTTGAGATAAATACAGCACAAAATGTAAAAATCGAATATAATCTTGCCAGTCTTGGTTCAAGAATGATCGCTTTTGCAATAGATTATTTTATTATAGTCTGTTATTATTTCTTTTGCTTCTTTCTCTTGGACAGCATAAACATGAACGCAGGAGATCCCTATCTTTTTTATGGCGTTATGATGGCATTGACCCTACCCGCGTTTTTTTACACATTGATTACCGAAACCGCCTTTGGTGGTCAGACAGTAGGTAAGAAAATCATGAAAATAAAGGTTGTTAAACTTGACGGTTCGCGAGCCAACTTTTATCAATACTTGTCCAGATGGAGTCTATCTATTGTAGATATTTGGATGACGATGGGTGGTGTCGCCATTACCTCGATCGTTTTATCCAAAAATGGGCAACGCATTGGAGATATCGCCGCAGAAACTTCCGTTATCAGCCTCAAACCTACATTAAAATTGAGCGACACAATTTACGAAGAGACTTTCGACAATCATCCAATTCTATTTCCACAGGTTATCAAATTGAGCGACAAGGATGCTAATTCGGTCAAAGAGATCTACCAAACAGCTTTTGACAGAAGAGATGTGGGCATTTTAACAGCTTTGGTCCAGCGTCTTGAGGCGGTTATGGAAGTCAAACATCCTGAAAAAATGACTCCCAACGACTTCGTGCTGCAGGTCATGAAAGATCATTACAGCATGTTTAAGGATAAATAGTTTTTACGCTCATAGTTGATTCTGCATTCTCTCGGTTAAAAAACGGATATCGATCGGAGCTCGTTCGGTGTTTCTTCGGTTGCAACCGAAGAAACACCGAACGAGCTCCGAACAAGTACCGAATAAGCACCGAGTAATCTCCGAAACTGATCGCTATGTCTTATCCATTTTTACAGGTTAATTCTTGAGGTAAAGTAAGAACCGTATTAGACCTTTTGTAAACATTTTTCAGGGATGGACAGGTAATTCTTGATGTGATTCCGATTTTTCGTTCATAAAAAATGCCCTCAAAAAGTTGGACACTTTTTGAGGGCACAGCAAAATAATTCCTTTTTTATACTGAGTATTTTGTTACGCGGTCACTGAAGCCGCAGAAGTCTGCACCTGACGGTCGACTTTCTTTACTAAGCCTTGCAATACATTGCCTGGGCCAACTTCTACAAAAGCTGTTGCACCATCGGCCAACATATTTTGTACCGTCTGCGTCCATCGTACAGCGCCAGTCAATTGGGCAATCAGATTTTGTTTTATAACCGCTGGATCTGTCTGTGGTTTGGCATCGATATTTTGATAAATCGGACAGCTAGGCGACAAAATATCTACAGCTTCTATAGCCGCTTGCAATTCCACTTTGGCAGATTCCATCAATGGTGAGTGAAATGCTCCACCCACATTTAGCTTTAATGCGCGCTTAGCACCAGCCTCGGTCAATAAAGCACAAGCTTTATCCACCCCTTCAATAGATCCCGAAATCACCAATTGTCCGGGACAGTTATAATTCGCTGCCACAACAACGTCATCAACTTTAGCACAGATATCTTCCACTATAGCATCTTCCAGACCTAATATCGCAGCCATCGTTGAAGGCTGAAGCTCACATGCTTTTTGCATCGCATTGGCGCGTTGTGCAACCAATTTCAAGCCATCTCCAAAGCTCAATGCTCCTGCTGCTACCAAGGCTGAGAACTCACCCAATGAGTGGCCTGCAACCATATCCGGTTGAAAAGACTCTCCCAATGCTTTTGCCAAAATGACCGAATGCAAGAAAATAGCCGGTTGGGTTACTTTGGTCTGTTTCAACTCCTCGTCTGTACCGGAAAACATAATATCCGTAATACGGAATCCTAAAATATCGTTAGCCTGTTCGAACAAAGCTTTCGTTTCATCATTTAAGTTATACAGGTCCTGCCCCATTCCAACAAATTGGGCTCCTTGACCAGGAAATACATATGCTGTTTTCATCCCTTATATTTTTTATTCGTTTATTTGTCTGCTACCATAGGTATTGAATCTGCCTTTTGCAGTCAATGGTTGATGAGAACGAATTCCCGTAAGCGCAAACTTAGATAAATTGCTTTTTATATGCAATATAAATTCATTTCAGCCAGCTATATTCCCATCTTCGGCCGTTCGAACTCATATTGTTCATTTCCTCAGAAGGATCTATCGATCCTTAAATTCAGTCTTCGGGAACAAAACTTAGCGACAACATCTTCTTCGGGTCAAATACATCTTGCGCTATTTCCAGCAGCCCTGTATTAGTCAAGTCCTGAATTTTTTCAATTACTTCGTCCAATAAGATGACACGATCATAGTCCATCACGTTTTTCGCGGCAGAGATAATCATACTCATACGGTTCTCTTCGGTCAAAGCAATCTGACCAATAAATTTCTGCTTCGCCTTTTTTACTGCAGTTTCGGATAGCGGTTGCTCGGTTAGCTTCGCTAGTTCTTTAAAGACGAGTTTTTTAGCTTTTTCAACTTTTTCTTCATCGGTACCGAGGTAAATACTAAATAACCCTGTATCCGAAAAAATAGTATAATTAGATTCAATGGTATAGGCTATTCCATATTTCTCCCGAATAGAAAGATTCAGAATAGAACCCATTCCCATGCCGCCAAGCATATTGTTCAAAAGCAACAGCCCTGTCTTACGCTCATCACGATAACCGTAAGCCAAAGATCCAAGCATGTAATGAACCTGATTAATTGGTTTTGCAACTGCAAGATGCTGTTCAATAATTGGATTGACATCGTTTCTCATCCGCATAATTGTATTTGCTGGAACACCACCAAAGATCTTGTGCAACAATCGCTCAACTTCTTTTAGCGTATAATTACCTGTGATACCAATAACCATTTCATTTGTATCATAGTTTGCCTGCATAAAGTCTACGATATCGCCCTTTTGTAGTGCGAGAAGCTGATCTTCCAGTCCCAAAATATTGTGTCCTAAACCCGACCCCTGAAAAACCAGATCCTCAAAATCGTCTACAATAGACTCTTCTGGGCTATCCAGGTAAGACGCCATTTCATCTACAATGACAGATTTTTCTTTATCCAATTCTATATCGGGAAAAGTGGAATGAAAAAAGATATCTTCAAAAAGATCTAAGGCACGACTTAAATAAGGCTGAAGAATAGAGGCATGTACACAGGTATATTCCTTCGTTGTATAAGCATTCAAATCTCCGCCAACGGATTCCAAATGATTTATAATCTGTTGTGTAGAGCGTCTTTCTGTTCGTTTGAATAAAAGATGCTCAATAAAATGGGCTACACCATATTTTCCAGCAGACTCATCCCGAGACCCCGCATTGATGACCATGCAGACATGTGTAACCGGTAAATTCTGATATTGAAATACTACGCGTATTCCGTTTGAAAGTCTAATAATTTCGTATTCCATGCAGTATAAACTTGCTGTAACTTCTTTAGTCTATCTATTTTGTGTGCCCGTTAGCCTTGACTATCTCCTCCAAAAAAATATACAATCGTACATTCTTTCGCCACTTTGCTCAATCTTCAAATCATAGGGCACATGAAGTGATCACAAAACTAGGCATTTTTAAACGCAAAACGGTCATAGCGAAATCACTATGACCGTTTTTATATCCTATAGCAATAAGATTATTCAAATTACATACGCGGTGGTCTCATTCCGCCTGGGAATCTGTTCTCGCCTTCAGGGTTCCCCATAGCGAATTTTTGGAACTTGTAGGTAAACAAAATCATAAAATATCGTCCCAAACGGTTGGTACGGCTATCTGTAATCATAGATTCGCTCACTGTCCGGGAAACATTCGTTTGCTGATTCAATAAGTCAAATGCTTGTAAACGTACTGTACCACGTTGTTGACTCAAGAACTTCTGCTCAAGGTACGTATTGATGACAAACGGGTTTGCATTGATACCGGCTCCATAACCACTATTGAATTGCTTCGATAGATCCGCTCCGAAAATTGTAGTTTTTGTGATGTTAACAGAGCCAATCAATGTGGGTGTCCAAGAAGAAACATTCGTCGTACGATTTGTCAATGAATTCTCCGTATGATTAAATTGGTAGCGTACTCCCGGATTGATTTCCAAATTCTCCGAAGGATTGTATCTAAACATCAAACCTTGATTTAATACAATATTCCGGGCAACGTTCTTTTGACCGATGTTATCATCTTTCTCCGTAGAAACATATCCAATATTTTTGTTGTAGGACACCCCGCCCATTAACATAATATTATATGTTTTTTCTTTCAATGACTTTCCGTAATGATAAAAAGAACTCACATTAAATGGTTTATCGCTTGTTTCATTCAAGTAGCCAGTTTCGGATACTAACGTAGAATTTGTTTGTCCAGTTTGATAGTCCATTAAATCATCAAAATAGCTTTTGCTCAAGCTCACAATCTTGTTGTTAGTCAAACCGGCATTAACGAACGCAAAGAAGTTATTTCCTTTTTGAAAATCATTTTTACGGAACCGTACATTCAATTGATGGCTAAATTCCGGATTCAGATTGGCGTTACCGATTACGATACTGGTCCGATTTGTACTCATATCAAAGGGCAAGATCTGCGTTACTGAAGGCTCATTCGGTGTTCCCGAATAATTGACAGAGATATTGGACTGTCTCGAAAATTTATACTCAAAACGTGCAATAGGCATCCAGTTCATATTGTTGCGATGAATTGGAACGACTAAGCCTGAACTGATCGCATCTCCTCTTAATTGGGAAGGTTGAGCTGCTGCTCCAATGGAATAGGTTATTTTATCGCCACTATACAAATAGTTTGCCCCTATTTTATGTGTTGTGAAGGAATAATCGTAATTATAATCAAAATTCAACTTCGGGTCTTCTGCTATAAGGTTTCCATCGCGGTCAAATCCTTGCTGTTTGTTCGAATTATCATACTTATTTTTGTTGAAATCATAGGTAAACTCTACTTTTCCTTTCTCGGAAACAGGTTCAGTATAATTCACCGAGGCTCCTCCATTCCAACTTTTATTATTAGCTTCCAGAATCGTCTTCTCATAGATCGAATCTAAGGGAGCATTTGCATTGTTGGGATCGGCCAACAACCTATCCAGAATGGCATTCTGATCTTTCGTTGTTTTTGCATTATTGAAGTTCATGTTTACAAAAACATTCCTTCCTTTATCATTAAATTTATGATTGTATAAACCGCTAATCCCAAATCTCGGTGCAGTGGAATTGGCAACAATATCTTGCGCCTGAGAATTATTAAATACACTACTACGATACGTGAGCGAATTCGTACCTGTCGTTGCATCGCTCTTGTCGTAGCCAAACTGAGGCGATATTTTGATATAATCTTTCGTTGTAGGCTTCCATTCGACATTTGCTTCGAAACGATGGCTATCACCAACCGTGTTCGAATTGGATGTCACACTGTCCGTCTGCATGATATTAGGCAGTGTATTTTCCTGAAAACGTTGGGATAGTGTTGTATTGTTGCTATGGCTAAAACTATAGCTACCGTAAACAGTCAGTTTATCATTAAAGTCTTTGCGGTAATTCAGTCCTATGGAACCAATTTTTGTCAAACCGTCCGAGCCACCAAACATACCACCACCTCGGCGGCCGCCACCACCCTGGCCACGGCGGGCGCCACCACCTACAGTACTAAAATCGAATAAGGGGGCATTGGTATTGTTCAAATTCCCCAGCACCGAAATTTGTTCACCTTCACGCATCCCCATCCACATACCGGTAGCCTGATAGCGATCTTCTGTTCCCACGCCAGCCCGTAGGGTAGTCATATGCCCAGTATTGTATTTGGGATCTATCTGAATATTCAACACCTTTTCCGAATCACCGTTTTTATTGCCAGTGACATTGGCCATATCACCATAATCATCGATGACCTGCATCTTTTGGATAATATTTGCAGGTAAATTTTGGGTAGCTGTCTTTACATCTCCACCAAAAAAGTCCTTACCATTAATACGAACCCGCTTTACGGATTCACCTTGTGCTGTAACGTTACCATCTTTATCCACTTCGACTCCCTGTAACTTTTTCAACGCGTCTTCCGCAACGGCGCCATCGCGGAGCTTTAGATTTTTCATGGTGTATTCCAGGGTATCACTTTTAACAACGACAGTAGGGACACCATCAACCACAACTTCCTGCAGCATCTGTGAATTCTGTTGTAAAGTTAAACTTGGAATTATATATTTTGACTCGCCTTTAGGAATACTAAATTCCTTTTCAAAGCGCTCGAAGCCTAAGTTTGAAACGGTAATTTTAAAGGTATCGGATTTGATCTTATCAAAGATAAAAATCCCCGCCATATTGGATCCTGTAGTCATAGAATCCAACTTTGACGTCAGCTTAACCGTCGCCCCGGCAACAATTCGATTCTTGTCATCTTTCAAGATTCCCTGTACGCTATTCGTCTGGCCATAAACAGTCCATCCCATCAGCATACTAAACAACAAAAGCATAAAGCCTCTCATAATATGTATTTTTATATTTCTATAATTGTTAAATCTTTGACACCAAAACTATTGCCCAAGTTTAATATTGAAACAATATGGCCCAGACCGGAACAACTTCTTATTTTGCTAATGAAAATTATTCCATCATATTAATAGTCTAGTGCTCTAAATCTTTACAAAAGAAGACATTAGTAGTGTTAATTAATGTAAATGGCCAATATTCACACAGAAGTTACAATAAATAACTCCAAATTTATTTGTAATTTCGGCTATTTTAAGAATCGCATATGCTATTATCATATTATCAGGAGCAGTGGATTGAAGCCGGTTGTGACGAAGCTGGAAGGGGCTGTCTGGCAGGGCCCGTTTTCGCTGCAGCAGTGATTTTCCCAACAGACTATTACCACGATCTCCTTAACGACTCCAAACAACTTAGTGAGAAAAAAAGGATGATGTTGCGGCCAATTATCGAACGCGAAGCTCTCGCATTTGCAGTTGCCAGTGTTTCAGCCGAAGAAATAGATCGCATAAACATCCATAATGCAAGCTACTTAGCCATGCACAAGGCGCTTGATCTCTTAAAAACCAAAGCGGAGTATATCATCGTTGACGGAAATAAGTTTATTCCCTATCAACAAATTCCGCATACATGTATCGTCAAGGGGGATGGCAAGTATCTGTCGATCGCAGCTGCTTCAATTCTGGCCAAAACTTATCGGGATGAATATATGGACAACATTGCTGTGGATTATCCCCACTACGACTGGCTCAACAACAAAGGGTACCCAACAGTTAAACACAGAACAGCTGTATTGGCGCATGGGTCTACGCCACATCATAGAAAAAGCTTTAGAATAACTGATCCACAACTCAAATTATTCTAAAGCTCACACAATAAAAAGAAACAGCAGCTAAGCCGCTGTTTCTTTTTTATTCCCTTTAAAGGAGAAATATATCGCCGCGCCTATTCCCAATACAAGAACAATAGACGAGATTAAAGTCAATACATTACCCAATTTGTGCGACTCTGGATCAAAAACAAATTCTACCTTATGCGTTCCCGCAGGTAACTGCAGTGCTCTTAAGATATAATCCGCACGAATAATAGGCGTTTCCTTTCCATCCACATAAGCTTTCCACCCTTTATCGTAAAATACTTCAGAAAATACCGCAAAGGCATCATTGGCAGATGTATATTCATATTGCATTTTATCGGGATGGTAGGAGGTCAACTTAATCTCTCCTGTCGTTGAAGCATTCGAAGTTTTAGCCTTAATCTCATTTTGATATTGTTGATTCACAAAGGCCTCCTTATGTGGGTCAAACGAACTGATTGCCTGCATTTCTTCGGCATTTCCTTTTACAAAACTTACCCGATCTACAAACCAAGCATTTCCTGCAGCTGTACTTCTTCTTACAATACGTTGTGACTGATTCTGAGGATCTGTCGTAATCAAATAACGTACGTTGAACATATCCAATACATCTTCGTTCAGGGCGCCATTAAATTGATTTTCCAAAATTTCCTGGAAACGCATTAATTTTGCTGCATGGTATCCGCCTAAGGATTTATGGAAGTAGGACGGACGGGCATCCGAAAACGGATCTGAAGTCAAGTCAAGTACGCGGTAGCTTGGATCTTTATCCATTAAGATCAATTGATCCACTTCACGTTGTTGGAATACTTGCTGTGCTGTAGCACCCTTCTCCATAAAAGATTTGTCATTCAAGAAGCGCTTATCTACACTCCATAAATCAAACAAGAATAAGACGAGCAAAGCCCCTAATAATACACCCTCGCTCAGTTTTTTCTTTAAAAAGACCCAAACAAATCCAGAGGTCAGCAGAACAATGAAAAAGGAACGGTAGGCATCTTTACTCGCGATATCTTTGCGATCCAGAACCAACTGGTTTGCCAACTCTGTCGCAAAGGCCTTATCTCCGATCTGATGCTCTAACATTTCTACCAAATTGCTATGCCCCGCATTTCCAAAATTCAAAAAGAGATCCGGCGTTACGGCAATCAACAGACAGACTCCACCGACACCAATAAAGGTATACAAGATTTTTTTATCTAAGTTTGGTATCTCCTTAGCACGTGTTAACAGTTCGTTTACTGCCATAATCGCCATCATTGGCACGGTAATGGAAACCACAACAAGAATAGATTCAACAGCCCTAAACTTATTGTACATGGGGAAATAGTCAAAGAACAGATCCGATACAAGAGTAAAGTTTTTTCCGAATGACAAAAGCAACGCTAAAATGGTTGTTGCCAAAATCCACCACTTGAAGCGATCCTTGACAATAACAAGCCCCAACACAAATAGGAAGAAAACTCCTGCCCCAAAATACCATGGCCCCGAAGTAAAACGTTTGTCGCCCCAATAGGTTGGCATGCCTTGCGCCATCTGGCCAGCTTGAATCTCCGACGCCCCTCCTCGTTCCATTAGGAACTTAGCGACATGTGATTTCTCGTCCAATTGTCCTCCAGTTGAACCACCATAGGCATTCGGAATTAAAAAGGTTATGGTCTCACCAATCCCTTGGCTCCACTCATAGGCATATTCTTTATCAAGCCCTTTCTCTTTAGCATTGTTGTTATCAACCTTCGTGATATTGGCATGTCCACGCGTGCTTAATTTACTATATTCCCAAGTCGGCAATAAAATAGATGCATTTACCATCAAAGCGATGACCACTGCGACAATCTGCCTTCCTGAAGCGATAAAAAAACCTTTTAATTGCTTTTGTTTAAGCGCATCGATGAACGTGAAAATCACGTATACCATGAGGACTATTAACAGATAATAGGTTGTCTGTAAGTGATTGACGCGAATTTCCAGCGAAAGGAACAACGCCAATAATACAGGCCCCCACAATTTACTTCCCCGATAACACATAATAACCGCAGCAATAACAGGCGGAATAAATGCGATTGCATTGGCCCTTGTTATATGCCCAGCTTCAATATAAATAAAATTATAGGATGTAAATGCAATGGCTATTGCGCCGACTGCGGCAAGCCAGGGTTTGATCCGTAAGACACTAAAAAGGAAATAAGCCCCCAACAAATAAAATAGCACCGTATCCATTGGGCTCGGAAAGGCGAACTTAACCGCTTTTAAGAAATAGGTACCAATGTTATTCTCATTTTCTTGCCAAATTTGATAAGTCGGCATTCCGCCAAACATAGAATTAGTCCATAAAGGCGCTTTACCATCCTTTGCCTTAAAATCAAATAATTCCTTCTGCGCCGCCTGCGCCTGTACCACATCCGACTGCGCCAGTGTTTTTCCTTGCCAAACAGGGGTAAAATAAAAAAATACGAGCGCAATAAATATCGCAATAACGATCAAATGTGCTGAATTCGCCTTAAACCAATTTTTCATCCGTATAAATTTGTCATTTTAAGGTGATGAATATATCTAATTTATTCAACTTACCAAATAATCGTTCATTCATAACTTGCTTTTCGTTGTATCTATGAACACATTATTCGCGGTTTGATAAATCTCGATGATTTCATTTACCTTCTTAGGTTGTTTAAAAGTCTTAAAAGCCAAACTTAGATAAATTTGTTTTTATATACAATTATAATTATCGCTCAGTGTCCTGTTAACAGCAGGGTATTAACTGTATTGACTCGGCAATCGATCGCTCTTCCTTTTAAATACATAAATAGAAGGTGTCTAGAAAAATCGGGGCAAGCCTTTGGGTACTCAATAGCTGAAATGTTGCCTTAGCGAGGGACACATAAAAAAGGGAGCAAAATTTTTTGCCCCCTTGTAATTAAGATCTCATTTTTACCGCCGTTCCCGTTGCGCCCACCATCATCATTCCTCCTGTTCCTACCGTCTGGAAGTCCAGTCGAACCCCAACGACCGCATCAGCGCCCAAGGCGCGTGCACGGTCTTCAAGTTCACGCAGCGCTGCTTCACGGGTTTCCTGGAATGCGCGTTCATAAGAGTTGGATCTTCCGCCAAAAAAATCGCGAAAGCCCGCCATCATATCCTTGATTGCATTTGCCCCCAGAACCACTTCGGAAGAGACTATTCCCAAATAGCGTTCAATTTGGTGCCCCTCAATAGTACCTGTTGTTGTCAATAACATATTTTATTCTCCTTTTTGAATTAACTTATTAATATTGGATAGCTCACCAAAAACAACCAAAATATCACCCTCTTCCATGATCGTTTCCGATGCGGCAATTCCTGAAGCTTCTTTTTGTTCTTTAGTCACACCATCCTTTTTCATTTCTGTAATTTTCACGGTGGTTAAGACGATCACCTTGTATAAATTCGTCAGGTTCGCTTCACGCAAGGTCATCCCCACGTAACGCGCCGGAACTTTAGTCTCCACAATAGAGTATTTATCCGAGACTTTAAACGAATCGACGATATCAATATTGTCTAAACGCATTGCCAAACGCTCAGCAGCCTCTTCTTCCGGCATGATATATTCATTGATTTCCATGGCCTCCAACACAGTTTTTTGTAAATCTGAAACAATACGACCAATGATGCGTTTAACTTTCAACTGTTTTAAGAGCGCTACAGTCATGAGCGAAGCTCCCTCATCCTCTCCAATTGCAACAATGACAGCATGAGCATCTTTAAGCGGTAATGACGATACCGCTTCTCGGTCGGTGGTGTCTAGGCATACCGTGTGCGTTATCTTGTCCTTTAATTGTTCAACGATACTGAGATTTCGGTCGGCACCAATCACCTCATGCCCGAGTTCAGTAAGATGTACCCCTAAAGAACGTCCAAAATGCCCCAATCCTAAAACAATATACTTCATATCTCAAACTAAAATAAATTTACCTTTATTTCCAAGCTATCTTTCAATTTATATGCTCATATTCCGCTGATAAAGCCATCAAATTTAGCCAAAACGGTCACTTGTCTGCTTAAAACAAGATCTTTTCTTCCGGAAATACAATATTTCTCCGGGTTGTATTTTTAATAAAAGCTACCAATAGCGTCAACATCCCAACACGTCCAACAAGCATTGTCAACGCAATAATTAATTTTCCCCCCATACTGAGCGAGGGTGTAATCCCCAAACTTAATCCACATGTTGTATAGGCTGATAGTGCTTCAAAGAGGAGTGCTTTCATACTCTTATCGGGATCAGTAAAAATGAGCACAAAAAAACTGAATCCAACCACAAAAAACGACAATAAAATAATCGCAAAAGCCTTGTTAACAGATTCGCCGGCTATTCGCCTTTTAAAAATCTCTATATATTCTTTTCCTTTAGCCAGCGAAACAATATTCAACAGTGAAACAGCAACGGTAGTTACCTTTACTCCCCCACCAGTAGATCCGGGAGAGGCCCCGACCCACATCAGCAGCATGATCAAAAAAACAGTTGGTGGCCCAACAAAACTCAAATCAACACTATTGTAACCTGCCGAACGTGCGGCATTGGCCATAAAGAAGGAAGTCGCCCATTCCCCATCGATTCCCTTTTCAAGAGAAAGTGTATTCCCTCGCTCCAAGAAATAGAAAAACAAAGTGGCACCTACAATAATAATCGCATTACAGACCAGCACCAATTTAGAATTAAAGCTAAAGCTCCATGCTTTATGCTTATAGTTTTTCTTTGTGATCCATCGGTGATAATAAAGCAATATGGATTCTTTCATATAGGTGTAGAAATTCAATACTATTCCAAACCCCAGACCGCCCAGAATGAAAAGCGAGGACAATGCCAATTGGAACGGATAATTGAATTTATAGGCTTCATGGGTAATTCCTCCAGATAAGATCGAAAATCCAGCATTACAGAATGACGAAATGGAATGAAAGATCGAAAAGAAAACCATGCTCCCCAAATTTGGGAAATTAGCACTTTCCAAGGTACTAAAGATCAGTATCGCTCCAAGAAATTCAAACAGCAGCGTAATAAAGATCATGGTCAATAGGGTTTTAATGACGGAGGCTACTTTATTTTCACCTAAAATTTCACCAAACATCAATTGATTCTTAAATGAAAATCCGCCCGAAAAAAAATAACCAAAAAAACCTGTAAATGTCATAATACCTAATCCTCCAACCTGTATCAAGACGATGACCACAGTTTGTCCAAACATGCTAAAATTGGTTGAAATATCGGCAACCGACAAGCCAGTGATACAAACAGCGCTTGTTGCCATAAATAAGGCGTCCACAAAACTTAATGGAGCTTCTACCGTGGTCCGTGGCAACATCAAGAGTACCGTGCCAAGCAGGATAAGAGCGAGGAAACTGATGACAAATAATATGGTCGGATTAAAATAAAAATTATCAAAGAAAAGTGTGCTCTTCGACAGCTCCGCGATAAAAATTAGATAGATTCCGAGATAAACCCACTGTTCTCTTGAAAAAACAGCGAGTGCTCCAAACCCTGCAAAACGGGCAATAAGAATAAATACAAAGTAAATGAGAATAACCAAGCCCGAGTAATGCTCCACAGCAATTTTTTTGAGTGCGTAAATGGAGGATGACTCGCGGAGAGCAATCATGAAAAAGAGCACAAAGAATAGATAATGAATTGTTTTACCCAGCAATTTCCCTAGTGCAGGATCAGTAACATAGCCTACATTAAATATAACGATTGCAGCGCAAATCATGCTCACATAGAACATGATTTTGTCTACAAGCCCATTTTTATATTTGAAAACAAATCGGATAAAACTTAAAATCGAATCTATCATAATGTCTCAAACTAAGATAAATCTGTCAATAAATGCAAATCTATCTCCGTTGTGTTTTTTGGCGCGCCGACTTAACCAAGGCAACCTTTTCACGTGAAACGGATCTTTAATTTCCCGCCCCTTCTTTCTCGAGTTCCTTTTCAGCCTTTTCACGGTCACGCTTCCTTTTCTCTTCAATCTTTGCCGCCTCTTTGGCCTCATCTTCTTTTTCTTCCTTCAGCAACTCCTCAGGCGTTTTGTGCTTCTTAAATATACTTGAAATCATTTTCTTGGCCTTGCTGATTCCCCCAACGACTTTTTCAACTTTTCCAGCTGTGTTCATTAATTTAGCTTCCCGTTCTGGACCAAGGCCGACACATTGCTTAATTCCAACCAACAAAGTCTGCCACATCGCTTTAAAAAATGGATGATTGGGGTCCCTGCGCTTATTGATATGCCCTACCGTATATTTCCCGTATAAATCCGGATTGCTCGGATTAAACAACACCTGATTAATCATAAAAGACAGCAGCCCCTTTTTTTCTCGACGACCATCATCACCTGGCTCCGACAGGATATTAACTTTGAGATCATCATAATCCATTTTAAAGGTTCCTTTACTACGGTAATCGTTGGCCCATATGTCAAATGTAATCTGACTGAGATTGCCCGATTTAACCTCAACATTTAACAATGGCCGGATCATCTTATTAACGACAGTTAGATCCATTTTCCCAAGTGTGCCCTTGTAGGTATAGGCCCCAACTTTAGAGGTCATATCAAAAACAAAATTGGTAGAAAGCTTGCCCGCATTCATAAAATTGCTGCTCAAATTTGCACGCATGAGCTTCTGCTTAAGCAATTTTGTCGAATCATTTGTCACATTCAATATCGTACCATACGTGTGATCAAAAGTAATGGTACCGATTTGACTATACTCATCACTCATTTCAGCATACGTAATTCCTATATTATCTAAAATTAATGAATCAATTCCCAAGCGTGTCGACATCTGCATTAATTTCATGTGCGGAGCATTTCCAATCTGACTGGTTGGTGGGCTTTTATAATGTTTATCACTATAAATCGAAAGAGAACCATTTTTTAAGCGTGCATTTTGTGCATATATTTTCTTATCACGAGAAAGCTCGGCAAAATTGAATCCCGTCAAAAGCAGGGTATCCATTTTCAGCACCATATAGCTTCCACCTTCACCTTTCTTCCGGTAATAAGCAGCCTTATTCAGCGTCGGCTGATAAGCAACTTTAGTCAAGAGGACATTGCGATTTTTACTATTGATTTTCAACTGATCAAAGTTTACTTTATAAAACCCGTCCGGAGTTTTATAGGTAAAACCAGGAACCTCAATATCAATCATTTTCGTATGATAAAAGCGCTGCTTGTCTCGCTCAGAAGTCGAATCGATTAAAACGTCATCTATACGAACCTTGACCTTCTTGACTTCGAAATCTTGATACACCCCTTTTTGGACCTGCGTATATTTAAAATCGATATCATTCAAATTGACAGCCCGAACCTGAATTTTTTTCAGATTATCCTTTATCTTCTCATACAATGGTTTTTTAGGCCCCCTACTCACCGTATCGTTATAACGGTGTACCTCATTGATGACATGAATCGTTGGTGTTTCGACGGTGATATCATTCAAAAAAAGTTCCTTATCCATTAATACCCTTCGGATACCAAAGCTTTTTATTTTCAGCCTATTGATGGAAATTTCAAAGCGGTTATCTGGCGCTTTTTTGACCAACTCCAACTTTTTATATACGGAACTGTCTGAGACGAGCTGCAGATTGTCTATTGTTATATTGCCTAATAATAGATTGACGTGGATATCGTCGTATGTAATAGTATACAAATTGTCCGTTGCTTGAAACACCAGCTGCTTGATTTTAGTATCTAAAAGGGGCTTCCACTTACTGCTAAAATACCAAATACCACCAGCCAACGCCAGTAGGATAAACGCTACAATACCAAGAATCCATTTGAAAATAGGCTTCATAAAGTCACAATCTCTTTGTAATTTCGTCTTTATTTTATTGAATAACAAACAAAATTAAGCCCATTTTGTTTGAATTACGACTAAATAAAGTGAATATGCTGCGTAAAACACAACTATTTTTATTTCTTGTACCACTATCTCTACTTTTTTTAGGTTCCTGCACCAAAACAAAGCATGAAACGGGCTTCTATTTTTGGAAGACCGTATTTCAGTTAGATACCGCAGAAAGCCGCTCCTTAAAAGAAATTGACGCGAAATCTATCTATGTCCGCATCATGGATATTGATCTCGATCCATCCGGTGTACAAGCCGTCCCTATTAGCCCCATTACGTTTACGCAACCTGTCCCCAAAGAACAGCAATTGATTCCTGTAGTATTCGTCAACCAACGTGTTTTTGCAGAGATGGATAGCCTGCAGATCAGGGGAGTGGCAAATAAGATTGTTCCGTTTGTGACGGCTAAAATACAACAAGCTGGGAAAGAAAAATTTACCGAACTCCAACTGGACTGCGATTGGACAAAGACATCCCGTGATAAATTTTTCTATCTGCTCAGCTATTTGCAGCAATTACCGGCATTAAAAGATGTTATCGTGAGCTCTACGCTGCGGCTCCACCAAGTCAAAAATACGGTCACCAGCGGAATTCCGCCTGTGAAAAAAGCGATGTTGATGTGTTACAACATGGGAAATCTCAGACAATTTGGCAATCAGAACTCCATTTTAAATCAACAGGACCTCAAGACCTATCTAAGCGGAACATTACGCAACTATCCCATGGAAATGGATATTGCATTACCGCTATTTCAGTGGTTTGTCGTTTTCAGAAATAATAATTACATCGGTATTTCAAAACATATCAACGAAGAGGATATTAAAGACTCGGCGTTATTTACCCATAACCCCAATACGAACCTCTATATTTTAACAAAGGATCTCCCAAAAGCAAACCTTAAAAAGGGAGATGTTATACGTTTTGAATCCATCAATCAGGATGAACTCCTACAAACGGCAAAATTTTTGAAGGGAGAGCTGAAAGGAAAAGAACACCGGATTATTTTTTATCATTTAGATCAAGCTACACTAGCAAACCATGGCAATGCCGAATTACAAAAAATTATTGCTGCTTTCTAGCACTACATTAGCTTTCTTCTTTGGAGAGATTGCAACCAATATCGCCTGTGGTCCTGAAGTGGATCCTTATGACAATCAAACGACATATTATCTCCCCAATCTGGAGGACAATGGATTTTCTGCCTTTCAATTCATCCCCTACCAATTTCTTTATACGGAGGAAGCACCAGTCAAAGAAAGTTTAATCAATTCCGAAACTTGGGTGAAGCACCTCGGTTCCCAGGTCAAGGTTAAGGATGTCGAGCAATTGATGTACAACAGCAACGCTGCAACCGCTAATTTAGCGAGCAATCAACAAAAGTCGACTTGGATCAACCTGCCAGATTCCATTAAAGGAAATACGTTCTTAAGCACATTGATTGACGGAAAACATGAAGCTGAACGCGCTTATTTTATGTTCACCAAAAAGCAGGAACCCATCACGAATATTCAACATAACTATTGGGATCCGGATACCCGAAATTTCAAAGAAATCACACAATTAGCTGAACTCGCCGAACAGCAGATCCCCAAGTACCCCAAAAATAGCTTTCTCTATATCCGCTATGCTTATCAAGCTGCCCGTTTATATCTATTTGGGCAGGAATACGCCAAGAGCATGACGATTTATGAAAAGTACCTGCAATCTGCTAAGGGAGACGAAGCTATCCTCAATTGGGCACTGTCCAACTATGCGGGGGCTGTCCGCAAAAATGGTGATCCTGCAAGGGCAGCTTATCTCTTTTCCAAATTATTCACCGCCAGTCCGGAAAGGCGTATCCTCGCATATGCTAATTTCCATTATATTACAGCCAGCGATGCCGAGATATTTCAATATGCAAAAAATGATGCCGATAAATTCAACATCAATGCGATCATTGGCTTTGGAACAAGTGACTATGCCCTGAAATATCTGAGCGACTGCTATCAGCTCGATCCTGCTAACACCGTCAATGCGGTACTATTAGGACGCGAAGTCAATAAGATAGAAACAGAAATGAACGAGTCTTTTTACCTCAGTAGCGATAATTATAATTACTACAGTAAAAATGACGATAAAGGAAAGGTTAAACTACATCTGGATTCGCTCCGCAATTTTGCGCTAAAACTTTATCGCGACAAAAAATATGTTCAACCCCAATTGGGCCTTATTACTGCTGCCTACCTAAGTTGGATGAATAAGGAAAATGCTTTAGCAAAAGAATACCTTGCTGGAATAAAAGAGACTGACCTCAGTCCAAAATTGATTGATCAGCTTCAAATTACCCGATTGCTCACACAATTGACGGACTGGCAAAGCAGTAAGCAGCTGGATGAAGTTCAATTGACCAAAACCTTATCGTGGTTAGAAGAAAAAGCAAAACTAGATGGTAAAGAAGATATCCGCAAACAAAACTGGGGTTATAGTGCTTTTGAATACAGCAACTATAGTTTAATCTGCCGGAACATTTTACAAAATCTTGTTGTAAAACACTATTTGAACACACAAGACACCGCTATGGCTAGTTTAGCTGCTGTAAAGGCAGATGCTTTTTACAACTATGGCTTTGTGAAAGACTCATTGGAAGATAATATGCAGTGGACAACAATGCACTTTTGGGAAAATAGCCTTACACCTAAAACGCTGTTAAAAATAAGGAATTTATTGTCGGACAATTCCCAACAGAACACCCTGTCTAAATTCTTATTGAAAGATATCAAACATTTTAATAGGGATTATCTCACCGAATTACTGGGTACAACTTATTTGCGCGAACTGGATTTCCAAAAAGCAGCAAAAACATTAGCAGCACTTCCTAAAGACCATAAAATAAAGGAAATTAAAAACTGGTATAGCACGGATGAAGATGACATCAAACCCAACCCCTTTATTGTGACGATAAATGACTATCCAAAAAAATACGGAAAGGAAAATACAACCAAACTAAAATATGCTGAACGGATGGCGCGGTTGGAAAATGCGATAAAAACGGAAAAAGACAATCAGAAAAAAGCGGAATATTACTTTCAAATGGCTACAGGTATCTATCAGACAAGTACCTACGGCAATGCATGGTCCATCGTATCCTACGATTGGTCATCGACAGATAACCATGCTCCCTCAACACTCCATTGGCAACGAAACTACCTACAGACTAAATCGGCAAAGGAATGGTATAGCAAAGCGCGCGCGCTCAGTTCCAATAAAGAATTCAAGGCTAAATGCACTTTTATGCTGGCCAAAAGCGAACAAAAGGATTTTGTTTATACCAATGAATCGCGTTGGCAGTATTATGATTCACCTTTGAAAAATCCTTTTTATCGCTTTTCAATGCAAAATAGGTACTTCAAAGAATTGAGCACACAATATAAAGATACCCCATTCTTTACCATCGCGTCAAAAGAGTGTACCTATCTTCGCGACTTTTTAAACTTGACACAAGCGATACAATAAGGGCTGCCGCCTACCTTGCTTTATAAAAATATAGCGCCTNNAGGCGCTATATTTTTATAAAGATTAAGATCTACTATCTTCATTATGATATATACTGAGGTAGCTATCATAGCGGGAACTCTCAATATCGCCTTCTTCCACAGCTTCCATAATGACACAACCGGGTTCATTGATATGCCTGCAATTATGAAATCGACATTGATTCATCAACGCGCGCATCTCTGGAAAAAAATGGGATAGCTCCTGTTTTTCTATATCGACAATTCCCAACTCACGAATACCAGGCGTATCAATTAACTTCCCTCCAAAAGGAAGATCAAACATTTCAGCAAAAGTAGTTGTATGCTTTCCTTTGTCAGACCAATCGGAGATTTCACCAGTTTTCAACCCGTATTCAGGAACGATTGCATTGATCAACGTTGATTTGCCAACCCCAGAATGACCTGATACCAAGGTTATTTTATCTTTAAGCAGTTGCTTGACAACGTCGATATTGGTACCGGTTAACGCAGAAACCTCGAAACAGGGGTAGCCAATATGTTCATAAATAGCTTTATAGTCTGCCAATATCTCCAACCCCTCATCACTAAAAAGATCCAATTTATTGAAAATAATTACGGCAGGAATTCCGTAAGCCTCCGTTGTTACTAGAAAGCGATCGATAAAACCTAAAGATGTTGGCGGCGAGGCAAGTGTCACCACTAAAAAAGCTTGATCCAGGTTTGCTCCGATAATTTGAGTTTGCTTAGACAAATTGACGGATTTTCGAATGATATAATTTCGACGAGGTTCCAGTTCGTGAATGACCGCACTTTCCTGATCAGGTTCCACATCAAAATGTACCCAATCCCCCACAGCAACAGGATTAGTCGTTTTTATTCCTTTAGTACGAAACTTTCCTTTAATACGACAATCGTATCTTTTATCATCTTCGCCCAAAACTTGATACCAACTCCCTGTCGATTTAGTTACCAGTCCTCTCATAAATCCTGTTGCATTAAATGTGTCATAGTACAAAAATCGGAAAAATTTATTAAACTTACCCTTTGATGAATTTCTTACCTTTGTAAGGAGACTAAAATTCAATTTTGTGAAAAAACTATTTCTTCTAGATGGAATGGCTCTTATATATAGAGCTTATTTTGCATTGAGCAAAACTCCCCGAATTACCTCAATAGGGTTAAATACGGGAGCAATCATGGGATTTACCAATACCCTATTGGATGTATTGAAAAATCAGCAACCTTCCCACATAGCAGTAGTGTTCGACACGGCGGCACCTACCGCACGACATATTGAATTTGAAGCTTATAAAGCACATCGCGAATCTATGCCAGAGGACCTTGCGGCCTCTATCCCCTATATCAATCGCTTAATTGAGGGCTTCAATATTCCGATCATCACCATGGATGGATACGAGGCCGACGATATTATCGGTACGCTGGCAAAAAAGGCTGAAAAGCAAGATTTTCAGGTCTATTGCATGACACCGGATAAAGATTTCGGGCAACTCGTGTCTGAAAATATCTTTATCTATAAACCTGCACGCATGGGTAATGGAGCAGAAGTACAAGGTGTCAAAGAGATTCTTGAAAAATGGGAAATTTCTGACGTTTGCCAGGTCATCGATATCCTTGGTCTTTGGGGCGATGCCGTGGACAATATCCCTGGTATACCTGGAATTGGAGAAAAAACAGCGAAAAAACTTGTTCAGGAATACGGATCTGTCGAAGGCATTATCGCTAACGCGGATCAGCTTAAAGGAAAAATGCGCGAGAATGTGGAGAATTTTGCAGAACAAGGGCTTATCTCCAAAAAATTAGCCACTATTTTATTGGATGTACCCATTGAACTTGATGAAAAATCGCTAGAACTGGAAGATCCAAACAAAGAAATCCTTGAACCACTATTTGCAGAATTGGAATTCCGAACACTTGGAAAACGAGTTTTCGGCGATGAATTCTCCGTACTTGACAAGAGCATTCCTACAAATGGGCAAATGGATTTATTTTCGACAACAACGACGACAATTACCACGACCGAAATTGTCACTGAAATCAGTGTCGAAAATGTCGCAATAAATAATATACATAATACAACACATGAGTATGTTTTGGCCGACACAGCGGAAAAACAAGTAGCGCTAGCCGAACAGCTTGCGTCTTTAGATAGTTTTTGTTTCGACACAGAAACAACAGGATTGGATGCAAACCTTGCCGATATTGTGGGCTTATCATTTTCTTTTGAAAACGCTAAAGCGTATTATGTCCCAACACCTGCCGATCGTGAGGGTGCTCAAGCTATAGTCGATATTTTCAAGCCAGTTCTAGAAAACCCAAACATTGAGAAAATAGGACAAAACATCAAATACGATATTTTGTTATTAGCACGCTATGGTGTAAAGGTACAAGGTTCCCTTTTTGACACCATGCTTGCACATTATCTAATTGATCCAGATACCCGCCACGGGATGGATGTACTTGCAGAAAATTACCTGAATTACAGCCCGGTATCAATCACCGAACTTATCGGTGAAAAGGGAAAGAAGCAAGGGAATATGCGCGACGTTGAAGTCGAAAAAATAAAAGAATATGCTGCTGAAGATGCAGACATTACCCTGCAGCTAAAAAATGTGTTTCACCCGCTTCTTGTCGAGACCAACACCATGCAGCTCGCTCGGGATGTCGAATTCCCATTAGTCTATATACTCGCTGAAATTGAACGAAACGGTGTAAAAATAGATGTTCCGGCACTTGAAGAGTTTTCAAAAACACTGGAGCAGGACATTAAAAATCTCGAGGAATCCATCTTTGAGAAAGCGGGCGTAAATTTCAATATCGCCTCCCCTAAGCAATTGGGAGAAGTCTTATTCGATAAACTGCAACTGGATCCTAAAGCTAAAAAAACAAAAACGGGACAATATAAAACAGGTGAAGATGTGTTATTGGCATTGGCCCATAAATCAGATATCGTCCAAGATATCTTGAACTTTAGGCAGATGCAAAAACTCAAATCTACCTATGTTGATGCGCTACCTGAATTGATAAACCCCGAAACAGGGCTCATTCATACGTCATACAATCAAGCGGTTGCCGCAACAGGCCGTCTGAGCTCAACTAATCCGAACTTGCAAAATATCCCGATCCGTACCGAACGGGGGAGAGAAGTCAGAAAAGCCTTTATCCCAAGATCTGAAAACAACGTGATCCTCTCAGCCGATTATTCACAGATTGAACTCCGCCTGATTGCCGAACTCAGTAAAGATCAGAATATGATGGAAGCATTTAGTCAAGGTCACGATATCCACCGGGCAACAGCCGCGAAAGTCTATAATGTGGATTTTGATGCCGTTACTTCTGAACAACGTCGCAATGCGAAAGCAGTTAACTTCGGCATTATCTATGGCCAGTCGGCGTTTGGCCTTTCCCAAAACCTTGGCATATCTCGTAAAGAAGCATCCGATATCATCAATGAATATTTTAACCAATATACAGGTATAAAAAAATACATGAGTGATGCCGTCGAGTCTGCAAAAGAGAAGGGTTACGTTGAAACAATTTTAAAACGAAGACGTTATTTGAGAGATATCAATTCTGCAAACATCACCGTTCGCGGATTCGCTGAAAGAAACGCAATTAATGCTCCGATCCAAGGATCGGCGGCAGATTTGATCAAACTTGCCATGATCGCCATTCAGAAGGAAATTGAGCAGCGAGGTTTAACAGGCAAAATGATCATGCAGGTGCACGATGAATTGGTTTTTGACGTACCTAAAGACGAGATCGAGGTATTCAAAAAAATTATTTTGGACAAGATGTCCAATGCTATAAAAACAAGTGTTCCTTTGATCGTAGAAATTGGAGAAGGCAAAAATTGGCTAGAAGCACACTAAAGTTATGATAAAAAAATTCATCCATATCTTATTATTATTGTCTGTGTGCAGCTTTACAAACCTGTATGCACAGGATGAAAAACCTGTATTCTATGAAAAATTAGACCAGGGATTGATTCGTTTTTATTTTGACAAATATTATTATTTGGTTTCAAAAGAGTGCGAGTTTAAAACGATTGAACGTGTGAGCAAATTTGATTTTGCAAAGCAAGTCTTTGACGGAGAGTTTCGCGATTTTGCGCCAAATGGAGCGAGAATACTCATTGGCTCCTATAAAGATGGCAAAAAAGAAGGCGTATTTCAAGCCTTCCATCCAAATGGAGTGCTGAAATGGGAAGTAAATTTCCAGAATAACCATCCGATCGGTGATTGGAAATATTACTATCCGGACGGAAAACCACTATTGACCATAACTTATAGTGAACAAGGCTACTTTATAAAAGATTACTGGGACAACAGGGGCAAACAGGAAGTAATAAATGGCGAAGGCAATTATGAATTTTCTATTCCGTTTGAAGGATTTACTGAATTTGGGTTTGATTTCTATCTACGCAAAGGAAAGGTAAAAAGCGGCAGGCCACAGGGAAACTGGAATACATATTTCTACAATGTGGGTCAGCAACCCGTTTATGCTATGACACAACGCTTTGCAAATGGTGTACTCACAATGACATATGACGACAATGGCGACCTAAATAATGAGGATTTCATGTCGCTAAGCATCCTCCCTTATGACTATTTTATACGAGCGGAACTATTTAACGGTAAGTCTTGCAGCTTTGATGATTATTCCAATTTTTATGCTTTCTTAACTAAACGTTTTAATGACAATCTCAATAAAACCGGACTAGATATCACCAAGCAGGTTAATTTTTCTTACCTCGTGGAAGTAAAGAAAACCGGAATGGCTAATCTAAAAAGTCTCAAGTTAACATCAGATTCCGGAAACGAATCTTTCGATGGCATTTTGAGCCGTATTGCTAGAAGTATTGACTTCTATTTCCCTACGTATAAAGACAACCAGCCTCAAGACGACCTCATCAGAGTGTCTGGTGGGATCACACAGGGTAACGATGGAAAAATCTATACCCATTCAATTAAAATCGAAAGACAAATAGACAATTCGAGTAAATAATTATCTTTGCAGAAATAAATAGATATGAAATTTCATAAAGAAGGATACACCACATTAGCGATCGCTGTACTTTTTATCTTCATTATCAATGCCGTTGCGGATTATTATGACGCTCCGCAATATGCCAAATGGTTTATTTATGCGCTATCAGCATTCCTATTCATTACAGTTGTCCAGTTTTTCAGAAGTCCCAAAAAAGTGGTCAACCCGCAGGATGACGTGATTCTTTGTCCAGCGGATGGAAAAGTTGTTGTTATCGAAGAAACTGAGGAAAATGAGTATTTCCATGATAAGCGTATACAGGTATCTATATTTATGTCTCCTGTCAATGTGCATGTCAACAGAAACCCAATCAGTGGTTTAGTCACGTTCTTTAAATACCATCCCGGTAAGTTTCTGGTGGCTTGGCACCCCAAATCATCTACAGATAACGAAAGAACAACAGTCGTTGTCAAAGATAAGGCTGGTCGGGAGGTTCTTTTCCGCCAAATAGCAGGAGCCTTAGCGCGCCGCATTGTATGGTATGTAAAAGAAAAAGACGAAGTCGTGCAAGGCAATGAGTTTGGTTTTATCAAATTCGGTTCCCGCGTAGATTTATTTCTTCCTTTAGGCACTGAAATCAATGTTAACATTGGTGACAAGGTTACTGGAGCAAAAACGATTATCGGAAAATTTTAACAATTTATTAATATCATTATAAGTAACTTAGGCTCCAAATCAGGGGCCTTTTTTATTCTGCAAATGAACTTTAAACAATTACTACTGGCAAACTCCGCAGCTGTCGGCATTGCAATATCTACGATCAGCTTTTATTATAAACATGACCTACAGACAGCGCTGATCATTTTCTTTGTTGCTGTGGTAACGAGTTTCCTTCTATTTAACTATCTATTTGAAAAATATATATATCGTAGACTCAATACGATGTATAAATTAATTCATAACCTTAAACTCGGTAAGGATCTTAAAGATGCTATCGGAGAACATGTCAGTGAGGATCCTATCACAGATGCTGAGAACGAAGTCAAAGCATGGGCAAAAGATAAAAAAAATGAGATAGAGCAGTTAAAATCACAGGAGAAATTCCGAAGAGAGTTTTTATCCAACATTTCTCATGAATTCAAGACGCCTTTATTTGCCACCCAAGGTTACATTGAGACCCTGCAAGATGGCCTGATGGAAGAAGACATGGAAATGGCCAAGAATTTCTTAGATAAGGCTGCCCGGAATCTAGACCGGCTAAATTACCTGATTCAGGATCTTGATGAAATATCCAAACTAGAATCCGGAAAAATGGTCCTGAATATAGAAAAATTCGATATCGTCGACCTCATTAAAGACACCACCTACTCTCTTGAAGACAAAGCTAAACAACACAATATCAAAATAGAATTCAAACCCAAAGTGGGTACACCCCATTGGGTTAAAGCTGACCGAAATAAAATTCATCAGGTATTATACAACCTGATAGATAATTCCCTAAAGTATGGAAAAGAGGGCGGGACAACGAAAATTAAGATTTTCCCACTGTTTGAACAGGTTCTTATCGAAATTACAGACGACGGTTATGGCATCGAAGAAAAAAATCTGAGCCGTGTATTCGAGCGCTTTTTTCGAACTGATAAGAGCCGATCACGCGATATTGGAGGATCAGGATTAGGATTGGCTATCGTAAAGCACATTGTCGAAGCACATCAGCAAAACGTAAATGTGCGTAGTACAGAGGGCATTGGAACAACATTCGGCTTTACTTTACAAAAAGTTCAGTCCGGTAATTAAACAATTGATGACACTTTTGTGTTTAAACAAAATCAATGTTAACATTAACTTAACATTAAGGTATTATTTTTGCAAAAATAAATTTAAGATATGTCTTTAAATAGCATTTTTCAATACTTCGTTCCAAAGGATAAAAAGTTCTTCCCTTTGTTTGAACAAGCCGGCAACAACTTGATCGAGATGTCAAAGTTGTTAAAAGATATTGTTAACTCAAGCAATCCTGAAAAGAAAAAGGAATTAACACGCAAAGTGGAAGATTTGGAACATAGAGGCGACAACATCACGCATCAAATTCATTTGGAGCTGGGAAAGAACTTTATCACTCCTTTTGACCGCGAAGATATACACTCTTTGGCAAGCTCATTGGACGATGTCGCAGATTTTATCCATGGTGCCGCCAATAGAATGGACCTTTACAAGGTTGAAAAGGCCACCGAGCCAATGATTGAAATTGCTGACTTACTAGTCGAAGCTACAGAACATGTATCAAAAGCTATTCATGAGCTTAGAGATTTGAAAAATATCCGCAATATTACGGATTCATGTGTTCGCATCAATAGCGTAGAAAACAAAGCGGATTATATTTTCGATAAAGCTGTAGCTGACCTTTTTGAATTTGAAAAAGATGCAATTTCATTAATTAAACACAAGGAAGTGTTATCTGCAATGGAAGATGCAACCGATAAATGTGAGGATGTTGCTAACGTATTAGAAAGCATTCTGGTTAAAAACGCATAATCATTCGATTTAAGTGCACAAAAATTCTACGAGATTATGATGTCAACATTACTCGTTGTTGTAATTGTCCTTGCGATTGCTTTTGACTACATCAATGGATTCCATGATGCCGCCAATTCTATTGCGACAGTTGTATCAACAAAAGTTTTAACGCCAGCAATGGCCGTTTTATGGGCTGCGATATTCAACTTTGCAGCTTACTTCTACTTTACAGATCATAAAGTAGCCAATACCATTGCAAAAACAGTATTGGAAGAATACATTACCTTAGAAGTTATTTTTGCGGGGTTACTTGCAGCAATCGGTTGGAACTTATTTACATGGTACTATGGTGTGCCATCCAGTTCATCCCATACGCTTATTGGAGGTTTTGCAGGATCGGGAATGGCTTACGCGTTCATCCTTGGCGCAGATCCTATCCACGCCATCAATATTGATGCAACCTTAAAGATTATTGCATTTATCGTACTGGCCCCTATTATAGGTATGACGATATCGGTTATCATCACATTGATTGTAATCAACCTGGCAAAAAACTCCCGTCCAAGTGTTGCCGAAAAATGGTTCAAGATATTGCAACTTGTTTCTTCTGCCGCCTTGAGCTTTGCACATGGAGGTAATGATGCGCAGAAAGTCATGGGAATTATCCTTGTAGCGATGGTTGCTGGTGGCTATGTCCCAACGACTGAACACATGCCTGAATGGATTCCATTAACTTGTTACGCAGCAATCGCTGCCGGAACAATGAGCGGTGGGTGGAAAATTGTTAAAACGATGGGAACCAAGATTACAAAAGTAACACCCTTGGAAGGTGTTTGTGCTGAATCTGCAGGAGCTGTCACCTTGGGTATCACAGAACATTTTGGGATACCAGCCTCAACTACGCATACCATTACAGGTGCAATCATCGGTGTTGGTGTTGTCAAACGTGTATCAGCAGTACGTTGGGGGGTAACAATTAGCTTGTTATGGGCTTGGATATTAACCATTCCGGTTTCAGCTTTGTTGGGCGCGTTGTCGTTATTGGTCGTACATTATTTGCTTTAGAAAAAAATACTTAATTTTTTTCTTAAACCTATTGAAACAAAACAAAAATTTAGTACTTTCGTACCGGATTTTTGTTTTGTTGTTTCACATTAAATACTTAATTTAGTACAAAATATAGCAAAAACAAAATTTTAACATAACTTTAAGACTTTGGCACGGCAATTGTACTATTCCATGTGTTAATACGATAATTAAATTTGAAAACAATTAAAATTAATAATAACCTTAAAAACAAGAGTATGAACTATTCTACAATTAAAAAAACAGCAGTTGCTGCTACATTAGTTGCCGCTTTAGGTTTCGCTGGTACAGCACAAGCTCAACAAGTATTCGGTGGTAGATCACAATACAGAACTTGGTCTATCGGAGTTCAAGGTGGTATCACTACACCAAACACAATTCTTCCTGGATCAAATGCTTTTGGACAAAAAGTAGGTTACTTCCAAAACAAAGTTGGTGAATACTACGGATTAACTATCCGTAAACAATTCTCTCACACTTTTGGTTTAGAATTAGAAGCAAACCGTGGTAAGATCAAAACTTATAACAAAGCTCTTGACGGATTTAACGGATTTGAAGCTGGTTCTGGAACTAATCGTAATGGTGTTGCTAAATCTGCACAAACTGATGTAAATTGGGCAGCTAGCATTAATGGTGTATTTCAATTAGGAACTATTGATTTCTTAAGAAGAGAAAATGCGGTTAACTTCTACGCTAAAGTAGGTTTAGGAGTATTGGCTAATAATCCTGTTCAATTTGGAAATGAAGACTTTTCTGGAACAGAGGTTTATAACAATAAAGGTAATTGGGGATCTGAAATCTTCGGTGACCGTGAATTCAAAGGTGACCGTGATAACAAATTAACGGCTTTCGTTCCTGTAGGTGTTGGTGCTAAATTCAAATTATCAGAAGTTGTTGCCTTGAATTTAGGTTATACAATGAACTTTACTGATGATAACTTATTATATGGTCCCGCTCGTACAGATTACAAAGGTAAATTCTCTACAGTGATGGCTGGTTTAGAATTCACTTTAGGTTCGAAAGACAAACAAAACTTGACTTTTGCTAACCCAGTTGCTACATTGTATGATGAGTTGAAAGATCCTTCATTGAGAAACGAAGTTGAAGCGTTGAAACAACGTGTAAGCACTTTAGAAGGTACTGTTAACACATTAAGCGCTGACGCTGATGGTGATGGTGTATCTGATAAATTTGACAAATGTCCTGGTACTCCAGCTGGTACTCCAGTAGATGGTTCAGGATGTCCAATCAAATTCCCAGAGCCAGTTGCTAACAACGTTACTTCTAACGGTTACTACGCTCCAATTCAATTCGAATTTGATAGCTCAGTATTGAAAACTTCATCTTACTCTACATTAGACAAATTGGCTAAAGAGTTACGTGATAACAATTCATCTGTACAATTAGATGGTTATGCTTCTGCTGAAGGTTCTGAAGCTTATAACTTGACTTTATCTAAAGACCGTGCGAACTCTGTAAAACAATATTTAGTAAACGCTGGTGTTTCTTCATCAAGCATCACTGCTAACGGTTACGGAGAGAAAAACCCAGTTGCATCTAATGCTACTGAAGAAGGTCGTGTTCAAAACCGTCGTGTTGAGATCAAAAAATAATCGTATATAACTTATACCATTATATTAGAAGCCGGCTTTAAAGCCGGCTTTTTTATTTTACCCGTATTTATCCTTAACTTTGTGGAGGATATCCGATTTGTGGAAAATTAGTTCGAACAAATTAGATAAGAAATTAGTATTTTGAATTAAAGAACAGAATACTGGTTTTAAACTTTTGAGAATGGAAGAGGATTTTGAATTTGAAAACCCCGAAGAAAGAAAAATCTCGGTGGACAGATATGAGGAAATGCTTCGAAACGAGGATCAGTATTTTTTTGACTCCAAGGCTTTTGAAGGAATTATTGATTACTACACTGAAAAAAATGACCCTGTTAAGGCCCTACAGGTTACCGAATATGCGATCAGCCAACACCCTTTTGATATTACCTTCCTATTGAAACAGGCACAACTGTTTTCAACGATTCAACAATATCAGAATGCACTTGCAGCGCTTGATAAAGCGGAATTATTGGAAGCTTCAGAAGGAGACATTTTCTTGATCCGTGGCGGCATATTAGGCAGTATCGGCCAGTTTGATAATGCTTTGGAACAGCTCTTCAAAGCACTTCCGCTATTAGATAATAAAGATGAGGTCTATTTCCATATTGCGATGATCTTTCAAGCGCAAATGAATTATGACAAGGCTATAATTTATCTAAAGAAAGCCCTTGAGCTCAACATGGATTACCAAGAAGCACTCTATGAATTGGCCTACTGTTATGATGTATTGGATAGACAAGAGGAAAGTATCTCCTTTTATAAAAAATACATTGATTCAGATCCATACTCCTACTATGCTTGGTACAATTTGGGAAATTCTTTCCATAAAATCAGTCGGTTTGAGGAAGCTTTAGACGCATACGACTATGCTATATTAATTAAAGAAGACTTTTCTTCAGCTTATTTCAATAAGGGGAACGCTCTTGTTAATCTAGATCGCTATCAGGAAGCATTGGACGTATACAAACAAACATTTGAATATGAGCAACCAAGTGCTGACACCTATTGTGCGATTGGCGAATGTTATGAGAAACTTGAGCAGATGGAGGAAGCCCGCAATTATTATAAAAAGGCAGTCAAATTAGATGCGGAGCTTGCTGATGCCTGGTTCGGTATTGGGGTCACCTTAGATTTCGAAGAGCGTTATTTTGAATCTCTTCATTTCTATAAAAAAGCATTGGAGCTGGAAGATACAAACCCCGATTACTGGTTTGCGATTGCCGATGCCCGATACAAACTACAACAAATAGATCTTGCAGAAGAAGCCTATAAAAAGGTAGTCGCTTTGAACCCAACAGATATAGATGCGTGGCTCGATTATTCCTCCATTCTATTTGAACAAAGTAAAATTGAAGAAGCCATTGATGTAATATCCGATGCCATCACACAAAATCCAGATGCTGCAGAGCTATACTATCGTGTGGTTGCTTATCTATTTGCCAATGGACAATACAATGAAGCGCTGAACTTTTTAGAGCTTGGTCTGGCGACGAATCCCGATAAGCATCATATTCTTTTTGATTACCTTCCACAGCTACAAGGGAATCAGATTATTACTGAAATTGTAAAAAAATATACAAAGCCGAAAGATTAACATGTAAGAGGCTCATATCCGGTCATTGCATAGCAATGACCGGATATTAAAATTGAAAATATATTCCTGTTCCCACAACGTACTTTTCGCAATTCAAATGAAAAAATTAGGCTTAATAGGATACCCGTTAGGGCATTCTTTTTCAAAAAAATATTATCTAGAAAAATTTCATCAAGAGGGTATTACCGATGTGGATTATGATTTATATCCACTTGCTCAAATAGCCGATTTTACAATAATTGCTTCCAATAAAGACTTTTACGGTGTCAATGTGACCATTCCCTATAAGATAGAGGTTATGGATTATTTGGATGAGCTCTCGGAAGAAGCTCATGCAATACAAGCTGTAAACTGTATTCGAATCAGCCATACATCAGATGGCATAACACATCTTAAAGGCTACAATACAGATGCCTATGGTTTTGAGGCATCGCTAAAGCCGCTATTAAATCCCCAAGCGGATAAGAAGGCTTTGATTTTAGGTAATGGGGGCGCTGCAAAAGCTGTCATTTATGCCCTGAATCAACTTGGAATAACACATACTTTAGTAAGCAGAACCAAACAGGCAGGCCAGCTCACTTATGATGAAATTGATCGTGCTATCCTAGCTGACCATACTTTGATTATCAACTGTTCACCGGTTGGTACATTTCCCAATACAGCAGAATATCCGAAAATTCCTTACGAATTCTTAACTGAGAATCACCTCTGTTATGATCTCATATACAACCCAGAGGAAACAACGTTTCTTCGAAAAAGCAAAGAAAAAGGTGCCAGAATCAAAAACGGGTATGAAATGTTGGTTCTACAAGCAGAAAAAAACTGGGAAATCTGGAATAGTTGACCTTTCAATAGTAAGAAATCAATAAAAACTGTAATTTTACCACTATGCTTACGATCAAAACATTCACTTTCAATCCCTATCAGGAGAATACTTATCTACTTTATAACGAGTCAGGAAATGCCATTATCATTGATCCTGGGATGTACGGCGAGCAAGATCAGCAAGAACTCCTAGCTTTCATCGCAAACAATAAACTCAAGCCGACACTCCTATTAAATACACACTGTCATATTGACCATGTATTGGGGAATAGTTTTGTCCATGAAAAATTTGGCTTGCTTCCGCAGTTTCACGAAGGTGAGGTACCAATTTTAGTAGCGGTTCAGAATTATGCTCCTCAAATGGGCATCCGATATGACATTTCCCCAATTGGGGAAACATTTCTAAATGAGGATGATACCATTCATTTAGATGATGATGAGCTAACGGTCATTCTTGCGCCTGGACATTCCCCTGCACATATTTGCTTATATTCAGCTGATCAAAAATTCTTGATCGGAGGAGATGTTCTATTTCGCAATAGCATTGGCCGTACTGATCTTCCTGGGGGAAATCACCAGCAGCTTTTGGATAGCATAAAAACAAAACTTTATACCTTGCCCGACGACACGATCGTCTATCCGGGGCATGGCCCATCGACTACGATTGGCTTCGAAAAAAATTCTAATCCATTTATCCAAGGATAAAAGTCATGAACCTGCCATTTCTATTTGCAAAAAGATATCTGTTTTCTAAGAAATCAGTTAATGCCATTAATATCATCTCTTCAATTAGTGTGATTGGCGTAATGGTAAGTAGTGCCGCATTAATCATTTTGTTATCATCATTCAATGGAATGGAACAGCTGATACTATCCATGTACAGTAAGTTTGCTCCTGAGCTGAAGATTGAACCCAAGAAAGGCAAACTTTTTGATAGCAAACAGGCTATCTTCAGCGAATTACGAAAAGATTCTAATGTGGTTCATTATACGGAGGTTCTACAAGAGAAGGTATTGTTACAATATTCAAATAGACAATTTATTGCAAATATAAAAGGTGTCGAACCTCAATCGCTAAGTAAGAAGACCGGAGACAGTATCCTCGTAGATGGCCAATACAAACTTACTCATGACTCGACTAACCTCGCAATTCTAGGGGCTAGCGTACAGGCAAATCTGGCGATTCCTATGCAGAACTCTTCGGGACAAATTCAAGTGTATTCACCGAGAAAAGGGGTAAAAAATTCCTCCAATCCTGCTGAAGAGTTCAACATCCGATCCATAACTCCTGTAGGGGTAATGCGCTATCAACAAGATTTTGACAATTTGATAATTACACCGATTTCATTTGCTAAAGAGGTTCTCGGAGAATATGACCGCGTTTCATCGATCGAATTTTACCTAAAAGATGGTATAGATGTCAACTTATTTGGGCAGACATTACAAAAGAAAATAGGACCAGATTATATTGTAAAGAATAGAGAAAAACAAAACCCCACCTTATATAAAAATGTACGTGTTGAACGCTGGGTCGTCTTCTTTATCCTGACCTTAATCAGTGTAATTGCAATCTTTAATATTGTAGGTTCCTTAACCATGCTTGTACTGGACAAACAAAAGGATATGACGATCCTGAAAGGTTTGGGTGGGGCTGATAATCTAATTCAACGTATCTTCTTTTATGAAGGTCTTATGATCGCTATTATCGGTTGTGTATTAGGTCTATTGATAGGCGGCATATTCAACTATATTCAGTCAGTCTATGGAATCATTCGTGTAGAAGATGGAGCGAATACCATTATTGACAGCTACCCTATGGTAAGTAAGTGGAGTGATTACATTTTAGTATTCATAACAGTCATTGGCATCTCTGGTCTAGTTTCCTATTTCTCCGCTAAATTAAGTGTGAGAGAACTCAATAAACTAAAATCGACTGATTAATAACTTGAACTTTTTCGGCTCTGACTTCCTTTTGTAATCTGTTGGATTAAACTGCCCCATGCAAAAGGATTTAACAATGGATTAGCATAACGTTGGTTGATGACTTTATTATTCATGGTATTAAAGCTCTGCGCATTATTAATTGAACGCATTTCATTTCCGTCACGTGGTATTACAGCTGCCATTGCAGACAAGGACTCATACGACAAGGATCTTCTTACTCTAACGATGTTATCTTCAGAAACGTCTAGATTCATAAATGCAATGTTAAACTCTTCTATACTTGCCCAAGGATAGGGCGTTACCATCGGAAGTTCCGTCACTAGATTTTGCATAATGATATTTGCGGTATATTTATCTCCAGAAACCTCAGGAATAGTGACAACTAAAGGATCAAAACCGACAGAGGTAAAACGAATTGTATCGCCTACATGTGCCACAAAAGAGAAATAGCCCTCGTTATTTGCAGCAAATGCTTCATTTCGGAAAGATAAATTAGTGACAGTCGCATAACCTACAGGAAGTCCAGACCCAACCGTTGTTACGATACCGGAATATTGAATAATTTTCCTTTCCTGCGCTTGTAATGCAGCGGAACAAAAAAGTATAAATACAGCAAATAATATAGAAACCAGCAACTTCATAGAACAAATTTAAACAAAAGTAGCCGAACTAGCCGTTAAATTGTGTTAATAGAAAAACTAATTAACAGAGGGTAAAGTTGCTTCTGGGGAATCTGGATCTGTTAAATTAATAGCCTCTACTGCTGTAATTTCAGGAACAGCTTTCTTAATTGCCTGCTCTAAACCAGCTTTAAAGGTCATAATGCTCATTGAACATGAAGCACATGCTCCCAATAATTTTAAACGCACGACATTATCCGCTGTAATCTCTTCAACACTCACATTTCCGCCATCAGTCTCCAAATATGGTCTCAAGGTATCTAATGCTTGCTCAACTTTTTCTTTTAAAGTCATACTCTTAATGCTATTCAATGATTGTAATATGTAAAGATAATCAAATATTTTAAAATGTGTATTTTTAGGCTTCGCTACCATTGGAAAAACAACAAGTATATGACAATATACCCTCTTCCGAGCTACAATCGAGTTAAAGAATGTTAATAAGAAATGTTGTTTTTGCGATCAAATAATTATTAAACTATATTGCGCAGTAAAATTTAATTGATTAGTATAACAAATTCACTTATCTTTGTAAAATGTTTTTAAATAGGCGTATAGCGGCTATCTGTGCCGGCATGATGTTTCTATTGGTATTTACTGGCTGTAAAAGTAAATTTGAGAAATTGCGCGCAAGCAATAACATCGCTCAAAAGTACGAAGAGGCCGTAAAACTTTATGAGAAAAAGAAATATACAAAGGCGTTAGTTTTGTTTGATGACTTGCGGACCAAATTCCGTGGACAAGCTGAAGCAGAAAATATTTACTATTATTTGGCATTTGCCAACTACCGTCTGAAAGATTATACATCTGCAGCATTTCACTTTAAAGATTTTGCGGATGTTTATCCAAATAGTGCAAGAGCAGAGGAATGTCGCTTTATGCATGCCTATTGTTATTACTTGGATTCTCCGAGATCGACGTTAGATCAAGCAAATACAAGAAAGGCAATTGATGCATTACAGCTCTTCGTCAATCTCTATCCCGAATCGGAACGGTCCAAAGAAGCCGCAGATCTTATTCAGAAATTAAGAGATAAACTTGAGCTTAAAGCATTTGCTAATGCAAGACTGTATTATGATATGGGTCTTACGGATGATTATAGGGCAGCTGTCATCGCATTACAGAATGTATTAAAAGAATACCCTGATACAAAATACGCAGAAGAGATTGAGTTTTTAACCTTAAAAGCACAATACATCTATGCGTCAAAAAGTTTCTTCCTGAAACAAGAAAGCAGATTTGATGATGCCTTGGATTATTACCGTAGCTTCGCAAGTAATTTTCCGAATAGCAAACATATGAAAGAGGCAGAATCTCTTCGTGAGAATTCTGAAAAAGGGATTAAAACCGCCCTCTCTCAAGTGAAGGATTATAATAAGGCCGTTGCGGAGCAGGAAGTGTATATTAAAGAACAAAAGGCGAAAAAAGAAAAAGAAAATACCCAAAAAGATGAGTCAAAAAAATAACAATTCAGTTCCAAACTCTACAGTCACACGTGACTTGAGACAATTGGACAAAGGCACTGACAATCTCTATGAATCTATTGTAGTTATTTCTAAACGCGCGAACCAAATTGCAGTAGATATTAAAGAAGAATTGAATGGAAAACTTGCTGAATTCGCGAGCAACAACGATAACTTGGAAGAGGTATTCGAAAACCGTGAACAAATAGAGATTTCAAAACATTACGAGCGTATGCCAAAGCCTACTTTGGTTGCTATTGATGAATTTTTACACGATAAAGTGTACTACAGAAATCCTTCAAAAGAGCAGGACTAATACTTAAACAATGGCTTTAGCTGGGAAAAATATTGTAATTGCTGTATGCGGCAGTATTGCCGCATACAAGATTGCATCCCTTATCCGCCTTTTGGTAAAAGCGGAAGCCAAAGTTAACGTAGTCATGTCAAAAGAAGCGACAGCCTTTATTACCCCGCTTACGCTTTCCACACTTTCCAAAACCCCCGTTTTAATAGATTATTATCAGCCGAATACCGGGGAATGGAACAATCATGTCGAAATTGCTTTAAATGCAGATTATATTTTAGTCGCACCAGCAACGGCAAATACCTTGGCCAAAATGGCCAATGGGTTTTGCGATAACCTCTTAACAGCCGTGTATCTATCAGCAAAATGTCCAGTACTATTCGCTCCAGCAATGGATTTAGATATGTGGAAACACCCTTCAACACAGTCCAATATTAATAAGCTTAGTTCTTATGGCAATATCCTCATTCCTCCGGGAAAAGGGGAACTGGCAAGTGGTCTAGTTGGTGAGGGGCGTTTGGCGGAGCCGGAAGAAATAATGGATTTCTTAGTTAAATTTTCGGAGCGAGGACTGCCCTTAGCAGGAAAGAAAGCATTAGTATCAGCTGGCCCTACTTATGAAGCTATAGACCCAGTCCGCTTCATTGGCAATCATTCAAGTGGAAAAATGGGCTATGCCATCGCCAAAGAACTTGAAGAACTTGGCGCAGATGTCACGCTAGTATCGGGACCGACTGCCCTGAAATTACCCGAGCGCGTCTATACGATTTCAGTTACCTCGGCAGCTGAGATGCTGAGCGCCTGCGAAGAATATTTTGAAGCAGCAGATATTGTTGTGATGAGCGCTGCTGTGGCAGACTACACTCCAGTTGAAGTCGCTACCCAAAAAATAAAAAAGAAAGAAAACGAATTCGCTATCGAGCTGACGAAAACCGCCGATATTCTAGCTACTTTAGGTGCCAAAAAGAAAGAAAACCAGTTACTCGTTGGGTTTGCATTGGAAACCAATAATGAACTCGAAAATGCAAAAGACAAATTGGTTCGAAAAAACCTGGATTTTATTGTGCTCAATTCCATGCAAGATAAAGGTGCCGGCTTTGCCACGGATACCAATAAAGTCACTATAATCGATCGGTCTGGAAATACCCGTGAGTTTAGCCTAAAATCGAAAGAAGAAGTTGCTAAAGATATCTGCTCAATTATCGTGAGCCTATCCTAAGCAAATTTTATATATACTCCCCTTGGAGTACAATGTCTCCAGCTCTTATAAATTTGCAATCCTCAATTCCTTTGGATAATAGTTGTTTATTCGGTTGGTCAATACCTTCATCCAGCCCAAAGGTTTACCTTGAAAACTTGCTATGGCCCATCCTTGAATATTTTCGCCAATCGTATCCACAGCTATATTTTCCTTTCTAAGATAATTGCGGGCATCCTCAAGCGACAATTCCACCAATTGGAAGTCTTTGGTCAAATGAATGCTCAAAGCCAGCGCATGGCTTGGTATTAGCTCCTTTCTGTTAAGTTTCCCAACATTAGTTCCCGCATTCTTAAGATAAAGTACATTTTGGAGATACTTTAGATCATGTTCATACATTTTTGGAAAAATATATACATCCTCATGATGAAGAAAAGTATGAAAACTGGCACTATCCGAAATCCAATTATCTAGAATTCCTCTAGGTACATCTGATTTTTCGGGTTTAATTCGCTTTCTATTGAGCGTTTCCTGTTCGCCAATCTTCTTAAGGACAGCAATAAAAAAGCCCTCTCCACCTAATTTATGCGGGTAAAATCGATAACCGTGTGCACGATGCTTATTAGAACTTGTATGATCAATTCCCCAATGCTCTTCAATAGCTATTTCAATAGATTCGAAATCACCGCTATCCAGTAACCAATCGACAATATCTTCATTTTCTTCCGGAGAATAAGAACACGTTGAATAGAACAAATATCCGCCCTTATTTAAAGTCTCCAAGCTTTCAGCCAAAATTCGCTGTTGTCTTTCGCTACAAAGCTTAACATTAGCTTCGGACCATTCATCGATGGCATCGGTATCTTTTCTAAACATTCCAGATCCAGAACATGGGGCATCAACAACCATCAAATCGAAGTATCCTGGAAGGCGATTAAACGCTGCAGGATCATTATTTGTCGTTACTGTGTTAGCATTTCCCCATTTCATTAAGTTATCTTGCAGGACGGTAACCCTAGTTTTAATAATTTCATTTGCAACCAAGAGCGATTCCGGATGCAAACTACTGTTTAATAAAGTAGACTTTCCTCCTGGAGCGGCGCATAAGTCCAACGCCCGAACACTCCTTTCATTTAACTTCAAACTTCGAATAATATGATCTATGAACATGGAAGAAGCATCTTGTGGATAGTATGCTCCAGCATGAAATAAAGGATCTAACGTAAACACTGGACGATCCTGAAGATAATAAGCCACATGACACCAAGGAACTTGTTCTGCATTAGGAAACGGACAATCTTCTAATTTATTAGGGTTTAGGCGTATTGCCGTCGCCCGAATACCTTCTTCATGTATCTTAATAAATGCATCTGTATCAAATAATGGATTCACTCCTAACTTTTTCACTAAAGAATTTGGCAGAAAATTACTCATGTTGTCCTAATAGTTTGCGATAAAATTAAGATAAATAAAAATGAAGTCAAAATAAGTGGTAAATTACAAGAAAGAGTAACTTTGCACCATGAAAGAATTCAAGAAATATGCTATTATTCCTGCAACTCCAGAGGAGCTGTATCTTGCATTAACGACCGAAATTACCGCTCGTCTTTGGACAGGAGACCTAGTGTCCATAGACGCTACTATCAACGGAGAATTCTCCTTATGGGATGGTGCTATAACTGGCCGATTCTTGGAACTGGAACCTTCGACAAAAATTGTGCAAGAATGGTACTTCGGTGAAACAGACAACCCTTCGATTGTTACATTAAAGCTGCATGAACATAAAAAAGGGACATCCTTGGAAATTAGGCAGACAAATATACCGGATGAAGACTTTGAAAATATCTCGGATGGATGGGAAGACCCTTATATTTCCTCGTTGATCGACTTTTATACAGAAGAAGATTAAAGCAATGCAGCTATTCTTCCAGGGTATAGTGTAATAGCCAAGAACATCAGGTATTTGTATTCCATATAGACCGTTGGCAATACAGATACCTCCTTACTGTGTCCGACTTTCCACTTTCCAATATATAATAATTGATATTTCACTATTATACAACATGTGAGTCGTTTCAATATCTCAAATAGAACGGATTATAATTTCTATATGCTCCTTTAATCCCAATCTTCATACATATAAAATATCCCACAATAGTTTCAAACACCAAACTCAAAGCTCCTGCCGATATATTCATCCTTTACAGGCAAAGGTGTAGCAATCTTACAACATAAAATCGGCAACAGCGAAAATTATGGTGTTAAAAAGTTTTCAATCCTATCTAATAGAAATACGAATGATATATCCAAAAACCGAGACTTTCTCACATCCGTAAACCATTGGGGTAATAGCTGAGACAGGACATGCTGCTAGTGATTACAAGTAGCTTGTGTAGTGACCGCCGAATATTTGATTTACAATAAATGCTGGCTATAACGATGCGTCACACTGCTGCGGAACAGCGCCGGTCGGGGGGTACGGCAGATATGCAATAGCTTGTACAGGGAAGTACAGGCAGGTATCTAAACGCAAGAAGCCCTTGACTGTTTCC
>NZ_DLAV01000003.1:0-51031 GCF_002494055.1 Sphingobacterium sp. UBA7038
TCAAGGGCTTCTTTCGTTTAGCTACCTGCCTGTACTTCCCCGTACAATGCTATTGCATATCCTCCGTACTTCCCTGTACAATGCTATTGCATATCTTCCGTACTTCCCCGACTGGCGCTGTCCTAGAGCCTCTACTGTCCCTATTCAAGCCACCTCCTACTGCTCCTTTCCGAAAAGGCTTTGGCTCGCTGGTTACAGTTGGATAGTGTGACACATTGAAAGATCAAGGTCTGCCACTGTGATGAGATTTGGTGTGTTATCGCGTATTGTACGGCGGGAAATGTGATTATGGTCACTTTTGATTTCAGATCTACTGGTGAAAAGTACCTTTCAGGATCTCAATTTTCGCTAAGTCATTTAGAACCAGTAGCCGAAATTAGTAACTAAGCATTGTAATGCGGTAATACAAAAGTGACGTACATCACTTTTGTACGCATTCCCCATCATTAAATTGTCATAAATTGCTGCTTACTTTTGAACCAGAATCAACAATTTAAGTAATGCAGTTAGAGCAATTTAATTACGACAACAAGATTGTCAGGAATTTCGGAATCGCTACCATTATTTGGGGAATAGTTGGTATGACCATAGGATTGCTTGTGGCGACGCAGCTTGTTTGGCCCCAAATGAACTTCGGATTGCAATTTACTACATTTGGCCGTGTACGTCCTGTGCATACCAATGCGGTGATTTTTGCTTTCGTAGGTAATGGTATTTTTATGGGAGTGTATTACTCCTTACAGCGGGTGCTTAAAGCAAGAATGTTTAGTGATGCTTTGAGCAAACTCCATTTTTGGGGTTGGCAATTAATTATTGTTGCCTCGGCTATTACTTTACCACTCGGTCTTACTTCAAGCCATGAGTATGCCGAAATGGAGTGGCCTATTGATATCGCAATTACCTTCATTTGGGTGGTATTTGGAATCAATATGTTCGGTACTATTATCAAACGACGCGAACGTCATATGTATGTCGCAGTTTGGTTCTATATTGCCACATTTGTTACAGTAGCCGTATTGCATATTGTTAACTCCATCCAATTGCCTGTAGCTGGCTGGAAAAGCTATTATGTCTACAAGGGCGTGCAGGATGCACTGGTACAATGGTGGTATGGTCACAATGCAGTTGCTTTTTTCTTGACAACCCCTTATTTGGGAATGATGTATTATTTCCTTCCTAAGATGGCCAACCGTCCAGTTTACTCTTACAAGTTAAGTATTCTTCACTTTTGGTCTTTAATCTTTATTTATATCTGGGCAGGTCCTCACCATTTGCTCTATACGGCGCTACCTGGTTGGGTACAGTCTTTAGGGGTTGTATTCTCCATTATGTTGATTGCTCCGAGCTGGGGCGGTATGATCAATGGCTTGTTGACCTTACGTGGTGCCTGGGATAAGGTACGGACAGAGCCTATGTTAAAATTCATGGTCGTGGCCCTTACTTGTTATGGTATGGCGACTTTCGAAGGCCCTATGCTATCTTTAAAGCAGGTGAATGCAATTGCTCACTTTACCGACTGGATCGTGGCACACGTACACGTAGGTGCATTGGGATGGAACGGCTTTATGACATTCGGTATTCTGTACTGGTTGATACCACGTATATATAAAACGGAGTTATATTCTAAAAAATTGGCATCAACGCACTTTTGGATAGGTACCTTGGGTATTTTGTTCTATGCGATCCCGATGTATTGGGCAGCTGTAGTACAAGGCTTGATGTGGAAAGAATTTACACCGGAAGGGGTTTTGAAATATCCCAACTTCCTTGCGACAACATTGGAAATTTTGCCAATGCACATGATGCGTGCATTAGGTGGTGCACTTTATCTATCGGGCGTGTTCCTGATGACGTTCAACTTGATCAAAACCATGCAAAAAGGGAAGCTTTTGGCCAATGAGCCTGCAGAAGCTCCTGCATTATTGCCGGTTCAAGTAAACGAACAGTCTCAACACCGTCGCCTTGAACGTAAGCCAATTTTATTTATGGTACTGGCTCTTATTGCCATCCTCATTGGGGGTATGGTGGAAATGGTGCCGACTTTTACAATTTCTAAAAACGTTCCAACGATTGCGAGTGTAAAACCTTATACAGCATTGGAACTTCAGGGAAGGGATCTCTACGTAAGAGAAGGTTGTGTAAACTGTCACACGCAAACTATTCGTCCATTTAGATCCGAAACCGCACGTTACGGAGAGTATAGCAAGGCGGGAGAGTTTGTTTACGATACACCGTTTTTATGGGGTTCGAAGCGGACGGGACCAGATCTGCATCGCATCGGTGGAAAATACCCAAATAAATGGCACTTTGATCACCTGTTGGATCCGACGATTACCTCGCCAGGAAGTATTATGCCAACATATCCTTGGTTGATCGATCAGAAGCTAGATAATTCTATTCTGAAAGATAAAATGAAAGCGTTACGGAAATTGGGAATTCCCTATACCGATGCGGAAATTGAACATGCTGAGCAGGATCTTACCAAACAGGCACAAAAAATTGCTGATGATCTAAAACAAAATCAAGTGAATGTGTTAGCTGACCGTGAGATTGTAGCTGTAATTGCCTACTTACAGCGATTAGGAACAGATATAAAAGCAGCTCCAAAAGTAGCTGATAATGTTAACGCAAATCAATAAAGCCATGTTTAAGCAAATAACAAATCTAAACGGCAGTGAGCTTTATCTAATTGCATCACTTTGGATCTTCTTGGTGTTCTTCATTTCAGTAGCAATCATGTTGTTTCGAATGAAAAAAGACTATGTTACCTATATGAAGGAATTGCCTTTGGAAGAAGATGAAACAGAAAAGGAACTGAATCATTCACCTGATAGTCTATAATATATGAGTTTATTATTGGATACTGCACCAGCTACCGCAGAAGTTGTTCAATCTACGATAGGATTCGGTACAGATAATTTATACACAGATATCTTAATTGTTGTATTGATCGTTGTGATGCTGGCTCTTCTTGCTTCGGCATTGATGGTCAATCGCGCGATGAAATCCATCATTAAGATTACCATGCCTGAATTGGCCAAGGAGGAAAAACTCAAAAAGGCGGCGAATAAGGGCTGGATGAAAAGGTCGTGGAACAAGATCATGGGGATCAGACCGATTTCAGAAGAAAAGGATATTGTTATAGACCATGAGTATGATGGTATCCGCGAATTGGATAATCCGATTCCGATCTGGTTTAATTTCCTTTTTTATGGAACGATTTTTTTCGGCCTTGTTTACTTATTTGTTTATCAGGTGTCGGGCATCGGAATGAACCAGGACCAGGAGTATGAACATGAGATGGTCGTTGCCGAGAAAGAGCGTCAGGCTTATCTTACTGCTTCTGCGAGCAATGTAGACGAAAGTAGCGTGGAGTTTCAGCCGGAAATGGCAGCTGATGGAAAAGCGATCTTTACCGCAAACTGTGTCGCTTGTCACGGTGGTAGTGGCGAGGGAGGCATCGGACCTAACTTGACCGATAAGTTTTGGCTTCATGGTGGCGAGATTAAAGATATCTTCAAAACCATTAAGTATGGTGTTCCTGATAAAGGAATGGTGCCATGGGAACAAACGTTAAGTCCTGCACAAATCGCACAGGTTGCCAGTTATATTATCACCTTAAGGGATACACACCCTGCTAATCCAAAAGCTCCGCAAGGTGAAGAGGTAACCTATGGTGGTGGCCAGGCTGCAAGTGGAGAGAAGGCGGCGGATGAGAGCAAAGCCGATCAGGCTGAAACAGAAAAAAAAGCAGAGTAGTAAATTGAAATAGCAATGAGTACAGTAGTCGTGAATAACGCCAATAACGGTGGATCTAAGTCAAAAAAAAGACAATGGATTTATGCCAAAAAACCGCAGGGAGAGCTTTACAAAAAGAGACAGTGGGTTGGGTATTCACTACTGCTGTTCTTGTTTGTAGTTCCTTTTATCAAAATAAATGGTGAACCGTTTCTCATGTTCAACATTATTGAGCGAAAGTTTTCCATCTTAGGAAATCTGTTCTATCCACAGGATCTCTACATATTCGTATTCGGCATGTTAATCGTGATGGTATGTGTGGTTTTGTTTACTGTTGTCTTTGGACGGGTATGGTGCGGATGGACTTGCCCCCAGACCATTTTTTTGGAATTAATATTTAGACGAATTGAATATTGGATCGAAGGTGATTGGCAACAACAAAAGAAATTGGATGCTGGACCCAATACGGATCAAAAACAATTGAAAAAGTTTTTGAAACATGGTATATTCCTGATCATATCATTTTTCATTTCAAATATCTTTTTGTCTTATATCATCGGTGTTGATGCACTGATGAAGATCGTCACTGATCCATTGGACCAACATATAGGTGGATTGATATCAATAATCATCTTTACATTGGTTTTCTATGGTGTGTTTGCGTACGTCAGGGAGATTGTATGTATTGCAATTTGCCCTTATGGCAGATTGCAGGGCGTACTCCTCGATGACCAAAGTATCACTGTCGCCTATGATCATCGACGTGGAGAGCCAAGAGGAAAACAGCAAAAGGATGCAACGACGACACATGGAGATTGTGTAGACTGCAAACTCTGTGTACATGTATGCCCCACAGGAATTGATATTCGAAATGGTCTGCAATTAGAATGTGTAAGTTGTACGGCCTGTATTGATGCCTGTGATACTGTCATGGACAAAATTGGAAAGCCTAAAAAGTTAATTGGCTTTTATCCAATGGGTGAGATTGAAGGAACACTGAAGAAAAAAAGCAATACGAGGGCAATAGCCTATTCTATCGTGTTGATTGCATTAATGTCGGTCTTTAGTTTTCTGTTGTTCAATCGTTCTCAGGTGGATGGAAGATTGCTTCGGGCAAAGGGAAGCACCTACCAGCTTCGTGATGATAAGACAATAAGCAACCTGTATTCTTTGGAATTGATTAATAAGTCTGGTAAAGAAATGCCTTTTAAATTGGTCTGTGATGATCCGCGTTTAACGATTCAACTGGTCAATCCTATTCAAAAATTGAGTAAAGATGGGCATGCGACACTGAGCTTTTTTCTAATTATCGCGAATAAGGATGTTGAGACCTATAAAAGTAATGTAAAATTAGCTATCTATTCGGGAGATAAGAAAGTGGAAAGTTTAAAAACCACTTTTATTGCGCCTCCGGGTATGAATTAAAATGAAAAACAATGAATTGGGGTACAAAGATTTTTTTAACCTTGGCGGTATTTATGTTGTGTATAGTCGGAGCTGGAATATATATGGTGAGTCATGATTCGGATAGTCTGGAAGAAGATGACTACTATGAACAGGGGCTGAATTTTGATCAAGCTTACGAAAAAAAGCAAAATGTATTGATGATGAAGGAATCACCGACAATAGAAATCAGGCAAGATACCTTGTATATTCATTTTGTTTCCAAAGAAAATAAAGGGAAACTGCTGTTTCGAAAACCTTCGGATAATCGATTGGATAAAGAATTACCATTTCAGACAACCAGTAATTTATATACACTGCCCATTTCCACTTTCGATAAAGGAATGTGGAATTTGTATATTGACTGGAAGAGTGTAGGTAAAGATTTTTTGTTTGAAGAGCATATTTTATTTTAGTTTAACGAAATGAGCTATACCTATTTTGCATTTTTCATGGGATTGTTTGGAAGCATACATTGTGCGGTCATGTGTGGTCCATTAATTTTTGCTATTGAAGGAAGGCAGGGTTTTGGTTGGAACGTTTTTTTTAATAAAATACTGTATCAATCCGGAAGGGTACTGACTTATGGTTGTTTAGGACTTTTACTCGGTACGATCGGAACATTTGCGCAGATTCAAGGTTGGCAGCGAAGTTTGAGCTGGGCCACAGGTATTATTCTGATCGGAATTGCTTTATTCCAGCTTATTGGTAAGCATAATCGGAAAATCGCTAGCTGGCAGACGAAGGCTGTGCAGCCAGTTGTACGCTTATTGTCGAAATGGCTCTATAAACCGGGGGGGAGTTTTATTGCTGGCGTACTGAATGGCTTATTGCCCTGTGGTATGGTCTACATGGCACTCATGTCGTCCATAAATGCAGACAGTCCACAGCAAAGTTTCTTTTTTATGTTGTGTTTTGGCTTAGGAACTATCCCGCTCTTGTTTGCGTTTTCTTTTCTGGGAAATTTCTCCAGATCTTTCAAAATCGGATTTTCGAAATGGGTTCCCTTTCTCTATTTCTTATTGGGAATTTGGTTTATACTCCGGGGTGCCAATTTAGACATTCCTTATTTAAGTCCATTCATTCATGTCGATGGTGCAATAAACTGTGTTTAACGACAAACAATATGTCGATGCTAAGTATTATATTTGGTAAAACCCTTAGCACACAATATGGAGGTACTTCATCATATTTTACAGATTGCATTAGAATATTATTGGATTCCCTTACTCATCCTTTATATTGGTGTAATCGGGACGATTTTGATCGAAAACCGTAATCCTTCCAAGACCATTGCCTGGATTATGGTCATTGTTTTCTTACCTGTCGTCGGTTTGCTCAGTTACTATTTCTTTGGTCAGAAGTTTAAGAAGGTCAAAAGGATGAAACGCGTGTATCGCGAGCAGTCCAAAAAGCTACTGGATGCCTGGCGTAAGGAATCCGAAATTATGGAGGAACATATTGATACGTTAAATGAGCGGATCGGTAGTTTGGCCATGGTATACCGCTACCTTAAAAATCAAAAGATCTCTACTTTTTCCCTCAACAACGATGTCACCCTGTTTATCAATGGGGAAGAAAAGTTTCCGGTACTTATTGATAGTCTTAAAGCTGCGCAGCATTCCATTCACATGGAATATTATATTTGGGAAATGGATGAAATAGGGCAGGAGATCTTACATATTCTAGAAGAAAAAGCAAAAGCTGGGGTCACCGTACGTCTGATATTGGATAGTTTTGGTGCTCCAGATGTAATTAAATATTTACGGCGGCATAAACCCGATTTTGTGTTTCAAGCTTTTCTTCCAGTAACCTTTAGTTCCTTGGCGAATAGCAACTACCGAAATCACCGCAAGATAGCGGTGATCGATGGGAAAATAGGTTTTGTCGGCGGAATCAATATTTCAGATCGGTATATCAATAACGGAAAAAATGAGATTTACTGGCGGGATACGGCGATGATGGTTGTCGGCGCAGCAGTAAATACGTTGCAAATCCAGTTTTGGAACAGCTGGAACCAGACAGATGGGGAATCGTTTGAATTGGGCCGCGGTTATTTAAACCGATTTCCTCTTACCGATGAAGATGCGAGTGGAGTAGGATTTACAGCCAGTGATCCTGGATCGCCAGCGCCTTTCAATATGGAAGCAATTATTGCCGGTATCAACGAAGCAAAAGAATATGTACAGTTGTGTACACCTTATTTTATTCCCAGCGATCAATTGACGACTGCTTTAATGCTCGCGGTATCTTCCGGTGTCCGTGTGGACTTGATGTTGCCGGCCCAGTCTGATTCGTTTTTTGTACAGCATGCCTCCTTCTCATTTATAAAACCACTACTGGAAAGAGGAGTTAATGTATACCTCTATACAAAGGGATTTCTGCATGCCAAAACCATCTGCATTGATGGGAAGCTGGCCTATATCGGTACGACAAACTTGGATATCAGAAGTTTTTACATCAACTTTGAAATCTCGGGAATTGTATCGGATAAAGAGCTTTGCGACCGTCTTAATGCACAATTTTTGGCTGATATCGAAGTTTCAGACCTGATTACAATTCGAAAGTGGATGCAGCGAAGCCGCTGGAAAAGAGGAGTAGATTCTATCTGTAGGCTTTTGGCTCCATTGCTCTAATTACTTTTAGCGCGTCGGAAATCGTCCCATGAATAGGTATAATAAATGTTAAAAATACCCCAATGCGGTTGGTCTTTGCTCAAAATTGAATATATTTAGCTATTCATTTTTTATTCTAAGACTTTCAATGAAGCACATAAAACTATTGACTTTATCGATAGGACTGTTAGGAATAGGGACCACTTATGCCCAGACTACACCTACATTGCCTATTAATACAATCGTAGAACGAGTTCAGAAATATTTTCAGGTTTACCCAGTTGAAAAGGTACATTTACATTTCGACAAGCCTTATTATGCTGTAGGGGATACTCTCTGGTTTTCAACCTATTTATCCCGCAATTTGGCCGAATATGAGCCGAGTAAAATAGCTTACGTGGAAGTGCTGAACAGTCGCGATTCCCTGATTCAGACACTAAAAATTCCATTGGATAAAGGGGTAGGAAATGGGCAGATTGTACTTGATCCTCAATTTATGTCTCAGGACAATTATCGCTTTAGGGCCTACACAAAATGGATGGCCAACTTTGATAATGCTTACTTTTTTAACAAAGTGGTGCCAATCGGGGATGTAATCAATAAGAAATTGATTACGAACATTGAATTTCAAAATAACATTGGTGGTAATAAAACCCAAGCTGTCATACAGTTCCGCGATCGTACGGGAAAACCGATGATCAATTCAAAAATCAATTGGGAGTTTGTGTCGGGATGGGAAACCTTCGACAAGGGCAAAGCTGAGACCGATGGGCTGGGGAAAGTAATCATAAACCTGTCTGCAAAAGAAAAGGCAAATCTGGAGAAAGGACAACTGAAGATTAGCATTCAGGAAAATAAAAATGAAAAACCTTTGTCCAGTTCCTTCTTGCTCAAAAATGCCTTGTGGGATGCAGATGTGCAATTCTTTCCTGAAGGGGGTGATATTATCGCTGGATTGGCCAAAAAAGTTGCATTTAAAGCCATTGGATCCGATGGTAAGGGGCTAAAGGTAAAAGGTAGTATTTTGGATTCAAAGGGCAAGTCGGTAGCGGAGTTTGCAGACTTTGGAACTGGAATGGGCTATTTTTCTCTTCTGCCGCTCGCAGGAGAAAATTATCAAGCTGTTGTGAAGTTTGAGAATGGACAGGAGCGCAAATACAAATTGCCGGCTGTTGTCAGTGACAAGGCAAATGTTGTTTTTGTAAAACAGGATGCCACGAATGCGGAGTTTGCCGTGGTAACTAGCGAGGAGAATTTTTCAAAGAACCCGGGGCAATCTTATTATGTTTTGGTTCAGTCGAATGGCCATCTCTGTTTTGGCGCACAGGTGAATTTAAAATCTTCGTCTGCATTGGTCAATATTCCGAAAGAGCGTTTGCCAAATGGTATTGTTCAGGTAACCTTATTGAGTCCGGACGGAAAACCTATCAGCGAACGCTTGGCATTTGTTCAAAGTGAAAAGCTTTTAAATATTCAAGTTACCAGCGATAAGCAAAGCTATAAGGCTAAAGACTTGGTCAATCTTAAACTTGCTGTGGACAACAATGGGCAGAAGTTCCCCGGAAGCTATTCAGTCGCTGTAATAGACGAATCCAAAGTTCCTTATAATGATCAGGCAGATCTCTCTATTGTGAGCAACTTTCTGTTGACTTCGGACCTCAAAGGAAATGTAGAAAACCCAAATTCATATTTCGATGAAAAGAATCCCAATCGGGATAAAGCGCTGGATGCACTATTAATGACACAGGGATACCGTCGATTTGACTACCCGACACTTATATCGGAGAAGTTGCCACAGATCAGTTTTCTTCCCGAGCAAGGAATTGAATTATCCGGTATACTTCGGATGAATACTGGACGCCCTTATCCAAATGGAGGGTTACTTTTATCGGTTCCTTCGCGTAATATTAAGAAAGACGTTTATACGGATCAGAATGGACGATTCACCTTTAAGGATCTTGTGTTCCCGGACTCGTCTAAAGTAACGGTTAATGCCCGCTCTAACGACAATTACCGGAGCCTGGTTATTAATATGGATCAGAGCTTTTACCCGGAGATCGATAAGAATAATGGCTATAAAAGTTATTTTGTGCCGAATATAGACCAGGCTTTTGCTCCTTATTTGGCGAATAGCCGAAAAGAGTATCGAAAATCGATCCTTCTGGATGAGGTCGAAGTGACAGGCGTAGTGAAGAAAGCAATCACCAATAAAGATTTTCCATCTATTTCGGGCTTATCCATGCCGGAACACCGTATTGAACCCGAGCGTTTGACCGGTTGTAACGTGTTGACCATGTGTCTTCAAACGGTATTGACTGGCATTACTTATGATCCGCAGACATTGAAATATTATGTTTCCCGCGATTATAATGCGGGGGGACGTACGCCTGTTCAGTTCTTTCTGAACGGTATGGCTATTGATGAGCCTGGATTGAACAGCATCAATGTCGCGGATATCGAAGGAATCGAAATCTTCTTACGTGATGAATTGGGAACAGTCTCCAGAATGTATCAAAATAATGGTGTTGTGTCCATTTATACGAAAAAAGTGGAAGCGAAGAAGCCGCGAATGTCATTGAGTGAAATTGAGAGCATGTTGCCAAAATCAAATGTGATCGATATGTATCCTCTAGGTTATATTAAAGAACGCAAATTCTATGTTCCAAAATACGATACGCCGGAAAGAAAGGCTGTAAACGATTTGAGAACGACCATTTACTGGAATCCGAAAGTCTCAATCACAGAGACGGGGGAAGCTGCCATTCAATTTTATAATGCCGATGGAAATGGAAATTACAAGGTCATCGTCGAGGGAATGGATCAAACAGGTAACATTGGCCGTAAGGTTATAAATTACGGTGTTCAGCCTTAAGCCTTGCCTATAGGAGTTCATGAAAAAAGAACGCTGTGCTCAGTAACCTGGGGACAGCGTTCTTTTTTAACAAAAAAACACCCCCTTGATGGGCAAGGAGGTGCTAACTAACCAATTATAAACCTAAATTATGAAAAGTATTTTGTCGCTATTAAAAGCGTTAATCTTCTTATTTATAAAGTATATTTCAAATCCTATGCCAAATAGCGTTTATGGTCCTTTTGGCAGATTTTAGTTAACTTTTTGGATCATTTACTTATTCAAGCCGAAATAACAAGGTCTACACCGTGGTTCATAAGCTTCTTTTTCACCCAAAAGCACGGTTTCCGTATCCTTGGTCAGGCGGTAGGAATAATTCGCTGGAGCGCCACATTGCATGCAAACCGCATGCACCTTCGTGACGTGTTCGGCTACTGCCATTAAATTGGGAATTGGACCAAATGGTTGCCCTTGAAAATCCATATCGAGACCGGCAACGATCACCCAGATACCACTATTTGCCAATTTGACACATACCTCTGTCAAACCGTCATCAAAAAATTGTGCTTCATCGATTCCGACAACTTGGGTCGATGAACTTAAGAGTAGGATCGCTGAAGAATGATCAACGGGTGTTGATGGGATGCTATTGCTATCGTGAGAAACGACCAACTTTTCATCATATCGCTTATCAACCGCTGGTTTAAAGATTTCGACATTCAAACGTGCATATTGTGCTCGTTTTAGCCTGCGAATCAGTTCTTCAGTCTTGCCCGAGAACATCGATCCACAGACAATTTCAATGCTACCATATTGTGCGGGGCGCAAAGCCAAATTATGTTCGGAAAAAAGCATTTGATTAATTTAATTTTGTCGGAAGGTCCGCAAATAAGGTGATTTTTGTAAAATGACCTCCCATTATATTCTGTTTTTGACACCGCTAATATCAGAATTAAATATTAAATTTGGGTAGCAAAAATTGGGCGTAAATCCAAATATCTCTAAATCAAAGGATTGGGTTTTCCACTTTTTGATCGGTTGCAGGTATAAGTGTTATAAATAATTAATTGGTGATTTCAAATAGAATTATGGGTACTAAAGAGGAAATTTTTAATACGATAGGCGATTTATTACAGGATTTAAATGGACAGTATCTGACCTTGTCGGAACAGGGCAGCTTGTCCGAAATTAACGAATTAGTAACACTAGAAGCGAAGGCACAGGCTGTGGCTGCCTACATAACTTTACTTAAGACCAAGGCCGTTCTTCAGGGAGCTCAATCGCAGCATACGTTAAGTACTGCTGCCTTAGACAGTAAGAAGATTGCTTTCAACGACTATTTTACACCGCCTTCCACCCTTAGATCTTCAGCGCAGCAAGTTGTTGCTGAACCCACTGAAAGCGAGATTCAAGAAGCTCAACCAGTTGAAGATTTCAACCGTGGAAATGAAGAAGCCATTGTAGCAAATGAAGAAACCAGTGTGGAGGAAAACGAAGTCCCATTTGTTTCTGAACGTGAACCTGTAAAATTGGAAGAGCCAGAAACCTCATTTGTTTCTGAAAGTGAACCGATACAATCGGGAGAGCCTAGCCCTGCAATTGCTGAACCTGTCGCTCCGCCAGTTGTTGCAACGCCACCGGTTTTTGAGGCTGCTCCAGTGGAGGAATTAGCTTATCAGGCAGAAAAGGAAGTTACAGCGCAAGTTGAAGAACCTACTGTCTTCGTTACAGAAGTCATCGAAGAACCAAAAGAAGTCGTAATTGAGCAGCCGCAAGAAGTGTTTATTCAGGAAGAAATCAATACGGTCATTGAAGAAGCTCCCGCGAGACCATTGACCTTAAATGAAATTATCTCTCAACAGAAGCAAGCTGGCGTGCAGAACCGTGTTTATCAGGTAAATCAATCTGGACATAGCGATAAACTCACAGATATTAAAGCAGGAATAAGCTTAAATGATAAGCTCTTATTTATTAAGGATTTGTTTAATGGGTATAGTTTAGCGTATAGTGAGGCTGTCGAATTATTGAATAGATTTACAAGCTATGCGGAAGCGGATGCATTTTTGCAGACAAATTATGCGATTAAAAATAAATGGGCAGATAAACCGCATACCGTTGAAAAATTATACAACGTCCTACGCAGAAGATACAACTAAAATTCTAAAGTATAAAAAAACAGCTCCCGTTCTACTGGAGCTGTTTTTTTATACCTATATTTTTGGTTTTTTAGCTTAGTTGAAATTGTAGCCAATCGTTTCCTTCATGACCATACACAAAATACTTTGGCTGAAGAATTTCGGCTAAAGATTCAAGTTCTCTCAAATAATTATATCCGGGAATCTGTGCAAATTGTTTATTGGTCATGATGAAGACCTGATCGAGCTCGATAGCTTTGGATGATGCGATAGCTGCCGAATTCAACAATTGTGGAATTTGGATAAATGTCTGTTCTCCCTGACCGATGACAATGATTTTATCGGCTTCATTTTCTGTTGTAACTGGAATACCACCGGCTATTTTTATGGCTTCCTGCAGATAGGCAGAACGGTTTATTTCAAGCGGCTGTATTTGGTCCAGTACCAATACCTTGGGCCTGTCAGTAGCCGAAATAAACTTAAGCTTATGGATAAGAATACTTGTTTCGTCTTCAATTTTTTCAACCAGTTCAACTGTTTTATCAATGGCATCGAGATCAGTCCCGATACGTTTGATATAGGAGATCATATCGTCAATGTCGACAAGTTGAGGGCGATCTGAAATTAATGTGTCGTAGGTTTCAGCTGGAATAGCTGCCGGATTTAGGTCCAACTGGTCCAAAATATGGGCGACTAGTTTTTCTTGATTGCTTTGCATGTTGCAAAAATACAAAACCTTCCTGACTTCGCAGACACCAAGAGCAATGAAAGCGAACTGAAAGTTCTTTCTGGCCAATAAGATCAGACAACCTTCAGAAAAAAAGGGAAGCATTGGCGAAAGTAAATTAGCAATAGTAGGTATGCGCAGATTTTTGTAAATTGGCCTGAAATAAATGATATAAATATGTTTGACAAATTATTTCAAGCCCAGCAAAAGGCGGAGGAAATCAAGAAAAGATTGGATTCAATTTCTGTGTCTGGTGAAGTGGAAGGTGGTTTAATCCGTGTGGTAGCGACAGCAAACAAAGAGATAAAAGAGGTTACCATCGATCCTGTATTTTTATCAAACGCAGATAAGGAAGAATTGGAGGAGTTGCTTGTGGTTGCTCTGAATAAGGCAATTGCGCAAGCTGAGAATATCAGCCAGGCTGAAATGCAGGCGGCAAGTAAAGATATGTTGGGTGGACTAGGAGGACTAGGCGGATTATTTAATCAATAGCGATATTATCATGAAAGCAACTTATTACGGACAGTCTTGTGTAGAGTTTGATTTTGACGGAACGAAGGTTCTTTTAGATCCATTTGTTACTTATAATCCACTTGCAAAAGAAATCGATGTCAATACAATTAAACCGGATTATATCTTTTTAAGTCATGGACATCAGGACCATGTGGCCGATATGGCGACGATTCAAAAAAACAGCGATGCCACTGTTTTAGCGATTGTTGAAACTGCAGGCTGGGTGAGAAGACAGGGCGTACCTGACGATAAGGTGATCGAATTCAACTTGGGCGGAACAGTTCAACTGCCTTTTGGTTCGGTGAAGATGGTGTATGCTGCACATACCAATAGTACACCTGATGGTCAATACGGCGGGTTTCCTGTGGGATTTGTCTTCCATGTAAAAGGCAAAAAAATTTATTTTGCCGGCGATACCGCACTGACTATGGAAATGAAATTGCTGGCAGACATGAACCTGGATTGGGCATTTTTACCTATAGGTGGGCACTATACAATGGATGTGGATGATGCAATTAAAGCGGCTGAGTTTGTGAATTGTGCTCGGGTAGTTGGTATCCATTACGATTCATTTCCGCCAATAACGATCGATAAACAACAAGCTTTGGATAAATTCCAAAATGAGGATATTTCATTGTCATTGCCGAAAATCGGTGCAACATTTGAACTATAAACACTAAAACAAAGCCGAGNNCTCGGCTTTGTTTTAGTGTTTTCCTGATTATATGCAGATCTCTGTTGTGTTCATTAAGACATGACAATCTTTATGAGATGACAATCTTTTTAAGATCTTCCAGGCTGAAAAGAGGGATATCGATGATTTTATTCTTCAGGATTTGTTCTTTATTTTCTTCAAAATAGAACAGCTTCCATTCCCCATTTTTATATTCTAAACTACTGAGGTTTTCAATCCAATCTCCTGAGTTCATATACGTGCAGGTTCCTTTTCGGGTAATGATTTCTTTGATTTGAGGCTGGTGGATGTGTCCACAGATGACGAAATCGTAATTTTTTTCAATCGCTAGTTCAGTCGCTGTATGTTCAAAATCTGATATATACTTGACGGCCTTTTTAACGGAGTTTTTGATCTTTTTAGAAAGAGAATATTTCTCCTTACCCATTTTATCTAGGCAATAATTAATGATATTATTGAGCTGGATAAGTTTGTCGTAACCCCATCCACCGAGTTTGGCCAACCATTTAGAATGATGAATGGATGCGTCGAAAACGTCTCCATGAAAGATCCACACTTTTTGATTATTGAGTGAAAGAAGGAGTTTATTGCTCAGCTTGATATTACCTAATTTTAGATCGGTAAACTTGCGCAACATTTCATCGTGGTTGCCCGTGATGTAATGTACTTCTGTCCCCGAAGAGCTCATGTCAATGATTTTTTTGATGACTTTTAGATGTTCTTGCGGAAAATAGCTTTTTTTAAATTGCCAAATGTCTACGATGTCTCCATTGAGTATCAGTATTTTGGGAGATACGGACTCTAGATAAAGTAAAAGCTCTTTAGCTCTACTACCGTAAGTACCTAGGTGTAAATCTGAGATTACAAGTATATCAAGGCTTCTTTTCATTTGCAATAAATTTGTTTATTCATTTATGTCTACCAAGATGTCCTTTGTAGATTTTTTTTCTATGCGTCTGTTGAGGACTATATTTGACTTTTGCCGGATTTGTCTGAAATGAATCGATCATAAACGACCTTTTTTACCGTTTTTGAAGTTATTCTAAGCCGCAATATTTCATTTAATCAATCTGTTAACTTCTATTACAAAAAAAAGATACTTTTATTTTGTACCGATGAAATTCCTGTTATTAAATCATTAAAATGTCTTGTAAAACGGTATGAGTTAGTTAATTGGAAATTAATATTAGTAGGGAATTTTCGGTACGGAGAATATTGGGAGGTCGGAGGACTGGGGGAAGAGCAATAAAAAAGGTATCCAATTTTATTGAATACCTTTCCTTATGTTAAAGATTATTTTTCTTTTTCTATTTGGCAGTCGCTGCTGCTCTATCGATGTGGAATTGTACTAAATCGTCGATAGGGGAGCGCAAGATCTTGCCTACTTTCATTCCATATTGCTCAGCTTTTTCTGCTAATACATTTCTGAAATTGTAACCAACCGAACCGATACAGTTGAAAGTATAGCTTTGATAGTTAGGGTATTTGCTGACAAGATTTCTGAAAAATGCTTCAAAAGCTTCATCAACAATATTGCGTGTGTATTCGATATTTACATTGTTGTCATAGACAAATTTGCTAAAGCTTGCACAGAAACGATTTGGCATTGGTTTGGTATAAACCGCGTCCATAATTTCGTCCTTTGTCATTTTATACGTGTTATAAAATACTTCTTTAACATCTTTAGGCATCAAATTACGAACATAATCTGCCAGTAATTTTTTACCAATATAACTACCAGAACCTTCATCACCTAAAATGTAAGCACCTGAGTCGATGTTTAATGTGATTTCTTTACCATCGTATAGACAAGAATTTGTTCCTGTTCCTAAGATCGCAGCAAATCCGGCTTGAGTTCCTAATAATGCTCTTGCTGCTGCAAGAAGATCGTGTCCTACTTCAACTTCAGCTGTAGTAAATACTTGTTTTAAAGCATCAACAACAATTTGTGCTTTTTCCTTGTTATGAACACCTGCACCATAATAGTTTACCTCTGAGATTTTTTCAAAAGGTAAATCTTGCGGTAGTCCTTTTTTTAGGGAGTTTACAATGTATTCACTATCAACAAAATAAGGGTTGTACCCTTCCGTATTGAAGTAGATTTTTTTATTCGAATCGTCTAACAAACACCAGTTTGTTTTTGTTGATCCCCCGTCAGCAATGATTATCATTATTGAGTAGTTTTAATTGTGTTTTTCGTTATAAAATGAGTAATCAATTCATTAATCAATTCCCCGAAAATACATTTTTTAATTTTAAATATCATAATTTATACGCTTATTTTTCAAAAAATAAATTTTTGTACTTTGGTGACTATATAAAAAAACTGGCTTAACGGTGTTGTTAAGCCAGTTTTTGAGCTGTGTAATAAAATTGTTTAAATAGTGTACTATTTACAATTAGTGAGGGGTGTTAATGGCCTCCTTCAGCCTCTATTTCATCAATATTGATTCCTTGTTTTGTTAATATTCCCTTAACAAATATCGCAAAGAAAACAACATAACAGAATCCGATTAATGGTAGAATATACGAGTTATGGATACCGATAATATCCGCTAATTTTCCTTGTATCGGAGGAAGAACACCACCACCAAGAATCATCATCACAAGAAATGCCGAACCTTGAGCGGTATATTTTCCTAAACCTACAATGGACAAACTGAAAATTGAGGACCACATAATTGAACATGCAAGACCGCCTGATAAGAAAGCATAGATTGCAATAGTACCCGATGAGAATAGGCCAATTAACATCGCAATGATTCCAAATAATCCAAAAATAATCAATGTACGAGCAGGTTTTTCTTTACTTAGGTAGAATGCTACAATTTGAAGAATAATACATATGACGTAATAATACAGATGTGACATCTCAAATCCTGCAAGCGTATTGACGCCGATGATAATGGAGAATGCAATCAGAGGAACGATAATCAATAATCCATTTTTAGTTGATTTACTCAAGTTAAATGCTGTAATAGCACCAGCCCAACGACCGATCATCATACTTCCCCAATACATGGATACATAAGGTGTAATTTGAGATGATTGCAAATGACCAAATTCCTTCAATGTTAATAATTCGCCGAGGTTACTACCGATTGCGACTTCGATACCGACATAGATAAAAAGCGCGAGCATACCCAAAGCCAATTGTGGATATTTCATCGCACCCCAACCTTCTGGATTTTTTTGCGCGCTCTTATTGGAGAACAATAAACCACCGATCACAACGACCAATGCTCCTGCCAACCATAACATGCGTTGCATTTCGAGTGGTTTGGCAACTTCTTTAATGTGCAGTTTGAGTTGATCGATCTGAACCTGATCTGTTAAACTTGAAACCTGTTTGTGTAACTGCTCTACCTGCAAGGCTAAATCGCTCTTATAGCTTAAAAACACTGGCGTGAACATACCAAAAAGGAGGATGGTCATAATGATCAAGGTACGTAAAGCTTTATTCGCTTTTTCCATTGGCTCATCACTAATTCCAGCAGGAACTTTTTTACTGAAATTAAATAATGCTGCAGCTAACAGGAACAATAGACCAACACCAATATAAAGATAAACAACCTTGTTTAGCGGAAGGTTGGCGATCTCTGAGTCAGAAATAGGCTCAAAAGTTCCGAATAAGGAAAACCCGATAACAAGAGGGCCTATTGTTGTACCAAATGAGTTGATACCACCGCCTAGGTTCACACGGGAAGCACCCGTTTTTGGATCGCCCAATAAAACCGCAAATGGATTTGCTGCAGTCTGTTGTAAAGAAAAACCAAGGGCTACAACGAATAGTCCCAATAACATACCAACATACAAATTTACTTCGACAGCAACAATCATGGCTGCGGCACCCAAGGCCGAGAAAAGTAAACCGTAAACTATACTCTTTTTATATCCCCATTTTCCAACCAGGTCCTTTCCCCCGATTGAACTGAATATAAATAGTAACAATGCACCAATATAATAGGCTGTATAAAAAGCAAAGTCTATTAACTGGGATTGAAACTGGTCTAAATGAAAGTAATTTTTGCAGAACGGTATAAAAACACTGTTCCCTGCCGCAATGAACCCCCAAAAGAAAAACACAATAATCAATGTGTAGAGTGCGGGGTAATTGGTTTTAGTTTGTTGCTGTTCCATATAAGGGATCTAAAAACTTAAATTTTGAAAGGTACGAACTTATGAAAAAAAATATAAAATTCAATCTAAAAATGTTGTTAAATCGTTTTACTAGCTACAATAGTAAATATTTTTTTTGAAATATTTTGAAATAACAAAATTTGTTTTTTTCTTTGTCTAGGTTCTCAATATTTAATCCACTTCGGGTTTAAAAGAAATCATTAAGTTCTTCATCTCACTTAATCATGGAAACTTGTTTAAGTGTGTAATCAGAATTCAGAAAAAAGCTCAAAAAAAAATCCAAAAATCATACACAACACATTAATGGATATTAACGAATTAAACGCTAAACTCGTATCGGAATTGCGCGAGATTGCTAAGTTGATCGGTATCGCAGATGCTGATAAATTGCGTAAACAAGAATTAATCGAAAGAATTAGCAATACTGGTGGGGAAGAGGAAGCAGCACCAGCGCCAGCTGAAAAAGCAGCTAAAGTAGAGGAAGATAATCAGGAACATGCTGAGCGTACACGTAAACGTGTGCGGACCGTAAAAACTGCGGAACCTGTCACGGTAAGAAAACGTGAAGTTTCTGAGCATGACGAAGCCCCGGTTGCAACCGAAGATACACCAGCAGCAGATAAAGGCCCCCAACCTGAAAAAGCAACACAAACTCCTAAAGCAGAAAACACTTCTTCAAGTACAGATTTCGATAATGTGATCGTTAATGAGGGTGTATTGGAGATCATGCCTGATGGTTATGGCTTCTTACGTTCATCAGATTATAACTATCTGACTTCTCCTGATGATATTTATGTATCACAATCTCAGATCAAATTATTTGGTTTGAAAACGGGAGATACGGTACGTGGTTGTATCCGTCCGCCTAAAGAGGGTGAAAAATACTTCCCTCTGGTACGGGTTGAGGCTATCAATGGACAAAATCCGGCTGAGGTACGCGATCGTGTGCCATTTGATTATTTGACACCATTATTCCCTGATGAGCGTTTAAATTTAGATATGGGTGTTGGAAATTACTCTACACGTATCATGGATTTATTTACGCCTATAGGTAAAGGTCAACGTGGACTAATCGTTGCTCAACCGAAAACGGGTAAAACAAACTTGTTGAAAGAGGTTGCAAATGCTATTGCAAAAAATCACCCAGAAGTTTATTTGATTATCTTATTAATCGATGAGCGCCCTGAGGAGGTTACTGATATGGCGAGAAGTGTACGCGCGGAAGTTGTTTCTTCGACATTTGATGAGCCGGCTGACCGTCACGTTAAAATTGCAAACATCGTGCTTGAGAAAGCTAAACGTATGGTAGAATGTGGACATGATGTCGTTATCTTGTTAGACTCGATTACAAGATTGGCACGTGCCTATAACACAGTGGCGCCTGCGTCAGGTAAAATTTTGTCAGGTGGTGTGGATGCGAATGCTTTACACAAACCAAAACGTTTCTTTGGTGCTGCCCGGAATATTGAAAATGGTGGTTCATTGACGATCTTAGCAACAGCATTGACAGATACAGGTTCTAAAATGGACGAAGTTATCTTTGAGGAATTCAAAGGTACAGGTAATATGGAATTACAGTTGGATCGTAAGTTGGCAAACAAACGAATTTTCCCTGCGATCGATATCACCGCATCGAGTACACGTCGTGATGATCTATTGACTGACAAAGAAACATTACAACGTATTTGGGTACTTCGTAACCACTTATCGGATATGAATTCTACAGAGGCCATGGAATTTTTACAAGGTCAATTGCGTGGCACTAAATCAAATGAAGAATTTTTGATCAGTATGAATGGGTAATTCCATCAAATTTTGATATTTTAGCCATCATTTTTAATCAAATGATGGCTTTTTTTATAAAATAGATCCTGTACATGAAAAAACATATCCCAAATCTGCTGACTTGTCTAAATTTATTTAGTGGCTGTATCGCTGTATTGATGGCATTGCAAGGCAATATTCAAGTTGTCACTATTTGCGTATTTGCTTCCGGGATATTCGATTTTTTTGACGGAATGGTAGCGAGACTACTTCATGTTAAATCGCCAATAGGAAAGGAGCTGGATTCGTTGGCTGATATGGTCAGTTTTGGTTTTTTACCTGGGACAATTATGTTTACCTTGTTGACAAAGGTATTTCCTGATGGTTCTCTGTTACCTTATTTAGGGTTTATCATTACTGTTTTCTCGGCTTTACGTTTAGCAAAGTTCAACCTGGATGAGCGCCAAACTTCGGATTTCATTGGTTTGAATACGCCAATGAATACATTTTATGTGCTTTCTCTACCTTATATCGCAGACAAATACCCACAATTGGTTTTAAATCCGATTGTATTAATCGGTAGTGTTCTTTTAACCAGTTATCTTTTGGTAAGTGAAATTAGGTTGTTTTCGATGAAATTTAGTTCGATGGATTGGAAAACGAATAAATTTCGCTTCATATTTTTGATCCTGACGCTGATCTTGTTTATTGTTGGTCAATTTATGGCTTTACCGATTATTTTAATTTTATATTTCCTATTATCAGCATTGCATTTTAATAAAAAAAACGATCTGGTTTAGATCGTTTTTTCATATTGTTCCAATTCAAATAGAAGCTCTTTCATTTCAATATCGATAACACCAAAAGTGGCCCGAAGGCTGTCAAGAGATGCTTCGTTCTTTGAATTGGTCTCTAATTCCTCAAATTTTTCTTTTAAGTGAAAGGCACCGATATAGTCCATTGTCGGTTTGATGTGATGGGCTGTATCACCAATCTTTTGAAGATCACCTTCAACCAGCGCTTGTCGGAGCTTGTCGAGATCTACAGGTGTTTGAATAAGATACATGGATACAAATTGTTTGATTAATTCGTGGCTGTCAAACATGTTTTGGTTGATCAGTTCAATATCGATATGGTTCATCGTCGCTAATTTTCTTTACAGGTAAGTCGTCTTTGCATTTATTCAATAAATATACGTTATTTTTTTTGTAAACGGGATGGATATAGGCTGGTGCTATTTCCACTAAAGGCTCCAGTGTAAACCTGCGATCAGCAATAAAAGGGTGTGGAATCTGCAACGATGGCAGATCGATAATTTCCTGGTTAAAGTAGAGTATATCAATATCAATGACTCTTTCACCCCATTTTTTTATACGGATACGTCCTAATTCCTGTTCGATGTGTTGTGTCAGGTTTAAGCATGCTAAAGGCTGTAACCGGGATGCCACTAAAACGACCTGATTTAAAAAGGGCGGTTGGTCTTCAACTCCCCAGGCCGCTGTTTCATAGATCGAAGAAGCTTCAATAATTGCTCCAACATGTGTTTCAAGTTGTTTTCTCGCTAGATCAAGCTGTTGAAAACGATCCCCAAGGTTAGTGCCCAATAGTATATAAATCTGATTCATGATGCTAAATTAAGATTTTGTGAAACTTAGTTGTTTGAATTTCGGCTATTTTTTGGATTTAGGGTATTAATGGTCTATGGATATGTAAATTTCTTTCAGGCTATGAGCCTTAATTTCGCGAATAAAATGTGGGGTAGATGAAATAAAAGACTGGGTGAATAAAAAATATTGCATTACCTTTAGTGAAAATAAGTCTTTTCACAGGAAGATCGATTATGGATCGGATTTAATTACAAAATATGAAATCATTTTTTAAGTACGTACTGGCAACAATTACGGGGATTGTGATCTCTTTTGTTGTGTTGTTTATTGTTTTGATGGGGATTATTGGGGCCATCATCAGCTCGGCATCCTCGGATCAGGAGATTGTTGTTAAAAGCAACTCGGTTTTATACCTATCCTTTGATTATGATATTTCAGAGAGAAGCGAAGCGAATCCTTTGGGTAGTCTCAATCTTCCAGGTTATTCCACTAAAAATATTGGTCTAGACGATATTTTGGCGAGGATCAAGTATGCGGCGACGGATGGGAATATTAAAGGGATCTATTTAGATGCTAGTCATATCGGAGTTGGCTTTGCAAGTTTAAAGGAAGTGAGAGACGAACTTTTGGCTTTTAAGAAAACCGGGAAATTTGTTGTTGCTTATAATGCGGGGTATGACCAAAAGGCCTATTATGTAGCGAGCACCGCCGATAAGGTGTACGTTAATCCGCAAGGGACGATTGATTTTAAAGGTTTGGCAAGTTCTACGATGTTCTATAAAGACCTTTTGGACAAGGTTGGGGTGGAGATGCAAATTGTGAAGGTAGGTACATTTAAAAGTGCTGTTGAGCCTTTCTTTTTAAATAAAATGAGTGATCCCAATCGCTTGCAGGTAACATCATATTTGGGAAGTATATACAGTACCTTTATTAATGAAATAGCAGCGAGCAGAAATATTGCTGCCGATTCATTACGGGCTATTGCGAATGACTATCGTGTCCGGGATGCGGACGACGCGGTAAAATATAAGCTTGCAGATGCCAAGTTGTATAAAGACGAACTTTTATCGGATTTGAGAAAACGTTTGAAAATTTCGGAAAAGGATGAGATATCGTTTGTTTCCCTGTTGGATTATAATAAAAAGTTAAAAGATGATGCGAGCGGATCTGAAGTCGCGGTTCTTTATGCTGCCGGAGAAATTGTTGATGGTGAAGGAACAGGACCAGGTCAAATCGGTGGTGATAAATTCTCCCGCGAACTACGAAAATTAAGAGAAGATGATGCTGTTAAAGCTGTTGTTTTGCGTGTGAATTCACCAGGAGGATCTGCTTTAGCGTCCGATATTATTTGGCGGGAGGTTATTTTGACCAAGAAAGTGAAACCCGTAATCGTGTCGATGGGAGATTTAGCTGCATCAGGTGGGTATTATATCTCGGCGGCAGCAGATTCGATATTTGCTGAACCAACTACAATTACAGGATCTATTGGTGTATTTGGTGTGATTCCTAATTTCCAAAATCTGATGAACAATAAAATTGGAGTGCATTATGATGGTGTAAAGACGGGTAAGTTTGCTGATTTGATGACTTCTTTCGATCGGCCGTTGACAGCAGAAGAAAGGGATATCATCCAGCGGGAAGTGGATAAAGTATATGGTACATTTACTAAAGTTGTTGCAGACGGCCGTAAATTATCCATTGCTGATGTAGATAGTATTGGGCAGGGAAGAGTTTGGACCGGTGCGCAAGGTGTGAATAATAAATTGGTTGACCGTCTCGGAAACTTGGATGCCGCTATTCAGGCTGCCGCAAAAAAGGCCAATCTGAATAAATATAAAGTGTCCCAATATCCGGAGAAAGAAGATCCTTTTACCTCGATATTAAATAATTCAAAAGAAAAAGTCCAAGTTTGGATTGCAAAAGAGCAAATGGGCGAATATTATCGTTATTTTGATGTCGTGAGAAAAGCTACAGCACAGACGGGGGTGCAGGCGAGAATGCCTTATAGCGTTGAGATTCACTAGTAATTGATTCGTAAAGGAAGTCCAATCGTGGTATGGTTGTAGGTGATTATAATTTATAACGATGCCGGTAATTCTTACGTTGCGTGCGGAGAAGTTCGATCCAATGTACGGATTGCCATGAATAAATAATTATTTCTAATGAAAGCAAATGCTTTTTTTTATATTTAGCTGTTCGTTTGACAAAACGACCTAATCCCAAATCAATAAAGTTACAGAATGAAAACAGTAGACGATTTAAATTTTGCAGGTAAAAAAGCCTTGGTACGTGTGGATTTCAACGTGCCTTTGGATGAAAATTTCAATATTACGGATGATAATCGTATCCAGGGAGCGGCTCCAACAATAAAGAAGATCTTGAACGATGGTGGAAGCGTGATATTGATGTCCCATTTAGGAAGGCCAAAAGATGGTCCTACTGATAAGTATTCATTAAAACATATTGTTGCTCATCTTTCACAGGTTTTAGGTACTGATGTTCAGTTTGCCAATGATTGTATCGGTACAGAGGCCGTAGAAAAAGCGGCAGCTTTACAAGCTGGTCAGGTTTTATTGCTAGAAAACCTTCGCTTCTATAAAGAAGAAGAAAAAGGAGATGTTGAATTTGCTGAGAAGTTGTCAAAATTAGGCGATATCTATGTGAACGATGCTTTCGGTACAGCCCACAGAGCTCATGCTTCGACAGCAATTGTTGCGCAATTTTTTCCAGGAGCTAAATATAGCGGTTACTTGATGGCTGCAGAAGTCGGAAATGCAGAAAAAGTATTAAACAATCCGGTTAGACCATTTACGGCTATCATGGGTGGAGCAAAAGTTTCTGATAAAATTCAGTTAATTGAGGCCTTATTGGATAAAGTTGACAACCTTTTAATTGGTGGAGGTATGGCTTATACGTTCATCAAAGCTAGAGGGGGTGAAATTGGTCAATCATTGGTTGAAATCGATAAACTTGATTTAGCGAATGAGTTGGTGAAAAAAGCGAAGGAAAAAGGTGTAAACTTGGTTATTCCTACGGATGCTCAGATTGCAGATGCATTTTCCAACGATGCCAATGTATATGATGGACCAAATGATCAAATTCCTGCAGATTTGCAAGGTCTGGATATTGGTCAGGAGTCTGCAGCAAATTTCGCTGCGATCATCAAAAATTCTAAAACAGTTCTTTGGAACGGTCCAATGGGTGTTTTTGAATTTGATACCTTTGCAAAGGGTACCAAAGCTGTAGCTGATGCTGTTGTGGAAGCAACGAAGAATGGGGCATTCTCTTTAATAGGAGGTGGTGATTCTGCTGCTGCGGTAAGTAAATTTGGTATGACTGAAGATGTAAGTTACGTCAGTACAGGTGGTGGTGCGCTTTTGGAATACATGGAAGGAAAAGTTCTTCCAGGGGTGAAGGCACTTGAAGATTAATATAAATCAAAATCTTTAGAAAGGGACAACATAGGTTGTCCCTTTTTTATTAAAAAAGATCGATGTTTTGTACGAAACTATTGATGTAATGTCAGATTAAATCAATTATCCGTTAAATGTTTGTGTAGCACTGGTGAGTTTTTATTGTATTTGCTAAATTTATCATGACTTGGTTATATATGCAGATATTGATGGATGCTAATAAGAGTAAAGAAAAAGATAGTTCTGGTTTTTTTTCGGTACTGACGTATAATGTAGCGGGGTTGCCTGGGATTATTTCCTCTGCGATTACAGGAAGAAGCAGAAGTATTGCTGAAATTGGAAAGAAGATCAATCCTTTTGACATTGTTAATGTACAGGAGGATTTCAATTATAATAGAAGTCTATATTGGGGCGGTAATTCACATCCATATCGCACAAGAACCAAGGGACGTGTTCCCTTTGGTGATGGTCTCAATACCCTGTCTCATTTTCCGATGACCGATGTTGTCCGTGTGCCCTGGAAAAAACGTACAGGAGCCGATTTTCTGACACCCAAGGGCTTCACCTTAGTTCAGATAGAAATCGTTCCTGAAGTCTGGTTGGATGTTTATAATGTTCATGCAAATGCACAAAATAGCAGGAAAGCTTCAAGTGCACGCCGGGATAATCTCAATCAGCTACGTGATTATATTGGAGAGCATTCGAGTGGTAAGCCACTTATTGTAATGGGTGATTTTAATGCACATTATAGTTTTTGTGATGATAACCTGCATGATTTTATGGATTCCACAGCATTGGTTGATAGCTGGGTTGAGCTCGAAAATGGAGGCTTAGTGCCTGAGGTGCGACATGAGTTTAAGCCGCCACATATGTTGTCTATCAGCAATCAGAGCGAATCTATCGATAAGATCCTCTATCGGAGCAGTAGTCACCTCAGTCTTGCTGCCCGGGATTATAAAATAGAAAATAATCTATTCACCAATGTCAAAGGATTGCCCTTATCGGATCATTATGCCTTGGCACTGAATTTTAACTGGGCGATTCATCCTTAAGCAGCTTATCCTTAATAGGTGTAGTTTAAACTGAAAGTTGGAACTACACGTTGTGTTGTCGTGTTGTCATTGATATAGGTACCCTTAACGACGAATTCGAAATCTGGAAGTGGGTATCTGAAAGCATTGAAATCAAGCGACAGATAGGCTCCAAAGCTTTTTGGTGAGATCTCCCTGTGTTTGTGTATATTTTGATAATCGGCAAATATTCCTCCTTTTACACGTTTAATATAGGCTAAAGATCCTAATCCAAGGTCGGGATAAGCTATAGGGAAACGATAGTTGACCAACACCGTGTTTTTTATTTTTTCATATTTGTAGTAGCTAAATCCACTCACAAGAGGGATATCGTTGATGTATTGATAAATTCCTGATCCTGTTTGGGCGCTCAATCTAATTTGAAAACCGTGATTGCTCATAAATCCAGGTAGATAGAATACTGTTCTTGCTGATAAAATTTCACCTTTTGCATTGTTTTCAAAAGGCGTATGTCGGTAGGTGACACTAAAATTTTGCCCCCATCTTGGGTAGAGATCCATACTGGCCATACGCGCATTGCGATTGAGGTAAAGCTGGTATGTTAATGGAAATGCAGTCTCGTAATTAAAGTTTTTGACATCTGTTCGGCTAAGATCATAGCGCCTTAGATAGGCTGTTGCGAGGTTGAATCCAGTGGAATAGACGTAGTCTCTTCTGTAAAAGGAGAGTGGGATGGAGATCTGTGAGGATATATAATGCTCGCGCCAGTCGAAACGGATGCTACTGTCCGGTTTATTAGGGATGCCTGCTGCTGCGATTTGCCCTCTGTTTTCATAACGTAGTGAGAATTTTGGGAAGTACTTGTTGTAGGTCAGTTCTGCCGAGTATACTCCTTTTCGAATGTCGGTGTCATATTCATATCCCAGTGCAATTTGTGTGGTGTTTAAGATATTGTTTGATAACCAGAAGACGCCAGGTTTAAAATTGTCGAAACTTTCAAAATTACTGCTACTTAACGAAAGGCTATGAAAATTGAATGTTCTACCTAGTCCACTATAGGGAATAATTTGGTAGTGTTGGCTTGTGTCTACTGCGATGGAAGCAATGTTTTTTATGCTGTCTTTCGTTAATGCTGTGCTATAGTAATGCGAAAAATAATCTGTTTCGGGACGGATATCAAATGTTGTGTCTATGGATGTTTGGGCGATTTTGTAGCCATTGTATTGGTAATCGTTGAAGAATAATTGCCTTGTGTCCTTGTCGTAAAAAGGGTTGAACGCGCCAAACTGTGCCTTTGTCAGCTGCTGTTTTTTACCAGATAAGAGATCAATAGTGTAGATATTATCGATACCATTGAAGTTAGCTTTTGTGATAATCTTCATACCTGAAAGGTATTGCGGTCTTTCATATTGTTGGTTACCCCATGGTGTTAGGTTGGTGATTTTGTCATTTTTCAGATCGATTTCACACAGTGCGGTTCCGGATTCGGATAATCGTATTGCTATTATTTTATCGCCTTTGGGGTTGAAAGCAGGGTGTTGCAGCTGTTCGGAATTGCCTATTTTTATCCGTTTGATGACATTGTTGTTTTTAAGGCTTATAAGCGTCAGATAGCTGTCGTTGGATAAATCTACCTCAACGCAGGCGATGGTTTCGTCTAATGGGCTAAAAATAGGTGAATAATATCTCGTCTGTTTGCTGAGCTGGCTAATTTTCCCTGTTTTGAGATCCATGACATTGATAACGCTGTATGTTCTTTTGTTGAAACGCGGATCTTTATGGAGCTCGTCCCATACGATGTAATTGCTGTTTACGTCAAAATGTGGTGTTAACTGTATGCCAGTTTTAGCGAGCCTATTTTCTGTTTTTGTTGCCACATCATACGTGTAAATTGCATTGGTCTTTTGTGGATTCTGTTTAATAAAATAGATCAGACCGTTCTTGTGTTTTGGTAATAAATTGCTGTTGTAATAGCTGTCGTTTTTCTTGTCTATTTCTTTGTATTTCTGGTATTGATAGTCGCTTGTTTTCTTATTCCATATGATCTCTAAATTTGCTATTGTTTTATTGTATAAGTAGGCACTATTTCCTCCAATTTTTTTCTTTAAAACACGATTGATATTATAGGGATATAATGGTTTTTTGTTCAGCTCCGAAAAGAGGTCGGCTTCATAATTCGAAGGTAATTCCGACTTTAAAGTGGAGGTCATCAGATAGCCGATTGTATAGTAACTCGGGACTATATCTTTATAGGACCCCAATAAATATTTATTAAAACTATAGCTGTGATTCGATTGAAAGTTCGCTTTGATGGGCATTTCAAAAGCGGGTAATCTTCCTCGCCCTCCCTCCGAATATATGGTTTCTGTAAGGGTTGCATCGCCTTCAAAATACCAGGAAGGAACGGTCAGTCCGTAGTAGGCAAGGGCTAATTGTTCAAAAAATGGCGCGCGTAGTTTTCCTGTCAATTTGTCAAATTGACTTACGTGTCTTGACTCGTGAAGGATCAAATTGGGTAGCCAGGTCTGGTTGTCGGGTTCTGCGCCTGCGGTGCTGTACAGTTCAGATTTACGTGGAGACAGCTGTACAAAACCATTCGTTTGTAGATTCGTGTTATGGATAATGAATGGAATTTTCCGCGGTGTTATTTTGTAATTTCTAGCAGTTGTACGCAGCGATCGGTTAACCTGGTCAGCTAGGGTAGGGGCCTTGCTCTTCATTTCCTCAGGGAAAATTAGTCGAAAATTCTTGGTTTCAATTTTATACCATTTTTGGCTTAAGGGCGCTTGGCTGTCTTCAAAAAATTGAGCAGAACTTTTTTGTGAATATATTATTAATGATAATAATGATAATATGTTGATAATTATGTTTTTATGTTTCATTAATTTTTGTATATCGAGTGTTTGCTATTTTTTTTAGTTTTATTATTCCTATTTATATGAACTTTAACTTCTGTTTCAAATTTATTTATATTTGAATAATAGGCTTTTATGATTTTTATGATTTACTTCTTTTTACTATTTTTTTCTGTAAAACAACCTGATGATATTGGGCTGTTCTGAAAAAAAAGCACTATATTGAACAGGTTAAAGTATACGACGAATATACTTAAATAAATAGCGATTCTAAGACTGCGCCGAGAAAATTTGTCTGTTTTTTTTGTGGAGAAATCAGACGTCTATGGGGTGTTGCTTTGGGAGTGTGCTGGCGAGTTGGGTGTGGCCTGATTCATTTTATTGGATAAAAAAAATGGATCGGTAATTAGACGATAAATTTCATCGTCTTTCTTTTGTCTAGACCTGTTCAAGTTATTGGCGAGAACGGTTTTCTCTTTAATTTTTGTTGGTGACAAATTGTCTTGTTTTTGATTTGAGCATTAAACATTGTGCGGCGTATTTATCCCAATTACTGCGACAGACAGCAGGTTTTTATTATTTATTTTTTTATGCAGAATTTACTTTAAAAAAGCGATTTTTGTAACATATAAATTTTGTGTAGATGTAGGATTTTTAAATTGATAGGAGATATGGAAGAACTGGAAATGCAGGTGAATCAAATAGAGCAATTGATAGCAAGTGGAGACCTTGTTGGGCTGGAAGAATTTTTGAATGAATTAAATATTTCAGAAGTAGAGGAGCTGATTGATGAGTTGCCCGAACATGGTGCACTATTTATTGAATCATTAAATTTGAATCGCGCGGTTAACGTTTTTCGTATTCTGGATTTCCCTACTCAAAACAGGATTTTTAAGAAGCTTTCTAAAGCGAAAATTAGCGCACTAATTAACGAGTTACCGCCCGACGATCGGACTTCTTTTTTTTCAGAAATGAAGGACGATATTAAGCATTTAATTTTACTATTACCACCCAAAGATCGTGTTGAAGCATTGGCGTTGTTGGGCTATCCGGAAGACAGCGTTGGGCGTCTAATGACCCCCGATTATATTACCGTAAAAGAGCATTGGAGTATTGAACGAATATTGGGACATATTAGGCGTTATGGAAGAGATTCGGAGACAATAGATGTACTCTATGTGATTGATGGAAATGGGAAGCTGGTTGATGATATTCGGATTAAAGATGTGCTGATGGCGGAGCCAGATAGAGTCGTTGGCGAACTGATCGATCATCGTCTCATTTCGCTGAATGCTTACGATCCCCAGGAGGAAGCGATCAACATCTTCCGGATGAATAATCGCGTGGCCTTGCCTGTTGTCGACGAACAGGGGGTTATGTTGGGGATTGTGACTGTCGATGATATTCTTTGGGTAGCAAACGAGGAGTACACGGAAGATATGCAACGTATCGGGGGAACGGAGGCGTTGGATGAACCTTATCTGGATGTGTCGATTAAGAACTTGGTGAAGAAGAGAGCTGGATGGCTTATTGTGCTTTTTCTGGGACAACTTTTGACCGCTACGGTTATTGAGCATTTCGAGGAGCAAATGGCAAGTGCGATTATGTTGTTTGCACTGATGCCTGTTATTATATCCAGTGGTGGAAATAGCGGTTCGCAAGCCTCAACATTAATTATTCAAGCGATGGCCCTGGGGGAAGTTACCTTGGGTGACTGGTGGCGTGTGATGCGAAGAGAGATTCTTTCGGGTTTACTGCTGGGACTTATTTTGGGGGCTTTGGGTTTTATAAGGATTATGGCATGGCAATCTTTTGCGCATAGCTATGGTCAGTATTGGGTGTTGGTTGCATTAGTTATCTCTTTGTCCTTGGTTGGTGTGGTCCTTTGGGGGTCGTTGATGGGGTCTATGTTGCCTTTTGTGATGAAACGACTTGGGGCCGACCCTGCGAGTTCTTCAGCGCCCTTTGTGTCAACGTTAGTCGATGTAACAGGTTTGCTGATTTATTTTAGTGTGGCAACGCTAATTTTGAAAGGTGTGTTGCTTTAATTGTACGCAATTGCCGATACTGGTCGTTCATCCGCTGATGGCGATTGAAGGTAAAAGAAGGATAATGTTGGTTTAATTGCTGAAAAGGGGATTTTGTGGAGCTGTTTGAAAAAATAAAAATAAATTATTCTAATTGGAATTTAGGAAGTTGTAAAAAATGTGCTCAAAAAATTTGTAGTATTCTAATAATCTTCCGATACTTGCATCACGGAAACGCAATAGGGTCTCCGGAAAAATTGAAAAACACTCCTGAATAGCTCAGCAGGTTAGAGCATCTGACTGTTAATCAGAGGGTCGCTGGTTCGAGCCCAGCTTCAGGAGCAATTTAATAACTTACATAACCGGAGTTTTTAAAATATTCAATTTTTCATTCCTGAATAGCTCAGCCGGTTAGAGCATCTGACTGTTAATCAGAGGGTCGCTGGTTCGAGCCCAGCTTCAGGAGCAACAATGCAAATATTTTATTTGCAAATGATATTAAAATGTACTACTTTTGTACACTCTATGAGAAAGGAATTTCTCGAAAAATAAATTCCTGAATAGCTCAGCAGGTTAGAGCATCTGACTGTTAATCAGAGGGTCGCTGGTTCGAGCCCAGCTTCAGGAGCAATATTGAAACCGGCTTTATGCCGGTTTTTTTGTTTACCATGCTTATTAAAAAACTATGAGTTTAGTAATTATTGGTACGGTGGCTTTCGATACAATAGAAACACCGTTCGGTAAAACTGACAAAATTCTAGGTGGTGCCGGTACATTTGCGAGTCTAGCGGCGTCATATCTATGTGATCAAATCAAATTGGTCAGTGTTGTTGGGGAGGATTTTGGAAATGATAATCTCGATCTTATCAGGAGCCGTGGTATAGATGTTACGGGTGTTCAGGTGATTACTGGTGGGCAAACTTTTTCTTGGTCTGGCAGGTATCATAACGATATGAATAGCCGTGATACCTTGGCGACAGACTTAAATGTATTGGCTGATTTTGATCCTATTATTCCTGAAAGTTACCAGGATTGCGAGTATCTTCTCTTGGGCAATCTTACGCCTCAAATACAATTGACTACGTTGGAGCGCTTGGCACACAAGCCTAAGTTGGTTGTTCTGGATACCATGAACTACTGGATGAATGTTGCCATGGATGACTTAAGAAAAGTGCTTCTCAAGGTTGATGTTTTAGCCATCAATGATTCAGAGGCAAGGCAACTTTCTGGAGAGTATTCGCTGGTTAAAGCTGCAAAAGTCATTTTAGCAATGGGACCTAAATATTTAATTATCAAAAAAGGTGAACACGGTGCGCTTCTTTTTGGAGAGAATCAGATTTTTTCTGCTCCGGCGCTACCATTAGCAGATGTTTTTGATCCAACTGGTGCGGGAGATTCCTTTGCTGGAGGTTTTATTGGCTATCTTGCCAAAGTAAAAAGTATCAACTTTACAAACATGAAGAACGCATTGATTTTTGGTTCTGCGCTAGCTTCATTCTGTGTAGAGAAATTTGGAACAGATCGGTTGGTTGATCTTACCGAAGAGGACATACAAAAGCGTTTGAATGCTTTTGTTGCCCTATCTCAGTTTAATTTATAATCATTGATCTTTCAGTTTTCCGACGATCTGAAATTTTGAAAATACAGATGCTGAATGAGGGGCTTCTTGGAGCTCCTCAGTTAGATCTTGTCCGGCCCAATGTTCGTAGTGCATTCCGTTTTTCCACAGTCTACTTTCTCCGACATCATAGATAAGTCCGCGATAAGCAACCCAGATATGTGGTTTGTCCTGACCATTACGTAAAGCCAGTTGGCTTTTGCTGTATTCCGATAATTCTTCTGCCATTCGTAATTGTAAAAAGGCGAAGATAGAAAAACTAGGCTACTTTATAGGCCGATAGTGATCTCTTCATTAATTTTCTAGCGACATGTATTCTTGTTTTTACCGTTCCGATGGGGATATTTAAATGTTCCGATATCTCGTGGTATTTAAACCCTTCGAAGTACAATGAAAAAGGGATGTAATATTCTTCGGAAAGACTAGATAAAGCTTCATGGATGTCTTCCATGACAAATTTGCTTTCGCCCTGATTTGAGGAGGCGGATAATAGGAGGTTAGCGTTAGAAATATCCTCGTCTTTCGTAATGAAAGAGTTGGTTTTCACAATACGTCTATAGTTATTAATAAACGTGTTTTTCATGATGGTGTAAAGCCATCCTTTCAAATTGGTTCCTTCTTTGAAATTTTTAAAATAGGTTACAGCTTTCAGGAGAGTGTCCTGAACGAGATCGTTGGCATCTTCGTAATCACTGGTAAAATTTCTGGCGTAGAGTTTTAATGAGTCCGATTGCTCAATAACCATGGTGTCAAATTCATTCTTTGTCATAGCTTAATGAATTATAACTGTTCTTTTTACAAAACAGTACGTTTATAAAATGCGGTTCATTAAGTATGAGGCAAAAAATGCGCCAAAAATGGCAAAATTAGATTTGTTAATATAATTTTAAGATTATTTTAAGCGGAGCAAACGTTTGCGTTGACTAACTTTAAGTAAATAAAATTAGCTCAAAGTGATATTTTACTAAAGTGAAGCCTGTTTTTCTTTTGCTTTCAGATTTAAAAAAAATATTTTTACTTTTTTTAAATCTTTACAGTAAATTAACTTCACGCTCCAGCTTAATGCCAAATTTGTTGGCTACATCACTTATGATTTGTTCCGATAGATTATAAATTTCCTGTCCTGTAGCGTTTTGTCTATTTATTAGTACAAGTGCCTGATTTTTCCATACACCTGCTTGTCCATATTCTTTTCCTTTCCAACCACATTGTTCTATTAACCATCCAGCAGCCAATTTTGTTTCATTATTGGGCATTGGATAATGCGGTATTGTAGGGTATTCTTTCTGAAGAGGCTCGAAAGTCGAAGCTGTAACTACGGGGTTCTTAAAGAAACTTCCGGCATTTCCCACTGTACTCGGGTCAGGGAGCTTTTCTACGCGGATTTTGGAGACAATGGTTGCGATATCGGCAATACTTGGGTTGGTTATATTTTCTTTAGCGAGTTCGGCTTCTATTGCACCATAAGTTGTATTGATATGAGCTGTTCGGCTAAGCTTATAGGTTACCTGGGTAATGATAAACCGTCCTTTATGAGCTGTTTTAAAGATGCTGTCGCGGTAGGAGAAATTGCAATCTTCTTTTTTGAATGTGGCAATGTTGCCCGTATGTGTATCGAAAGCCTGACATTCGTGAAAGACATACATTAACTCGGTACCATAGGCGCCGATGTTTTGTACAGGTGAAGCCCCAACAGTGCCGGGAATTAGGGCCATGTTTTCAATCCCAGCGTAATTATGTTCGATGCAATACCAAACGAAGTCATTCCAGATTTCTCCCGCTTGCGCTGTGACATAGACATCATCGCCATCAATTTTTGACTGTATGCCCTTGCTCGTCATACGAATAATATAGCCGTCGAATGCTTTGGTGAAAAGGACATTGCTACCTGCGCCAAGAACAAAGAAGTTCTCTTTAAAAATACCATTTTTAAAAATTTCGGTCAATGTTTCATTGTCATTCACTTCGATTAGAAAATTTGTCTTTTCTTCAATTCCAAACGTATTGAAAGCTTTTAAAGATATATTCGATTGAATGTTTAACTTCATATTGACTTTAGTTTTCAGAAATTCAAAAAAATCAGCTATCTTTAGCATGATAATCGGTAAAGATAGTATAAACCGTTTATTTAACGATAAAAAATATAAGTTTAATGGGTAATGCAGATGTAAAAAGAATCAAAATTCTAGAAGCTGCGACGAGGCGCTTTTCACATTTTGGAATGGCTAAGACAACAATGTCGGAAATAGCTAAAGATCTCAATTTCTCAAAAGCATTGCTGTATTATTATTTTCCGGATAAGAATAGCTTATATTCTGCAGTTTTCGAATACGTTATTGATAAAATGATCGAGGATATCGAGGAGGTCATTGATAAGGGGGGTGACTTTGAGGAGATCATGATGTATTCTATTGATATGCGTGTCAAGATCATCAATCAGTATTATAATTTATTTGAATACACCATGAAGATGGTCAAAGAGCTTCCGGACGAGCTGGAACAGGTGTTCAAAGAGTCTTATCTCCGTGAGGTAGAAATTATTGAGAAGATTCTCAAGATTGGTATCGATGCCGGCGAGATACAGGTGGAAGATATCAATGAAACTGCGCGGATTCTTTTGTATTCACTATTCGGTATGCGTATGGGCATATTAAAGGATATGAAAAACATGTTGTTCCCAACAAAAGAAGAATTCGATCATATTCTCAGTTTACAGAAGAAAATGATGAAAATCTTCTTAAATGGCTTACGTTTTCAAGTCTTCAAGTAAGTGTTGAGCGAATATGTCCGATAATCTGTTTGGCATGAATTCGTGAATTTTCAATAAACCAAAGGTGGGTATTTAAGCCACCGCAAACGACACCTGCCAAATAAATCCCGGCAATATTTGTTTCCATTGTTTCTTCATTATGGCTGGGAATGCAAGGTGCTTCTTGGGGAATATCAATTCCGATCTTTTTCAAAAAATCAAAATTTGGGCGATAGCCGGTTAAAGCCAGTACAAAATCATTATCGAGTTCGACGATACCATCTGGGGTTTGGATATGCGCAGTAGTTGGAGTAACTTCTGTTAAGTGGCTGTTATAATAGACATCGATTTCACCCGCGGCAATTCGATTTTCAATATCAGGTTTTACCCAATATTTTACCCGGCGGCTGATTTCGCTACCGCGGATTACCAAAGAAACTTGTGCTCCTTTTCGGTAGGTTTCAAGGGCGGCATCAATGGATGAATTACTGGCGCCGACAACGATCACCTTTTGGCTGCTATAATAATGTGGATCGTCGTAGTAATGCCTCACTTTGGGAAGTTCTTCGCCCGGGATATTGAGCAACATCGGTATGTCATAAAAACCCGTGGCGATGATGACTTTCTTGCTCAGGTATATGCTTTTGCTACTGCTGACCAGAAACTCCGTGTCCTCTTTCTTAATTTCCAGTACTTCTTCAAAAAGATGGGTATCCAGTGCGAACTTTTGCTGTATACGTCTGTAATATTCCAGCGCCTCCATGCGTTTTGGCTTGGGATTGGTGGTGACAAATGGAATATCACCTATTTCTAATCTTTCGGAGGAAGAGAAGAAGGTCATATTTTGGGGGTAATTATATAATGAGTTGACCAAACAGCCCTTTTCGAGAATAAGGTAGTTTAAATTTGCTTCTTTGGCTTCTAAGGCGCAAGCTAAGCCAATTGGCCCGCCGCCAACTATGATCAGGTCGTACCGTGTTATCGTATCGCTCATGGTATAAATGTCGAGAATTTTAAAGAATAAATCAGCTTAAAGCTTTAGGCAGTTCATTTTCTGACATTGCTGTGCTTTTAGCGTGAAGATCCTGAACTATTTTATGGAGGTCCTGTGCAATTTTATTGAGAAAGTCCAGCTGTTCACTCAATAGCTGTCCATCAACTGAACTGACATCTGTATTATCAAATTGGTCGTTGGGAATTTCGATTGCCAAAGGAACAAATGCATTGACACTATCGGCAGAATGCAGCAGCTGAATGGATTGCTCCAAGGAGCTTAATATTTTTCGAATCGTCCGGACATGGTCCTTATTGATATAATTATTGTCCATTTCGTCGAGATGGTTCATCAATGTTACCGAAAAAGAAGCTAGGATATGGTTGAATATGACGAATTTATTGACTTCCTTACTATATTTTTGACGTTTCTTGGGTTCCGTAAGCATACGTTGGAATGTGGAACCCATGTTGGCTGTTTCCACATAGACTGCCTTGCGTGTTAGTTTGTAGTCGGTGATGGAAGGCGCTTGGCCTGCAATTTCTTTCAATGCCTGAAAGATGTAATTGTAGTTGGCTATCAGTAGCTTTCGCATGGATTCCTTGACTTGCATGCTTTCCCAATTTGGAAAAATAACATAACTGGATAAGAATGCAATCATGCCGCCGATAAAGGTGTCCAGTATGCGTTCTTTCGTGACGTCCAATGTATTGGCGCTGACGAAGCTCAGCATAATTAATACATAAGGGGTCATAAAAAGTACGGCAATGACATAATTGACCCGGAATAAGCTATATGCCGTCAGAAAAAAGAATACCAGTAGAACGAAAAGGACCGTTGGGTCATGAATGGTTAACAGGATGAGGGCTCCAATGAGTCCACCGATCGTTGTACCGATTAGACGCTGGATATTCCTCTCCTTTGTGAGCCCGAAGCCAGGCTTTAGGATAACCATGATAGTCAGGAGAATCCAATATACATTATTTGTGATATTGGTGACCTCAAACACGTAATAAGTGACCGACATGACAATTGCCATGCGGCATGCATGTCGAAAGATCGTGGATTTTAGAGTAAGATTTTCGCGGAACTTTTTGAAATCAATTGCAGAACTTTGGACAAAGCGTTTTGCGTCGTCAATTTCTTTTCGTTTGACATCGTCCGGTTGTAGATGCGAGTAACCATAGATATTTTTGATCCGGCGAACCAAATCACGCAAATTGATCAACACTTTGCGTAAAGCAAAGGTGCTATACTCTTGATTTTTATCCAGCTGATCGATTTTAGTGTGAAGGCGACTGAGATCCGAATCGAAATCGTACAGTGGTTTTGGTTGTGTATTGGTATTGAGCTGATAAGCCAAATTGTCAAGCTCATTGGTATATTTTAGGATCACGTTTTTGAAATCTTCCAAGATTCCGGTAGGACCAAAGCGTTCGCTGATGGTGTTGTAATCATAGTGTGCCGCCATACTTTGCTCAAAGAGATCGACAATATCGTTGAAGACGAGGGTTAAATAACGTCCCACCTTTGTGGTGTCTTTAATTGATCGTTTACTTTGAAACAATACATCCCGTAGGTTTTCCTGATGCTGATTGACTTCAACTTGTTTGTCGATCAGTTTGAGGTAGTTTTTATCGTTATCAATTTTAGCATCGTAAAAATTAGCTTTCAGCCGGATGTAATCAGCCACATAGCGAATTGTTTCGGATAGCTCCTGTTCGGCGAGCCTGTAAGGGCGTGCCTGGGTGATGGAAAGACTAATGGCGATATACCATAGACCACCTAATGTATAGAAGCCTAAATAGTTGATGGCTTCAGCAAGAGGATAGTGAATCTGCACATGGATCAACATCATCAGAATACACATAAGGCCTACGTTGGCGGCCCTGCTATTGAATACTGCAAACATGGCAAATATAAAGCAGGCTACGCCGATAAAAATCGCCAGTAGATAGACATTTTGATTAACTATATTGGTTAAAATAAAAGTTAACGTAGTCAAAATCGCACCCGCAATCATGCCTTTCCTTCTATGGCTAGGTGCTCCGGGCGTATCGGAGAGACCTACCAAGAGCGCTCCCAGGGAAACAATGGTTCCATTGGTAAATTGCCCGATAGTTGCAAAGATTAGGACAGGCACAATAGATCCGATGGTAATTCGGAGTCCATCCGCAAAATATTGGCTATAGAAAAAACTTTTTATTTCTTGTGTCTGTTTCATAATGTATAGTACAAACTTAGATAAATTGCTTTTCATATTCAAAACAATTGTTCGGCTATGTTTGCCCTTTTTAGTACGGATGAAAGCGAGATAGCTGTTCCGTTCCTGTCAGATCAGGGATGGTTCATTTTGTAGCGGGGCTTAACAGGATCAGGTTCTCAAGGTCTTCGTTGCTATACTGCATTGCATTAATGTGTTAAAAATGAAAATTTACTAAAATTTGTTAGTATGTTTATAATATTTCAATTGTTTTTTTGATTAATTTATATTTTTTTATTTGTTTAGCTATAATATTGTTATATTTGGAGCCATAGGGTTATTTCAGAGACATTACAAATTTTCAAGAGTCACCTAAACTCTCTTGACCACTTTCAAAGATTTAAATATGAAGCAAAGTAAAAATGAAGCCGTCTTTCAGGACGAGGTATTGACACGCTTTGAGCTTTTCAAAAGTTTGTTTTTAACATTGCCATTTCAACGTGTTAAAGATACAGGTACTTTATTACCATTTTTTGCAAAGCAATGTGAAAAGGGTGTGGATCAGCATTTAACTCCTGATGAGATCATAAAAAGTTTCTTCGATCAGCATGAAGAATTTTCTTCGGAAGAACAACGGATTGATTTGTTGTTTCGATTTGTTCAATATATAGAGCGTCAGGTTGTTTTATTTGATGCGATCGAAGACTCATCCTTTCAGATGGTGGGCCGTGGCGATGACGAAAATGTCTTGGGGGCATTAATAAAAAATGCCGAAGGCAGCGATGATATGCGCCGTAAGATCGTGTCAAAATTGAAGGATTTTTCTGTACGTCTTGTGTTGACTGCACATCCTACGCAATTCTATCCGGGACCAGTATTGGGTATTATCAACGACCTGATCGATGCAATCAAGACCAATGATATCCATAGTATACATTTATTGCTACAGCAACTGGGTAAAACGCCTTTCATCAATAAAAATAAACCGACTCCAGTTGATGAGGCTGCGAGCTTAGCTTGGTTTTTGGAAAACGTATTTTATAAAGTAGCATCGGAAATTCAGTCTTTTATTGATGATGAATTGGACGTGGATACCGAAGAAGTCAAACAATTGATTGAACTGGGCTTTTGGCCTGGAGGTGACCGTGATGGTAATCCCAACGTAAGTGTTGATAGCACCAAGAAAGTTGCCGCATTGCTACGTACCATTTTGTTTAGATGTTACTATAGGGATTTTCGTATTGTTAGACGGCGCATCACATTTAGAGGTGTAGAGGAATATATGGAAAATCTCCAAACATTGTTCTACGAAAACAGTTTTAATCCAGTCGAACATCCAGCAGACGAAACTGATAATATTATCACAAATCTGAAAGCAATCAAAAATGTTTTGGAGGAATATCACAATGGACTTTTTGTAGAAATCGTTGATGACTTACTCCGCAAAGTGATGACTTTTGGTTGTTTCTTTACCACATTGGATATCAGACAAGACAGTCGGATATTACGTGAGGCTACCAATTATCTGATTCAGCACAATCAGGAAAAGACTGGAATGCCATTGGATTATCTGGAGCTCAGTGAAAATGATAAGCAAAAAGCATTAAAATTCAAAGAACTTGACTTAACGGTGGGAGAAGATGCAGATCCGTTGACGAAAGATACATCTGGTGTGATCAAATTGTTAAAGGAGATTCAACGTTCCGGTTCTGAGCGAGCTGCGCAACGCTTTATCATCAGCAATTGCCAACAGGCAAGTGATATTTTGGGACTGCGTCAGTTATTCTTGTGGTCTGGATGGAAGAAGGATGCTTTAACGATCGATTTTGTACCCTTGTTTGAGACCGTTGATGATTTGACGAGAGCAGCAGATGTGATGAAAACCTTGTATAGTAACAAGGAGTATAAAGCGCATTTGAAGCGTAGAGGAAACAAACAGACCATTATGTTGGGCTATTCAGATAGTACCAAAGACGGTGGATACTTGATGGCGAACTGGTCGATTTATCGTGCAAAAATCGAACTTACGGCGATATCTCGCGAGTACGATGTCGATTTGGTGTTTTTTGACGGTCGTGGTGGACCTCCGGCACGTGGCGGTGGTAAGACACAGCGTTTTTATGCATCGATGGGTAAAGAGATTGCCAACGATCATATTCAATTGACGATTCAAGGACAAACAATCAGTAGTCAGTATGGTTCTTTAGATACGGCACGATTTAATATAGAGCAATTGTTGCACGCTGGAATTATTTCAGATTTGAAACAACGCGTAGGCGATACCTTAACCAAACATCAACAGGAGATCATTGATAAGCTGGCTGAGCTGAGTCATCATAAGTTTATGGATCTACGGACGAATGAATTGTTTTTACCTTATCTGGAAACGATGTCGCCATTGAAAGCGCTATCGTCGATCAATATTTCAAGTAGACCTGTAAAACGTAACTCAGGCCGTGAATTGCGATTGGAAGATTTGCGGGCGATTAGTTTTGTAACTTCATGGAGCCAGCTGAAACAAAATATTCCTGGGTTTTATGGTGTCGGAACAGCATTGCAATGGGCTGAAAAAAATAACCTTTGGAAAGACGTGCAGCAATTGTATGTGTCATCTGGATTTTTCCAAACATTGATCGACAATTGTATGATGTCGATGACAAAGTCCAACTTTGATATTACAGCATACATGAAAGATGATCCTATTTATGGTGACTTTTGGAAAACTTTGTATGCCGAGTACCAAATAACAAAAGAATATCTGTTAAAGCTGAGCGGAACCTCAAAATTGATGGAAAACTATCCTGTGGATCGTGAGTCTATTTTAGCGCGCGAGGGAATTGTATTACCGTTATTGGTTATACAGCATTTTGCGATTCGTGCATTGAATTCGGATCAGCTGACTGATGCACAACGTGAAGATTATTCGAAATTAATAGCGCGTACAATCTTTGGCGTGGTGAATGCCGGAAGAAATGTTGCGTAATTTTTCTTTCTTTTCACGGATAGGGTTTTAGGAGAACATATATTTTATCTACTTTTGTATAGTTAACAAAATTGATATGAAGATTAATAAGTTATTTATTGTTGCGGCTTGTGCGGGTACATTATTTGCATCTTGTGGTCAAACAGCTGCAGATAGACAGCGTCAATACTCTAATGCATCCTTAGCGGATGGTGATGCCTTTGCAATGATTAAATTCGTTGGCGAAAATGGAAACTACTTGGTAAATCTTGCTGATGTAGCTGCAAAACAATCTACCTCAGCAGAGGTGAAAAATGTAGCTGCAAAGATTAAAGAAGCTTACGCAACAGTGTTACCAGAATTGGACAATTTAGCAAAAGAATTGCATGTTGGCGATGCGCAACGTGGCGTGCCTGCATTTCAAGTTCCTGCTTCAATTGGTTCGGACAGTACAGCGGCATTCAATGATAAAGCATTTTTAGCGCTAGTGGTTGAAAAACAAGGTGAGATCAATACTAGATTGTCTCATGAAGAGCACAATACAAACAAGGATGTTATTCACCTTTCGGAGGAGTCTTTGAAAAAAGTGGAAGAGATCTACAAATTAGCTGGCGGTAAAGTTGAAGAACACCATCACTAAGAAATAAGATAAATAAAAGGAAAGGAGTATTCATTAAGATGAATATTCCTTTTTTTATGATTTTTTTGTTGACAATACTAGATTTTCTGCATGGAATTGTGATAGGTACTGAGTTTCGATAGGATGTGCTATCTGTATTCCGACTCAGTTGATTGCCAGCGAGATGATTTTGGCAGGAAATGAGTTTGTATTCTTGATAAAATGGAAATTTTAGTTATTGTAAGACATATCAGTGTTGTGTACACAAGAATTCCCTGGAATAATCGTTTGTTATTTGTTAAATTAATGATAACTTAACATTTATATAACACAGTTTTTAATAACTGTGTTTATTTTAGCGTAATTTAATGAAATCGTATATAAAGTGAGATACGCCGCAATAGATATAGGTTCCAATGCAGTCCGTCTTTTGATAGCTGACATTATTGGACAGAAAGACCAATATAATTTTAAGAAAAATACACTGTTACGTGTTCCACTTCGTTTGGGGGATGATGCGTTTATTCATCAGGAAATTTCACCTAGGAAAGCCGAGAGTTTGGTTAAAACGATGAAGGCCTTTCGGGAGTTGATGGATGTTTATAACGTGGAGGATTATATGGCCTGCGCGACTTCGGCCATGCGTGATGCACGAAATGGCGCTGATATTGTTACGGAGGTCAAGAAAAACGGTATCAACATCGATATTATAGAAGGGGCAAAGGAGGCAGAGATTATTTACAATAGCCATTGGGATAATAAGATGGAAAAGGACAAAGTTTACCTTTACATTGATGTAGGTGGGGGTAGTACAGAATTATCGTTATTTGCCAATGGTGTTTTGGTTAATTCCAGGTCCTTCAACTTGGGCACAATCCGTATCCTCGACAATCAGGACAAGGCAGAAACCTGGGATGAACTGAGGGAATGGGTACGTAGTAATACGCATATGTATAAGCAAGTGGTTGGTATTGGTACTGGCGGCAATATTAATAAGCTTGCGCGCCTTTCCAATGAAAAATTGGATAAACCATTATCCTATGCTAAATTAAAAGCCGTGTATGAGCATTTATCTTCATTTTCTTTGAAAGAACGCATTATCTTATTGGGTTTAAACGAAGATCGTGCCGATGTCATTATTCCTGCGAGTGAGATTTTTCTAACGATTATGAAGCATGGTCGTCTAAAACAAATCATTGTTCCAAGGGTTGGGCTTGTCGACGGTGTAATTAGAACCTTGATCAATAGGAATTTAGTAAAATAATGCTGTAAAAAGCGATTTTCGACTTGTAAAAGAGCGAAAAATCTTTATTTTTGTGATACCAAAGGTGAATATGAGCCCAGGTGGCGAAATTGGTAGACGCACCATCTTGAGGGGGTGGCGCTCGCATGGGCGTGGCAGTTCGAATCTGCTCTTGGGCACTTTAGCAGACAACTCTTTAAAATTAAGATTTGTCTGCTTTTTTTTTTGGACGTAATTCGTTATTAATCAAATAGATATAGTGTAAGAAATGGTTGACCCTAGCAGTTCGAAAACTTGTTCCTGAAAACGTCAAATTTTCGGGATAAATCGAACTGATTAATTTACGTTTTTGCTCGATATTGCATTTCCTGTAAATAGAGGCCATATTTTTGAATTTACTGATACTTTCAGTTCGAAAAATGTCCATTGACCCTCTTGCATTTTTTAGAGTTTGTTGCCTCTCCTCAAGCTCGTTAATCTCACTTGTATATTTTAATTTTAATTCTTTGAAATCTTGAGGATCGATATCTCCTCTAATTAAAAGATCTCTCGCTTTAGATGTGTTATCCTCGAGGGACCTAATTCTTCGTTCAATTTCAACTTTTTCAGTTAAATTGCCTTTTGTTCTTTGCGTATACAGCTCTTGTAAAATCGTCGAGTATAATCCAATAACATCAGCTCTAGGCTCAAATTTTTCAAGCTCTTGCTCGAATTTTTGATGGACTATTTCTGTATTGAATCTTTGCCTACATTGAAGTTTGCAATGGTAATATGCATAATGTTGACTGTAACCTTTGGATTTACTTGCAGTCAATGGTTTTGAACATATAGGACATATGAGAAATCCTCTTAAGGGGTATTCTTCTCTTGTGACAATCTTTGTTCGGTACTTATTTCTTTTTCTCTTGTCTAAGATCTCCTGAACTTTGTTAAATGTATACTCAGAGATAATAGCCTCATGTTGGCCTTTCACCGTGTATTCTTCTTCACCTTCGTATTCAGGAACCACAATTCGTCCACAGTACACAGGATTTTTAATACACTTCCAAAAATAAGCTTTGCAGATATCCAAGCCTTTCTCTCGTACTTTAAGGTGAATTTGTTGCGTATTATAGACACCTTTAGCCAGTTCTTCAAATGCCCATTTCATGAGTGATGCATCGGGTTCTTTAAGCTCAATAGACTTTTTCCCATATTCATTTAGCCAGTTTCTATATCCTGCAGGAGCGGGGCCCATCCACCTTCCTTCTTTTCGCGCTCTTCTCATACCGTTTGTCGTATTTAACGCTCTGCGATCATTTTCTACCTCAGGAGCTGCTAAGTAGAATGCCAACATCATTTTGTTTTCAGGAACCGTTAAATCAAGCGGCTGCTCGATAGCTTGGGGTTCTACTCCTAAAGACCTTAACAAACTTATCATTTGATATGCATCGCCCGCATTTCGACTAAACCTATCCCACTTTGTAAATAACAGAATATTGGACTTACTTTTATTTTTCTTTAAGTCAAGAAGCATTTTCTTCCATTCTGGACGATCAAAAGTTTTTGCAGAATGATCTTCGAATATTACTTGACGGATTGTAATCCTATTTATTTCGCAGAATTTTTTTAAGCGTTCTTCTTGATCTCTTTGTGAATATCCTTTTTCTGCTTGTTCATCTGTACTAACTCGGATATATAAATTGGCAACATTCATATTAATTGGGTTTAATATCTAAGGTGAATTTACTAAAAAAAATGGTAAAATAATTGTATTTTTATCATTAAATGATTAATTATTAACCTTTAATATTCTGTATGTCAGCTCACTCCAAACTCAAAATGTCTCTTATTGTTGTATTTTCAAAAATTTTCGATTACGACACCAGAGAGCCAAAGGAAATTTTAGAACCTTATGGGAAAGCACTTACGCTGAAAATGATAGCAGTAATGAATTCTATTTTACAAAAAAAAATAATAGAAATTCAACGCCAAATTATCTATTGGTTCGGGACCGAAGGAAAAATGGGGGAGATAATAATTTCTAAAATTTTTCATGGTTATAGAGAGGAGATCGGTGGAGGTGCACGGCTTATATTAATAAACCATTATACAAATTTGAAAATGAATATATTGGCAATTAGCCTTCCTGAAGTGAAGCATAATATGGAAGTAAATTTTGATGAGTCACATTTAGATTTTTTTATTGCTTATATTAAAATGAATGAAATTTTCGCTGATAGGCAAGATAGTATTGGCAAAACAGTACCAGCGGAATATTCAGGAATATTGAGGGCTACTTGGTTATCTACGGCTTCACTTATCAGTAGTTATGATTTTAGTTATTTCAGTCTTGAGCAAGCAATTTATCAATTGATAAAGGTAAAACACTGTATGGATTTTCTCTGTTCATATAATAATAATTTATTTCAGCTTTATCTCGCTTCGAAGAAGATTACTAGTTTTCAAGACTATGCTACTAAAATATTCCCGCTATTAATGCTTTGCAATGGCGATGCAATTACGATAAATGGTAAAGATAAAGTGAGTCAAGATTTTCTGGAATTATATAACCATCAGAATGATATCGAGGAAAACAAAGAAAATATAGAAGAGTTTGATTTTTTACCTATTCGGAACAAACCTCTTTATTTAGTGTCAGAAAACGAATACGTCATTATCAATAGGGCTATGATATTTAATAAGGTTTATAATTCTATTTATTGGGATTGTAAATCAATTGTTAAATCAAATCCAGCATTAGGTATTTCTGAAAATCGTTTTCGAGCGGATTATACTACTCATTTTTCCGAAGGTTATCTTGTTTACAAATTGATGAAAAGAGCCTATGAGAATAAAAGTGTTTTAAATTTTTCTGGTGCTGAAATGAAAAAAAAAATGAAAAGTTCAGAACCCGATTACTATGTCCGGAATGGGAACAAAGTTTTTTTGGTGGAAGTTAAAGATAGTTTTATTTCTGGGGTTACCAAACAATCTTTTAACATCAATAGTATTCAAGAGGAAATAAAAAAGAAATACTATAGTACAGAGGGACCTGAAAAAGCAATCATGCAATTAATTACCAGGATCAAGTTAAGTTTAACAAAGAAGTTTATATTTGATCAAAATTATAAGCCGCAATCTTTAAGATTATATCCGATCCTAATTGTCTATGATATTAATCTAACGGTTCCTGGTATTGAAAGTTTAATGATTGAATGGTTCAAAATAGAACGGGATAAGCTTATAAATGAACTTAAGGAATTTGGGATTATCGGGTTTCAGATAAAAGATTTAGTAATTCTTCATATCGATGGCTTAATTGGCCTTACTGAATATATAAGAGCTGGAAAAGTGAAGTTGGAAATTTTGATCAACAACCATCTTTATCGGAGGAAGTTGCTATTGAAAATTGATAAAAAGACGTCTTTTAATGAGTTGAAATCTAGTGTTTTGGATAGTTACCTGTCGTTTAATCAGTATGTTATGGATTTTATCAGGTCAATTCCTTCTAAAGAGAGATTGATGTCTACTGAATTTAGAAATTTGGGAGATGATTAGATATTCGGATAACTGAACAATTTACTACAATCAGAAAAGATTGAATTCACATTCTTAAATTTGTCATCAAAATTTGATAATGCTGCGATTACTTTGTCTGATTAATTAGAGACTTAAAATAATCTTCAAGAGCATGTTTAGCGATGTCAGTTAAATGCTCCAGTACTAAAGATGCGTCTTCTTCGGATATTTCTATTTCTAACTTTTTAAAATATTCAATTACTGAGATTGTCGTAATTTTTTTAAGTTGATGCATAGGTCAGTGAACAATAGGTTTGGGAAAATAGGATAGATATTCAATATATCATCGATATGGATAAAAAAAGCTAAACAGGATTTTTAACCTTTTTTGATATCTAATTTTAAAGCCTTTTATTAAATTTACAGGTAGAAATATGGAAGAGACAATAGATACACTAGCACAAAGTAATATACCAGCACAATCATTTAGAATAACTTTTAAAGGCCAAGATTTTCAAATTAGAATTTTAGAGAAGGAATTACATAGGGGGATTTCTGAAATTTCTATTCTTCTTGATGGCATGGTTCAGAAACTAAAAAAAAATCAAGACAGATGGCATTTTGAAGGTTCAGAAAATGATATTGAGTTTGCGAATGACATAGGGCGGTCAATTTCTCTAAGATATCGTTTATAGTTTTAGTTTTCTATTTTTTTAGAAAACTAAAGTCAATATTTGCCACGACGTACCCCCTTTGATCTAAATCGTCATAAGAATCCGGATCTCTTTTAATTTTCTTGCGAAAATGTGTCCTATTCTAGATCTCGTGATGCTTTTTAGCCTCAAATTCCTTTTATTTCAATCTCTTTTATTAATTGTTAACGCTTTGGCCCTTTCTGCCAATATGGGTGCATGTCTTCGGGAAGAGTCAATTCAAGTCTGCTTGTTAGCGATACTGTAGCTAGACTCAGTATTTGGTTATTTGATAATATCATGTGGAATGCTTTAGGTACTTGTGATCGACCTTCATTCTTCAGGATTAAATAGACGTCCATGAAGGTCTTGAGATTTTTTTCAGTTAATAGTTGCTGTTCTTTTATGGTCTGGGACAACTCTCGAATCGATTTGAATACTAGCAGGGCATCTGTAAGATAAAGAGACTTTTCACCATCTTCGAAGCTGACTTCCATTATCTCATTGTCATAACTTGCGTAGGAAATTGTGCCGAGATGCCCCTGTTTCTGTGCAGGATCGATAGGTAATAGAGGGTGTATCAATACGTGTTTATCAATTAATTCTTTCATGTAAAATTGCATATTTATTGTGTAAACATTTGTATTACAGTGGTATATTTCGTAAATTGAGTTTAGGAACTAAACTCAATTTGATTATGGGAATGGTATTATATTTTTTATTTACATTGTTTGTCTCGTGCGGCACTTTATTTGTTGCGATGAATATGTCGGGAAGTAATTCCTTACTTCTTTGGTGTATTGGTATGGGTATTTGGATACCCTTTATTTTTGTTGTGGACCGCAGAGAAAAGGAATCGAGAAGGAGGAAGGAAAGAGAACGGATGCTTGATGAGTGGTTAAGGTCACAGACAAGAAACCGATATTAAGTTTTCAACCTGCTTTCTATTCACGAAAGTAGCTTCCGAATTGTTTTCAGCAAATAATCCAATTATTAGATCATTATCTGGATCTATTTCTATTGCTTTCTTCTTCTTTATATGGAATCATTCCATACCGAATATTTCTAACCAACGGTTTTACATACTGCTGCTCATCTAAACCTGCTGCTTTAATAATACTTTCTGGAATGTTGGTATTTAAGAGTTTATTCCCATCCGTTAACAAAGGAAGGACTTTTTCAGAGAGATCTTTTAACACTATTTCCGGTCCTTTTGGGTGAGCCAGTAGTTGTACCATTGGCAAGGGGTATATAAAACCGCGGAACGATTGATCTGGGATGCCTAAGACGAGACCATCTAACATGCGTTTATTCAATTTGGTATTGAACCGGTCTATTTCTTTTTTCTCCAGATAAAGATGAAGTAGATCATCAATATACTGCGCTAGATCCATATCCCATAAAAGATCATCCTGCAATTTGTCTTCAGTATTTCTTGGCGGCAGTTCTGCGCAATATTTTTCAGCTTCCTTAATGAGAACCTTTCCTTTCTCGTCTTTCGCCTGATAATAGGTAGCGCCTCCATGGCCATTATTTTTGGCGTAGCCTGCGTGTGTTCCATTGATATAAAGATTAGCGGTGAAGGCATGTGTTTCCTCACTAAGCTGCGCGCTGTGATGGATTTCTTTTAATTCTATTTTCATAATGACATCATTAACTTTTAAATGAAATATGATTAACGAGATCGTCCTATAAAATTCTGCCTCTCTATGGAGATGATCTCAATCTGGGAGGTATGGAACACAACGAATTCAGGATGGTCGTCTCCCAGGCTGGATATGATGCCATCATATCCAGCTTTCTCAAACATGAGATGACTGTCTTCACTGTTCAGACTGTCATATAGATCACCGATTTCACCCAGGCTTATTTCCCGGTTGAGTTTGCGAAGAGCTTTTTTTGCTTCAAGCTGGTCCCCTGTGAGGATTTCCCAAATGAGGGAGGCCTGATTTTCTAGAGAGAAGATGGAGTGAAGGCGTAAGTCTATGGGGTTCTTAATATCAAGGTACGCGGTGATCAGGATATCACCGAACAGTAATGCATTTTCTTTTTTGTCAGCAAAGAAAAAGCCATGTTTTGTATTGTCCCAGCCGGTATTGCTACCTTTAAATGTGGCATCAAATTTATCAAAGGTTGCATCTGTGCCATGGTAATAGGGCCGGGAATTATCGAACAGTTGAGAATCTGTTATTTTCATAAAAAATCATTATTAATGACAGTAGTAGGACCGGATACTACAGCTGAATAAATAGTAATAGGATGGAAGCGTCTGCTTTATCTTTTTGGGACTGGGACAGAAATATCTTCTTTTACAGGTTCCAGGTCTGGTTTTGAATCTTTAATTCTTGTTTGCTGCAATTGTTGTTTGCAATTGATCAGCGACCTGTAGAGTTCATCATTTTTTGTCAGGGCAAAAAAACGACCGCTATTTAATTCTTCCATCCGAAACCGTCCTTTTTTTAACAGTCCTGTTACCTTAAAGATGTTATCCTCGTAAGGAATCTCATCTCCAATAAAAAGTCCTATTTTTTTTAACTCAGGAATAGCCTGCTCAGGCTTGATCTCATTTGCATTTGACTGCTTGATTTCAAGCTTTCTTTCAAAAGTCAATAGGTAGTTTAATATTTTTTCAGCATCTGCGGCGGCAGCATGGATTTCAAAGGGATGATCAGTGAGGAGCTGGATCCAGCTTTTCACATAAGCGGCATGTTGTCCGGGGTCATGTCCTATCTTTAGCTCCTGACCAATGAGCATCGAAGCTATTTCTGCGCGCAGTTCCTCGCGCGCATAAGCTTCTGTACCGAACTTATTGAACAAAGATCTGTCGAGCCTGCTGTTATGGCCTGTCCAGTGCGCCAGTTCATGCAACAGGGTGCTGGAATTGCAACTTAAAAGTG